>JAKQEA010000124.1 GCA_029558715.1 Bacteroidota bacterium | reverse complement strand
AAAAATCTTCTTAAGTAATACAAGGTGACCATGGAAACGCCATTACCCACCAGTGCATTGTTGGCATCATTCCATTCCGGTCTTTGTGTATTCATCCAGATACCGCCTTCAGGAATGAAATTGGAAAGCTTCGACAAGAGCGTAGCTAAAACCTTCTCGAGAAAGTTTACATGGCAGATGTCACCCTTTGTATTGGTTAGCAGGGCACCATCTACCCCAATTGCTTTTATCTTTTCATGAATTTGTTTTTCGTTGTCATGGTCAAAGGTGATGGTGTCTTTGGGATTCTTTACAATGTCTGTGTATGATTTGATGCGATAGGGCACATTGGCATAAACAAATTCGTTTTTACCAAGCATCGATTCTATTGCCCCTTTTTGATGCTGCTCTGCAAACTCTAAAAATTTCAGAAGATAAATTATCTGGTGATCGCCCCAGTAGCCGATGTAGCTCCATGGATTATCCGGCTCAATGGTTTCCCAATCAAAACCATCTTTGGTAACACGGTAAGGATTATATCCGTCAAAAGTGGAAGCATTGAGAAATTTATAAATCATCCCTTCAATGAAGGCAGGGTATGAGTGTGCCAATGCTTCCCAGTTCTGAAAAATATCCCGCCAGTTGCCCTGGTAGTCCAGAATTTTTGAACCATCGGTTTCACTGGTCGTATTGATGGAAAATTGATTCCACGGACGACTGGGATCACCATGACGACGACTGAATTTTAACGGCAGGTACTCTGTTGCCAGCCGGATGAAATCAGCATTGCCTGATTGCTGTGCAACTGCTTTTAGATCAAATACAGAAAACTCAGCACTTAGTTTATTAATATGCTCAGCTGCCTGTTCAAATACTTTTTTATTTGCTTTCTTCAGGTAGTTCTCAAAATCCCATTTTTCAACCTGGTAATTGTTATCAAAAATTCCACCCCGCATGATGTTGAACAGTACGTTGGAAAAATGCCGTGTATCTTTTAAATCATCTGCCGTGTATTGAAAACCGTCTGCCGCAGCATTTAATTGCTGTAATCGTTCAGAACCCAGCTCCACATCATCCAGCACTTCTTTGTACAACCCCAAATTATTTTTAATAGTTTCACTCAGTTGTACAACAGCCGCATGGTTCTGATTGATATTGGCAACTGTGATCCATTCTTTTTTCTCACCGGTTTTCAATGAAAGACTGCTTATCATAAAATAGGCGCCCTTCTCTCCTTTCACATCTTGTTCCTGTGTAATTGTTTTTCCATTTCTGAAATGTTGCAATTGTAATGTGGAAAGTAAATAAAGTGGCTGATCCAGTCCTGAACTCCATACCACATTCGTTTTTAATGCTTCGCTTGGTTCAGCTTTATCGACAATGATTGCACTTAATGCATAAATGCCCAGTCCTGTTTCAGCTACCAGCTCAGACCGTTTATAGGCATCGGCTAAATTGCTTGTTTTTGTTTGCAAGTCACCGGGCACACCATAAGGCATGATGTTCTGTAAACCATCCAATATCTCCAACTGGATGATTTTACCAGATTGGTTTAGCAATCTCGATTTTTTTACAAAGCCATACAGATTGCTTGAATTCCACTCGTATTGAAAATTCAATCCCAAATCATGATTGATCTCTTCAAAAATGATCTTATTGCTGAACCTGTTTTGATATAGATTCCGGCTGATGTTAAACCGTCCTTCGCTTCGAATGGAGAATGGCTCCCATATAGTCAACTCATTGTTCTTATTAATACGGACTATGGTTTTACTTCCGGTAATTTCTGCTGACTCAGTTATTTTATCATCAGTATAGTAAGGGAATAAGGCATATTCAGCATTTTTACGACCAGCCGATATTCCGCCATTACTTGATAGAAATAACCAGTGATTGGAGTCACTTACGATAGACATAAAAAAGGGACGCATCTTGTCTGCATTTGAGATCTTGTAAAAAATCTCATTTCCCATTTTTTCTTCACTCAGGGTTATTTCACTGTTTCCTGTTGCGATATTATTGCGCTGATAAAGCATCTTTTTTCGATTGGCATAGCATGCCCTGTAGTCAAAGACGACTGTCCTGACATGCTATGTTTTTAGGAAAAAGAACTGTTATTTCTGCTTATACACTTTTACATAATCCACATACATGGATTGAGGGAATGGAGTGCCAGAAGTCGGGAAACCAACAAAATTTCCACCTACTGCCACATTCAACAAAAGGAAAAACGGCTGATTATATACCCATTCTCCGGTAACATCTGCAGGTGTCAGACGCTGGTATAAAAAATTATCAACGAAGAAATCAATATAATCTTCGCCCCATTCAACAGCATAGATATGATAATCTGTATCAAATCTTCCATTAGTTAAACCATATGCCTTACCAATGGAATTACCACCTGAGTAACCAGGGCCATGTAATGTGCCATGCGTTATAGATGGTTGTTGGCCTCTTTGTTCCATGATATCTATTTCACCGCATTGGGGCCATGGCTTTGTATCAATATTTGCACCCAGCATCCAGAAAGCCGGCCATATACCAGGACCAGTTGGTGTTTTTATCCTTGCTTCAAAGCGGCCATAGGCCTGGGCAAATAAACCTTTGGTTTTTAGTCTTGCAGAAGTGAATCCAGAGCCGGCATATGATTCGCTCCTGGCAGTAATAATCAATTTCCCATTGCCATCCAATTGAACATTAGAAGGGCGGTTGGTATAATGCTGCAATTCACTATTGCCCCAGCCATTGGTGCCGGTGCCAATATCAAAAGACCATTTAGAATTGTCAGGTGCACTACCGGCTGCTCCGTTAAACTCATCGCTCCAGGTTAACTCCCACTCTCTTTGCGGCAATGTTTGTACAGCTTCTCTTTCACATCCTATAAGCATTAGCATTAGCAATGAACTTATAGTTGCGAAGACTACATTTTTACTTTTATTTCTCATAACAATACTTTTAATCGTTGAGTATAAAAAATATTCAAACTACTTTTCCGGATTACATTTTTTCTGTCGTAACCCGCTTCATTATTTTAATTCCCGAATCTTATGTTATCAAAATAGATCACATTGGTTGAACCCCGTGCAATGAAATCCGGGAAAATGATGATCTGGTCATATCCATTTTGCAGTTGTGCCGTAAAATCGAAAGTAATTTCCTGCCAGGCGTTTATTACTGTATTAGGCACTTTAATTTCTCCTAAAGACCAGCCATCCGGTTTTGCAAATTTTATTCCCACATCACTGAGTGTCGTTTTATAGACCATTATTTTTACAATTTTATGGGCAGCATCCAGATTAAATACAGGCATACCTGTGGGGCCATGTGCTGTTTCACAACCAGCCCAGGGATTACCTGCTTGCTGAGCAGTAAACTTTGCTACGGTTGCCGATGTATTTATTCCTGATGGGAATGGGTTTGCAACAAATTCCAATGGCGGATTTGTTGCGTTCTCAAAAACATTCCATGTCCAGCCTGCTCCAAATCCCCCAGGTTCAAAATTTATTATATCATCCAGGGTGAATGTACCACCTCCTCCACCGCCTGTCCTATAGAAATAGATATTGTCAAGATAAATATCACTTGCGCCGGTGCCACCGTCAAATTTCATTTGTATAACATTGTTTAACGCTACCGGTGAAAAAGCAGAAAGTGGAATATCAACACTGCTCCACCCCGTCGTAGGTACAGTAAGAGTATAAGGTGTTTCTACAGGGCCAGGGCTGATTAAATACACTTTTAACTGAGTCGCATTAGTGGAATAAAAATCGAGATGCAGAAATCCATAAGAAGTAACATCCTGATTGCTTCCTAACTGAACACCCTGGTAATTGAAACTGGCGTAATGCAATGTGTTATTTCCTGCAATTGGTGTTTGTGTTACAACGGTTGATTGTCCCCAGTTAGGGTTAAAATCTGTGCCTGCAACATTTGTATACGTATCGCTGAAAACAGAAAGTACATTTGCCGCCGGCCGGGTAGGAACAGGAGCCGCAACAGTTGGTGTGGTGGGATTTTTGTAGAAATAAATATTGTCTACATAAATATCACCATTACCATCATATTTCATCTGGATCAAATTATTCAACGCCACTGGCGAAAAAGCAGAGAGCGGTATATCCACACTATTCCACCCGGTTGTAGGCGTTGGTAATGTGTAAGGAGTTTCTACAGGGCCGGGACTAATGAGGAACACCCGTAAATTAGTTGAGTTTACGGTGTAATAGTCCAAATGCAGAAAACCCATAGTCGATACATTCAGGTTACTGCCAAACTGTAACCCCTGGTAATTTAATCCGGCATAAGACAATGTATTATTACCAGCAATTAGTGTTTGTGTAGTAACAGTTGCCTGGCCCCAGTTAGGATTAAAATCAGAACCAGCAACATTGGTATAAGCATCACTAAAAATGGAAATAACATTAGCAGCCAGCCTTGTAGGCGTAGGGGCTGCAACTGTTGGCCGGGTAGGAATTTTATAGAAATATACATTATCGACATACAGATTGGGAAGAGTACCAGAGAGTACTAACTGTCCCAGGTGTGCCCTTGTTGTAAGCCCGGTAAAGCTCGACATTGGAATATCAATACTTACCCAGTTATTCGAAACAAGTGTAGGACTTGTAATGGTAACTTCATGCGATGCATCATCCCCGCCACCTACAACACCATTGGCACCAAAATCAACCAGCAACACTTTAAAATTATTGGGTAAGGCAGTAATATCCGGTGTCCAGATATCAATGTGAAAACCACTCATGGCAGTTGCATTGATTGTACTGGATGAGAATTCTATTCCAACAAAATTTAAGTTTCTGTAACGTATAACATCGTTGCCGGCTACCTGTATAAAATAATTGTCTGCTGTTGAAAATTGCCAGCGGGTATTCCAGGTATCAACCGGTACATTAGTATAAGCATTGCTGTATAATGAAATTACATCTGCCGCATCCCGGGTAGGAACTGGTGCAATTGTAGTAGGACCAACCGGCAAACCGGTAGAAGTAATACTTAATGAACCGGTGGCATTCTTGTCGCCCAGTTTTGCAGTGATGGTGGCAGAGCCCGCATCTACAACAGATACTAATCCTTTTGCATCAACATTGGCAACAGCTGGAGTAGACGAATTAAATGTGAAATAGTAAGGTGATATATCTACAGTTTGGTTTACGCCGCCGGGCAGGTTTACAGAAGCCTGAAGACCATCAATTGTAATTTTATCCCCTGTTTCAGCATTACCAATCACCCTGTCTTGTCCTGTATAAATCAAACCTTGCAGGTTAGCGATATCACCTAAATTTTCAAATCGTACTTCATCAATCCAGAATGTATAGCCTCTTCCGTTTTCGGGGCCGGTAGAATAATAAAGCAGTCCTTTTTCAGCTGTAAGTTTTGCTGCATCAGGTATCGGGATGATTATTTTTTTCCAGTTACTGTTTACAGGTAAACCACTCAGCGTAACCTGGTATTTATTTTCACCCAGATCATTACCAAAACCAATTACACCAATGGTAGCAGCTTGCGACGCTTTTATGTAAAATGTCAACGCATTATAGCCGGATAAATTTCTACCTGTTTTGCTGAAGAATACACCGCCCGCATAGGAACCGTTCGGACTGTTCGCATCGGGAACATCAAACCGCATGGATTGCCTGGTACCTCCATAGGCTACCTGGTTATCAACCTGAAAAGCTTTTACATCTGAACCGCCAAATGCAGCATACGCCAAATCACTGGTAAAGTCATCAATAAAAACCTCGGCAGTATTGGGAAACTCCGGGTTCTGCAAATCAGCAACATCTCTTTTTTTACAACCTGCAACAAACAGTATTGCTAAAGCAAGCAAGCCGAAGAAACCTCTAAAAATTGATTGATTCTTTTTCATAATAATTTCTTTATAATTATAAGCAAGCATATTTATTTACCAATGTTGATTTGAATGTAAGTCCGTATCTCCCACTCATTACCATCGGGAAAGCCAATAGCATTGGGGTCTGGCACCCAGTTGCCAGCTGCATCAATTGTTTTGATGGGTGAATAACGGGGTGAGTATTTATCCAGCGTTCTGTAAGTTCCCCTGATGCCTATTTTGGTGCCGGGCAACATAAACCAATCCGGCTTTCCAATCTCTGTGGAAATATCAGCAATCAACTGCATGGGGAACGTAAGGTTAAAATCACGGTGGTAATCAAAAGGTCCCCAATCATTAAACTTCCCAATAGCAATCAACTTAGTTTTCCTGTAGATTGTACGAAGATCGAA
>JAKQEA010000108.1 GCA_029558715.1 Bacteroidota bacterium | reverse complement strand
TTGCTTTAGGAACAGCCAATTTTATAGACCCTAAAGCAGTGGATAATGTTTATCAGGGTTTATATTCATTCTGTCGGGAAAAGCAGATTAAACTAAGAGATATAGTTAATAAGGTTAACCCGTTAACCTGTTAACCCGTTCACCTGTTAACCTACTTCAGCAGCAGCATTTTTTTAGTCAGGGTAGTGCCATTCATCTGCAATTTATACAGATAAACGCCGGAAGCAACATTATTTCCCTGATTATCTTTTCCTTCCCAAATCAATTTATGTTCACCGGATAAAATATTATCTTGCAGCAGGGTTTTAATCAGCTGTCCTTTCAGGTTATAGATATTAAGAACAGCAAACCCTTTTTGTTTCGCAGTAAAAGATATAGTGGTAACAGGATTAAAAGGATTGGGATAGTTCCGCAGGTTACAAACAGGAATTGGCAAGGTCTCATCTTCATTGGCAACATAATTATCGGGCCAGGTAGTAGTAAATTTAATCGCCAAGCCGGGGGACAAAGTAGTTGCCGTTACAGGATAAGTATTCGCATGCGTATAAGTTAAGCCCCGTAACTGATTGTGGTCTTCAATTCCTACTGTGCAGTAGTTGGTAGTTATTCCAGGATTATCAACAGTATGATATTGAATTACAATATCACCATCCTGTTCTTGTTTGGGATAGAGAATAATCTGGAATTTTTCCATAGAGGCATTGGGACCCAAATCTATGGTATATTGGTTGTAAGCTTTGTTCCATTCAATGATATAACGATTATTTGCAGAATCATACCAATAAATAATACGCATATCAGCAAAAACAGGATTTCCCGATTCATCCTCACCTGTTTTCATACCTTTAAGGTCATCCCAATAGCCGGCAACCATAGCATAAGGACCTAAGGCAGCAGGAATATAACAATTATAGAAATCGGATTGATCTGTAGGAATGAAAGAAATCCAGCCATTAGTAGACATTGTAACGCTATTATAATCAACACCGTAAAAACGGAAAGTGAAAGGTAGAGAAGTTGTCTTCACAGAATCATCCTGACTTAGGAAGACATTACCCAAAAGGTCACCACCTTCAGGATCAAGTTCAATCCATTCATAAACGGGAGTTGAAGAATAGCCGAGATCAGTAGAATCGTAAGCAAAATAACCATATTCATCGGGTCCGGTTGGATCATCCGTTCCCGGAATGCCGGCTGTAATTGCATAAAAACTACTGTAACTATAGCCGCCTGCATTAGTAGCATCAAAACGCAGAGGGATATTATTTCCGGGAAAGACATCGTTCATTAAAGTAATTGTTGCTGTAAATTGTTTTATCTCATTGGGAGCTAAAGAACCTATGGCAACAGGATCACTTTGAGCAACGGCTGCAGGTGTAAGTGCCTGAATTTCCAAAATAATATCTTCCATAGCAAAATTGCCCTGATTGGTAACCGTAAAAGTGATGTTATTTGCCTGTCCTATCTCTAAAACACCATCATAATTAATCACCTGAATCTTAGCTCCACCGGCAACTAACTGAAAAATACAGGCAAGGGAAGGATTATTTAAAGTAACAGTAAAATCAATTATTGCCCCGGGTTTTATAGCTCCGGTAGTAAGGAAACTGAAATTTACAGGTATAGTTGCTTCCGGATTAAAAGAAGTTATAGCAGCATTGGGATTATCAATCACTATTGCGGAATGATTGCAGGAAAGATTAACAGTTATATTATTATACATCTGGTTGGAGAAATTTTTTAACTGCAGGGTAAGAGAATAGGACTCATTCGGAGCCAGAATAGTATTGGCTAAACTATTAGAAACAATACCGATAGTAGCATCCGCCTGCAAAGTTAAAGTCCGCACCAGGGGAACATAATTCTTTTTGCTGACGGTTATTGTTAAATTGCCTTCTACATTAGGGTCCACAGGCAAAATAGCATAACCGTTTTCAATGGGAGCATAACTGAAGTTGATGCCGTCTTTGGTTCCGGAAACTATTCCACTATTCAGATTAGGGGCATTTATTCTGATAAAACTGTCGCTTTGCTGAAAAGTGAGACCCCCGGCTATCACTGTTTCCGGAATCTGGTTGGGTATTAAAACCCACATATTCAAGCTGGGATCACTTAAGATATTATACACATGACAGTAA
>JAKQEA010000102.1 GCA_029558715.1 Bacteroidota bacterium | reverse complement strand
GTTGCTTGACCTGGCTGTATTCCCCGGCTCACAGGGAGGACCACTGGAACATGTTATTGCTGCAAAAGCCGTGGCATTTGGAGAAATTCTTTCTGAAGATTTTAAGTCGTACGGTAAGCAGGTCATTGCCAATGCACAGGCGATGGCCAAAGCATTTGTATCGAGAGGTTATCAACTGATAAGTAATGGTACAGACAATCACTTAATGCTGATCGACCTTCGCAATAAGAATCTCACAGGTAAGAAAGGGCAGGAAACACTGGACAAAGCTCATATCACCCTTAATAAGAATGCTGTACCTTTTGATGACAAATCACCTTTTGTTACTTCTGGTATCCGGGTGGGAGTACCTGCAGTTACTACAAGAGGTATGAAAGAGGCGCATATGGAAACAGTGGTTGCCTTCATTGATAAAGTATTGATGAATGCAGATGATGAGTCGGTTATCACAGGTGTAAAAGAAGAAGTGAAAACTTTCATGCAACAGTTCCCGCTGTATCCTGAATTGGGATAATGTTGTAGTTTCAATTTTTGTTACACTAAATAAAGTATGTTATGATCCAGCGTCAGCAAACTCTTTGGTTGTTACTCACTACTATGGCGGCCATCTTTAGTTTCATGTTCCCGTTTGTTGTTGGTGATGAGATACAGCAAAACAGTTCTGTTCGCACCGTAGTGGATGCCGGCAGCACATTTTTCCTGCTGATACTGACCGGCGGATCACTTATCTTATCTACCATTATTATTTTTCTTTTCAAAAACCGCAGGCAACAAATGTGGCTTTGTATATTAGGTATATTGATATCCGGACTTTTGATCTTTTTATACATCATGCAAATGAATAAACTGGTAAAACCAGTACCCGCATTAACAGCCGTGCTTCCTGTCATCATGCTGATTGGTTATTTCATGGCATTCAGGGGCATACGTAAAGATGAAAAGCTGGTTAAGTCATTGGATAAACTCCGCTAACCATTCTCTTTTTTCTCTTATAATAAACCCTTTTTTTCTATAAGGGTATATCCTGATTTTCCGTTTTCATTTCCCCTTTTGATTGCATTTGGGTTCATAGTTCTATAAGTTTGAATGAATCCAAATCCATCCTTGTATGAAGACCACCCTACCCTTCATTGCGTTATTGCTATACGCCTCATTTTCATTTGCACAAATAGACCCCCAAACTCCCTGGACATGGATGAAAGGAGATAATACAATTGACCAGGCAGGAATATATGGTACACAGGGCATCCCCGGCAGCAGCAACAAACCCGGCGCAAGAAATTTCTCCACAACCTGGAGAGATACCACCGGCAACCTCTGGCTCTTTGGAGGTATGGGATATGGAAGTGTTGATATGGGGTACCTGAACGATCTCTGGAAATACGATCCTGCTACTAATAACTGGACATGGGTAAAAGGCAGTAATATCATCGAAGAATACAGTACCTATGGAACACAGGGAACACCACATGCGGCTAATAAACCCGGCGCTACCTATGCCAGCGTTTCATGGACAGATGCCAATAACAATCTCTGGCTCTTTGGAGGCTTTGGATATACCGACAATGATTTCGGTTTCCTGAATACACTCTGGAAATATAATCCATCCACTAATCAATGGACATGGGTAAAGGGTGATAAAACTATTGACAAAGTGGGAGTATATGGAACAAAAGGTGTTGAACATGCTAATAATAAACCGGGTGGAAGATATGGCAGCCGTACCTGGACAGATGCTAATGGTAATTTATGGTTGTTTGGTGGTTATGGATATGATGGCAGTTCTACGGGTATGCTGAACGATCTGTGGAAATATAATCCTGCTACCAATAAATGGACATGGGTAAATGGCGATAATGCCATTGAGCAGCCAGGTGTATATGGCACAAAAGGAGTACCAGGTACAAGCAATAAACCCGGTGCCCGCTATGTAAGCACTTCGTGGACTGATAACAGCGGTAACCTCTGGCTGTTTGGCGGATTCGGTTATGATGAAACCCTTTCAGGCAACCTGAATGATATGTGGCGGTATAACCCTGCTACGAACGAATGGACATGGATCAGTGGTGATAAAACCGTCAACCAGGTTAGTGTATACGGAACGCAGGGAATTCCGAATACAACAAACAAACCCGGTGCCCGGTATGTGAGCAGTTCATGGACAGATGTCAATGGCAATCTCTGGCTATTTGGTGGTTACGGATATGATGCGATCAACTCCGGCTACCTCAATGACCTCTGGAAATATACTCCATCCACCAATGCATGGACATGGGTGAAAGGAGACAATACGGTTGACCAGCCGGGAGTATATGGCACACAAGGCCTGCCCGATATATCTAACAAATCAGGAGCAAGAACAGCCAGTGTATCATGGACAGATGGCAATGGCAATCTCTGGTTATTTGGTGGATATGGCTTTGATGGCAGTGCATCAGGTGTGCTCAACGATCTCTGGAAGATCAGCAGTTTCCAGGTACCCTTACCATTGCACCTGCTTCATTTCAGTGGTGTGCTTACGAACAATATCACTCACCTGAAATGGGAGGCGGAAGAGGAAACAAACTTCAGTCATTTTAATATACAGCGCAGTACAGATGGTACCAGCTTTACTACGATTGGAAATGTAGCGGGAGCCGGCAACAGTAACCGGAATGATTATGCTTTTGCTGATAATGGCCTGCACAACCTGTCTCTTCAAAAAGTATTTTATCGCCTGCAACTGATGGATAGGGATGGCCGCTTTACGTACAGCAAGATCCTGCAATTCGATATGAAACAAAAGGGAGGAATGATAACCCTTTTCCCCAACCCGGCGGTACAATCAGTGAATTTAAGTTTTGATCAGTTGGTACCCGGAAAGACGATGGTGACTATCACTGATATGAGGGGAATGACAGTAAGATCCATGACTGAAAATATTGCTGCCGGAAGAATAAGCCTGAATATGGATGTGAACACATTACCTGCAGGCACTTACCTGGTATCCGTCTTGCATAACGGTGGACTGATGCAACAAAAATTCATCAAACAATAAAGAACTGCCCGACTGCTTTACCAGCCAGTTACTCCCAATAAAAAGGCCGGTCTCATTACTGAGCCGGCCCTTATTGTGGTTCTCTATTAATTGTTATTGTACTACGAACATTTTTGATTCCTTGTAATTATCACCTGTGATCAGCATATTGTAGATACCTGATCTTACAGAAGAAGGAAGAATAACAGCCTGGGAGATATTGCCACCCGGATGATTTAAGCGTTGTGTAAACAGCTCTTGTCCCCCAGCGTTAATAATACGCAGGGTGTACTGACCTTTTATTGCGCTGAAGCCTACTGTTACTTCTTTACCGGCAACAGGGTTTGGATATAAAAAGATTCCTTTTGTGATCCTGCCTATATCCACTTTCAGTAATTTACTATAGATCACTTTACCGTCTATCTCCAGCACTTTAATACGATAGAAATTAGCACCAGCCATTGGAGAAGGATCAAAGCTGGTATAGCTTTCTTTATCTGCCTGGTTGCTTCTTGGAGCTACCTGTGCTATGGCTGTGAAATCACGGCCATTAGCAGAACGTTCAACTATATAGTTTACCAGGTCTTTTTCAGTCAGGTTGGTCCACTCTATTTGTACACCAGTACCTTTTTCAAACGCTTTTACATTGCTGAAGTTAACCGGTAATGCATTACCATCATCAATAGCACTGCCTAATGCAAAAGGACTGAAAGTATTAACAGCAGTCCTGGTGATCGTACCAGTTGTATTATCACCCACAGGACTACCTGTTGTACCAGCTAATGCATTCCACGATGTACCATTAAAGTGAACTAACCGAAGCCCTGTATAATCGGAAATATAATCCCAGTTACCGCAACCACTGTTGCTGTACCAGCCTACCGTAACACTGATTGAAGTTGCACCACCTGCATCAGCAGCTTCTGTCAATTCCCAGTATTCGCAATTGCTAACACGGAAGATACCTGCAACAGTAATAGGACCAAGAGCAGTAGCGCTTTCTCTTTTATACTCACAGGTAAATGCATCACCAGTATTATCAGGTGCAGAAATAGTAACTGGTGAATAAACACCGCCACGTCCTACTTTAAATGTATATGCATCATTACCATTTTTCCTAACAGGTCCATCTATATAAGATGCTGTTGAGCCTCCATTTACTGTAGCGAACCCATCAGGCATTGTAAGTAAATTGGCAGCTGTTGTAGTAAGTACACCGTTTGTAAGAGTAAGAGATCCGTTTAAAGTTTTTGCTCCGTTCAAGGAAACACCAGCTGCATTATCAATGATTACATTTGCAGTAAGTGCAGCCGGGAACTCCACATTTGAAGTAGTTTGAGCAGCTGAACCTTTGTACTCAAGATTTGCGGTACTATAAGTTACTACTGATCCAGCTAAAGTGGCAGTGCCCTGTATTGATAAAAGAACTTCTACTGTGACACCTGCCGCTAATGTTTTAACACCCGAACCAGATAATATAAGTATTGTATAATTTTCACCAGACGCTAGGTCAATAACAGATTGTGCTGTGCCGGCATATTCCACAGTGGCATTGGTAGCAGACATAGCATGACTACTGTAGTTAGATGGGAAAGAATTTGTACCTCCTATTCTAAGGGTGGCATCATTAGTAATATTAAATGTACCACCTCCACCTGCTGAACGGTTAATTGTGAATGAACCCAGATCGAGTATACCCTGGCTCAGCGTTACATCTCCGTCAGGAGCAACATTCTGAGTCAATGTAATTACATCAGTGGCAGCATTCAGGTCAACATCAATATCACTTAAGCCTGCACCTGTCAATTCTGCTCCGGCCGATTGTGTTCCGGCGGTATAATCAACATCATAATCACCTGTCCCTTGCAGGGTCCCGGTTATACTCCCTCCATCAACAGTGATAACAGGTAATCCTGATGTACTGATAGTGAGATTTGTACCGGTTGCAAATGTTCCTGCACTTAGCAAAAGATCTGCATCATTAAGCGTAGTTGCGTCATTAAGTGTAACACCACTTGCATTATTAATGATCACCTGGTCAATGTTTGCATTATTACTTGAAAACTCATTGAGTGAAGTGGTTTGTGGAGCCGTTCCATTATACTCAAGTATGGCTGTTGAATAAGTAATTGTATTACCAGCTGTTGCAGTGCCACCCATCGTAAGCTTGGTATTTACGGTTACTCCTGTTGTGGTTTTTACCCCACTTCCCGAAAGAATGAGGTTACCATATGAGGCTCCACGAATAGTTTGTGCAGCTCCGTTATAATTTACTGTACTGGTAGTAACAAAACTAACTGCGCCGCCTGTAAAAGAACCGCTAACATTTAATGTTCCTGCCCCACTGATTGCAACACTGTTTCTGTCCACATCAGCATCATTCATTGTAATGTTTCCAGATACTGTTGCTGTTCCGGTAGATATTGTTAAGAAATTGGTCCGGTTGTCATTACCAGTTACTTCCATCGTTATCGAAGCGCAGGTTAAAGTCCCGGCACCTACAGCAAGAGTTCTGTCATCTCCAGAACCCGTACCAGAATTTATAGTAATCGCACCAGTGACTGCTAACGAATTTGTTCCTGAAATGGAAACGGTAGTAGCAGTTCCGCCTGCATTAATTGTCAAACTGGCACAAGTCGCCGCTGTATTAACAGTAACATTGACTCCATTATTAATTATTACATCATCAGTTGCTGAAGGTACACCAACTGGAGACCATGTTGCAGGTGTATTCCAGTTACCACTTGCAACCGCTGTTTTCTGTGCATTTACCATTGTTGCTGTCATCATAAGCAGCACTACAATTGCTAATGCTTTTGTTCCTTGTAAAATCTTTTTCATGCCAAGAGTTTTTAAGTTTAAAAAAGGTTCGAAATTGGTTTGGCTTACCACAGAAGAAGGATACAAAAGTCTTTACGAGGAGATTGGCAACTGGTTATATAATAATGTATACAGGCAACAAGTTGCTGTAAACAATACGAGCCTGAATAAATAAAGGATTTGCTGTGAATTTCGAAGGATGGGAGGATCAGATAGTTGAAGCAACGGTAAAGGTATACCAGCCAGCCAGTTTTTGCAAGTATTTCAGTCGTTTTTTTTATCTGAAAAACAAATCTCGTAGTTCTACTAACTTCTTGCCGGGCAAGGTTTTCAGCGAATTGACCAGCAACAGTTCCTATCCCGTACTTATGATAAATATCAGATATATACAGCAGTATGACTCTGTTTGTTTTTTCTGAGGTCTGCCGGCTTTCCGGCAAAAACAAGATTTCCACCGGCATCACCGGCTTCAGGCCCGAGGTCTATTACCCAGTCAGCCGAGCGGATGACATCGGTATTATGTTCGATGACTATGATTGAATGCCCCTGCTCTATCAATGCGTTGAAGGAAGCAAGCAGTTTATTGATATCATGGAAATGCAAGCCGGTAGTAGGTTCATCAAAAATGAAAAGTATTTTACTGGCCGCCCTTCCTTTACCCAGGAAAGAAGCCAGTTTCACCCGTTGTGCTTCACCGCCCGATAAGGTATCCGATGACTGACCCAGTTTAATATAGCCTAATCCCACATCACTTAAAGGCTGTATGGCTTTTGACAGATTTTTTTCTTCGTAAAAGAAACTGATCGCCTCATCCACACTCATCTCCAGCACATCATATATACTTTTATCCCTGTACTTTACTTCCAGCACTTCTTCTTTAAAGCGTTTACCGCCGCATGATTCGCAGGTCAGGTGTACATCTGCCAGGAACTGCATCTCCACAACCTGTTCTCCTTCTCCTTTGCAGGTATCACAACGGCCACCATCCACATTAAAAGAAAAATGTTTGGGCATAAAACCCCGCATCTTGCTTACTGGTTGCCTGGCAAACAGGTCTCTTATCTCATCATATGCTTTTATGTAAGTAACAGGATTACTTCTTGATGATTTTCCAATGGGATGCTGGTCCACCATTTCAACCTGGCCAATGCCTTCAATATCTCCGGTTATGGCTTTATGAAATCCTACCTTATCTCCAAACTCTCCTTTTATCTTTCTCAATGCCGGGCTCAGTATCTGTTTTACCAATGTTGTTTTACCACTCCCGCTGACACCACTTACCACACAAAGCACATTCAATGGAAATTCAACTGTGATGTTTTTAAGATTATTATGCCTGGCGCCTTCCACTTTGATGGAGCGGTTCCATTTACGTACCGTTTTTGGTGGTTCGATGGTCAGTTCTCCTTTCAGGTATTTACCTGTCAGGCTCATGGGGTTTGAAATGATCTCATCATAATCACCTTCCGCCACCACTTCACCACCCAAATGAGAGGCCAGCGGTCCCATATCAATAATGTGATCTGCTTCCCGCATCATCATTTCATCATGCTCTACCACCACTACCGTGTTACCAAGATCTCTCAGTTCTTTTAATACTTTTATCAGGTTAGCCGTATCTCTTGAATGCAAACCGATAGAGGGCTCATCTAATATATATAACGAGTTGGTGAGATTGCTGCCAAGGCTTCTTGTCAGCTGTATCCGCTGGCTTTCACCACCGCTTAATGAATTGGCCAGTCTGCTCAGAGTTAAATAACCCAGTCCCACTTTGATCAGGGTATCAAGTCTTCCGTTCAGCTCGATGAGAATTCTCTTGGCTACTTCTTTATCATGCTGGCTTATATGTTTGTCCAGTTCATCAAACCATTTTTTCAGTTCCTTAACCGGCATGCTGCTGAGTTCTCCAATATGTTTATGGTTCACTTTGACATACAATGCTTCTTTGCGAAGGCGGTACCCATTGCAATCAGGACATTCCGTACGGCCACGATAGCGGCTCAGCAACACCCGGTATTGTACCTTATACAACTGCGATTCCACATCTTTAAAAAAATCATTGATGCCATACACCCCGTTACTTCCTTCCCACAGTTGTTTATACTGTTTATCGGTAAGATCAGCAATGGCTTTATGTACGGGAAAATCAAATTTCTTTGCCCCCTTTACAAAATTTTGCCTCCACCAGTCCAGTTTCTCTCCTTTCCATGGGGCTACAGCACCATCATACACACTTAACCTTCTGTCAGGGATCACCAGGTCAGGATCGATCCCGAGCACCTGTGAAAAGCCTTCGCAGGTTGGGCATGCACCAAAAGGATTGTTGAATGAAAAAAGATTAGGTTGTGGTTCTTCGAATTGCATACCATCCAGTTCAAACCGGTTGTTGAAATGCAGTTGCTTGCTCCCATTCACTTCAAGGTATACATCACCTTCTCCTTCATAAAATGCAGTGCCGATTGAATCGGCCATACGATGCTGATCATCTTCATCAAAATCCTTAACTACAATCCTGTCAACGAGTATATGTGTGATTTTTTTTGCCTTCAGTTCTTTATCCGTCAGTTCCAGTAACTCTTCAATCCGGTGAGGTGTTAATGCTCCTCCTTCGGAGGGATTTGGAGAGGCTACTCTTGAAAATCCTTTTTGCACCAGGATATTTAATTCTTCTTTTATATCCCTGTTCTTATGTTGCTTGAAAGTAGCCAGTATAAAAACCTTATCTCCTTCTTTCAATTTTGTTATTGCCGCCAGCACATCTGTCACATCATCTTTCTTCACCATTTTTCCGGATACCGGTGAAAAAGTTTTACCAACCCTTGCAAAGAGCAGCCGCAGGTAATCATATATCTCAGTCATGCTGCCTACTGTGCTTCTCGGTGTACGGGTGATCACTTTTTGCTCAATAGCAATAGCCGGGCACAATCCTTTTATAAAGTCAACGTCCGGTTTATTCATCCGGTTCAGGAACTGGCGGGCATAGGCGCTCAGGCTCTCCGCATAGCGACGTTGCCCCTCAGCATATAAGGTATCAATGGTGAGTGATGATTTACCGGAACCCGAAACACCGGTAACAACGATCAGTTTGTTGCGGGGTATTTCCACGGTCACATTTTTCAGGTTATGTACCCTGGCTCCCTTTATGAGGATGTTTTCTGCGGAAATTACTGTCTTCGGTTTGGCGGGATTTTTCCCTTTTATTGTCTTTTCCATTACAAGTATTACAAATGTAAAGCCTTATCCCATGCGGATTTCAGCCCATATCATTAACATTTTTTTAGCACACAATACTACATATTGCTTTCACAAATGTTTGGCAATTTCGTGAAATGGTCTATTTTTAAAGTCCAATATCTAAAAAATGAAAAACCCAAAACTTACCCAGCCTATCGCCTAAACTTCTACATTTTCTTTTTACCGATTTTTTTAAACCAATATCCATTTGAAATCTGCAAGGCCATGCTTATGCAGAGCAACCTAAACCTGTAGGAGTTATGAAAGCTTATTTAAAAAAGACCGACCATGAACTGATCCATCTTTTCCAGGATGGCAATCTCGATGCTTTAGAGGCACTTGTGCTCCGTCACAAGGATAAGATCTATACATCGATCCTGTTCCTTGTAAAAGACAAGTATTTAGCGGAAGATATCTTCCAGGATGCCTTTATTCGTATCATCGATACGATGCGGGGTGGTCGTTATACTGAAGAAGGAAAATTCCTTCCCTGGGCCATGCGTATAGGACATAACCTTTGTGTGGACCATTTCAGAAAAGTAAAACGTACCCCCACCATCCGCAACGGCGAGGATAAGGATATTTTTGAAGTACTGAATTTTTCTGAGGACAGTGCCGAAACGGTAATGATGAGAAGACAAAGCCATGACAGGGTTCGTGATATGCTGCAAAGTCTTCCTGAAGATCAGCGGGAAGTGATCATACTTCGTCATTATGCAGATATGAGTTTTAAAGAGATCGCTGCCGCCACCAATTGCAGTATTAACACTGCCTTGGGAAGAATGCGTTACGGATTAATTAATTTGCGTAAACTAATGACACAAAAACAAATTGCTTTATAAGCTCTTGTCATTCTGTATCTCCACCCGGAGTAAAACGGATTCTGAATAAAGGAATTTTAGTTTGCTTGCCAAACCGGAAGGTTGCTACAGAATGACACCAAATTGAAAAGCCTCCTGTTACGTAATGGTAGTGGGAGGTTTTTTATTTGCAGCTATTATTGTTTAGCAGTGATCTTTGTTTTGTTGAATGCATCCAGGCCGCACTCCAGCCATTCAATAAACTCATCCGCATCAGGAGTATAGAATTTTGTTTTGGTCAGTGCTGTTTGTCCGGGACTTATTATAGCATACTGCGGTTGTGATGTCGCACCAAAATTTTCGATCTGGAAAGTAGACCATTTATCGCCTACTGTAACAATTGATTTCTCTGTGCCATTGGAAAGTTTTTCAACTGTTTGCTGAGGTAATGGCAGGTTCTTTCTTTCATCTACATAGAGTGATACTACGACAAACGCATTCCGCATCAGGCTGTCTACTTTTTTATCAGGCCAAACTTTCTCTTCCATGCGGCGGCAGTTCACACAGGCCCAACCTGTAAAATCAATCAGTACAGGTTTATTTTCTGCTTTAGCCCGCAGTATAGCCCCTGCATAATCATTATGCATAGGTTCAAACAGAACAGAATTGTTTTTATCGATCTTATAAAGGCTGTATGTTCTTGGCGGAGGGAAACCACTGATCAATTTCAGATCAGCCCATTTAGTATTTGTCAGGCCCGGCAACAGATAAATTGTAATCGCAGCAAACAGAACAATAAAAGCGATACGAACAAAAGAAAACTTCTTTACCGGCGAGCTGTGTGAAATACGCAGTTTGCCCAACAGGTATAACACAGTCAGTAAACCGATCAATATCCAAAGGCCAATGAATACTTCTCTTTTCAATAATCCCCATTGCTTTACCAGGTCTGCATTCGAGAAGAACTTAACCGCCAGTGCCAGTTCCAAAAAACCCAGTACCACTTTTACATCTGTCATCCAGCCACCTGACTTTGGCAATGATTGCAACCAATGCGGGAACATGGCGAATAAGGCAAATGGCAACCCCAATGCGATGCCGAAACCAGCTGCACCCACTGTTAATGGCCAGGCACCCTGGTCCGCCACACCTACCAGTAATGTACCTAATAAGGGTCCTGTACAGGAAAAAGATACGATCGCCAAAGTGGAAGCCATGAAAAAGATACCGCCGATATTCCCCAACCCTGATTTAGCATCTGCTTTATTCGCCAAACCGGCCGGCAGGCCAATCTCAAATAAACCAAAGAAAGAAAGAGCAAAAGCCACGAAGACAGCAAAGAATATAAGGTTCAGCCACACATTGGTGGATATATTATTGAATATCTCGGGACTGATGGCTTTGCCTGCAATATGAAATGGCAATGTGATCAGTATATAGATCAGGAAAATAAAGAATCCGTACATTATAGCATTGGTAATGCCCTTTTTCCTGTCGGTTGATTTTTTTGTAAAGAAAGTCACCGTCACAGGTATCATCGGAAACACACAGGGGGTAAGCAAAGCGATCAATCCACCCAGTAACCCCAGGAAGAAAATGGTAAGCAAACTTTTATTCCTGGTACCATCATCACCACAATTATTCACCGGGTTATGAATATCGATAGAGGGTATTTTAATACTTTCTGCTTTTACGCCTCCTTCCAATGCCACATTAAATGATAATGGAATGTCCGGGTTGAATTCATCTTTATTACCATAGAAATAAGTGAGTGTGCCCTGCAGCAAGGCGGGTACCGTACCTTTAATTTCAATAACTGCTTTCCATACTGCTTGCCCTTCGTACACTTTTACAGTAGCATTATCAAAAGTTGGATTGGCAAATGATTTTGCTTCACCATTCTCTGCGAATTCCTTCCCGGCTGTAATACTTGAATCTGGAAATTCCAGCAAAACTGTTTTCACTCCTCCAAGTTCCTGGTTAGGTGCATATAGTTGCCAGCCAGGTGAACCGGCAGTTAAAAAGACCAGCTCATACTTGCCATTCTCTATTTTTTGACTGGAAACAGTCCATTTATACAAAGAAGCAGTTGTATCCTGAGAATAAGAAGCTGATGAAACCAGCAGAACAAAAGCAAGAAGAGAAAATCTGTAAAGCAGCCGGAACATGGTGTTGTTTTTTAAAAAACAAACGAGTTCTCAAAATGGGAACTCGTCATATAAAAAGTAAGTTCATAATTAGTTCAACGCCACTTTGAAATTCACCGTTTTGGGTGGCAAACATTTTTCATCATCGCAGGTCTGGTATTCCACATTTCCGGTAACACTTGTTTTTACATTCCCTTTCATTTTAATGGTCTGAACAAAAGTGACTGTTTTTGAATACTGGTTCGCTGATACTCCCAGCGTTTTATCGGTATACTTTTCCAGCTTACCTATTTCTTTTACTTTTCCCTCCACAGTAAACAGCGGGTTGGGGTTAAAAGTAAAAGCTGTGGGTATAGCGATGGCATCATCCGGCTGTGACTGAGAATACAGGTGCCATTTGTTCTGGATAGTGGCTACCATATGAATCTCATAGGTTTTGTCCCCGGTTTTCTTTGCAGAAAATGACCAGGATACAGGGTTTTGCTGAGCCGAGGCCGAAAAAAATATACCAGTGAATAATAAAATTAGCAAAGCTGTTTTTTTCATTATTTTACTTTTCATCATGACGCAAAAATCACTGTTTAACACCAATTTCAATTGTTAAAATTAACTGTTTAAACTAATTCCTGAGCACCTATTATACAATAATAGCTTTGTATTTGTGACAAAATACCTGCTACATTTGACATACAGACATATTTTGTACACCAAATAAGGAAAAAAGGCTCTGGCAAAACAATAAACATACTGGACAACCCACATGATTGATGCAGGGCAAAATATCGAACAGCTTTTTCAAACCTATTATGCCAGGCTTTGCTATTATGCTATTCGATTTACTGGCAATAAAGAAGTGGCCGAGGATATTGTACAGGAGGTCTTTTTGAATTTTTGGAAAAAAAAGCTCCGCTTTAATAATGAATCGCAGGCAAAAACCTACCTCTATACTTCCATAAAAAACGCCTGCCTGAACATCTCAAGACACCAGCAAGTTGTATCTAAATTCAACAGTAATCAGAATGATGCCACCATCGAAGATGCTAAGGCATTGGAAAACATGATCAGGTCAGAAGTATTGGGCGAAATACATGCTGCAATCGAAAAACTGCCGGAAGGATGCCGCCAGGTGCTTAAACTGGCATTTTTTGAGTCACTGAAAAATGAAGAAATTGCCAGCCATCTTGGTATTTCTGTCAACACAGTTAAAACCCAAAAGGCCAGGGCATTACAGCTTCTCCGCTTTAAACTCGACGCCGGGTCCTGGATACTGTTGTATCTGATTCTGCATACCTGATTTTAGTTGATAAAATTCAGATTTCTTTTCACCCATTTTTCTCTCCTGGGTGTCTTATGTTTTAAAGTACAGTCCACCACATGCCAAGCAAAAGCTGTTATATTATATGAAAAGAATGATTTGCCATATCCTCTTGGGCCTCCTCTTTACTATTAATGGTTTTTTATTATTTGCACAAGATGGCATCCGGTTTGAACAAGGAGACTGGGCCACCATACTAGCAAAAGCAAAAAGTGCCCAAAAACCAATCTTTATTGATGTATATACCAGTTGGTGCGGACCATGTAAAAAAATGGCAAAAGATATTTTTCCGCTAAAAGAGGTCGGCGAAAAATTCAATGCTTCCTTTATAAATTATAAAATCGATGCCGAAAAAGGCGAGGGCATTGAGATAGCTATAAGATACAAAGTAAATTCTTACCCTACTTACCTGTTTGTTACAGGTGATGAAGTTTTGGTTTACCGCAGCCTGGGATCAATGCCTGCTGATAAGTTTTTAGGAGAAGCTTCCATTGCTATTACGGAATTTAAAGACCCAAAACCGCTTGCTGCATGGGAAGATGAATATGAAGAGAAAAAGACAGACTCAGCTTTTCTTGCTAAATACCTTCAAAAAAGAAAAAAACTAAAGTTAAACAGCGCTGATGTGTTGGATCAGTATTTTAATATCATGGGTAAGCAAGGGATTCTGCAGTCTGACCTGATGAAAGACCTTATACAGTTTACAAATCTTAATACAGACGGGCCCTTTTACAGTTTTCTAAAAGATAATAAAGACAGCGTCAAAAAAGTAATATTTGAACGGTTCAGAATATCTGTATTAATGAATGAATACCTTATATACCTGGCTAAAAACGATGTTGAAAGAGCTATTGCCAATTCAGATGAAAAACTTTTGCAACATATATCTTCTACGCTGCTAAAGCTTCCGGCAGACGAGTGGCCTGTACCATGGCGAGAAGGAGAAGTTAAAGTGAAATACTTTACGCAGACAAAAAACCCAAAAGCATTGCTAAAAGTGCTGGAAAGCTACAGTAAACTGGTGGTGAACTTTGATAAAACCAAAATTCGTGAAATTGATTCAGCTGCTGTGGCAAAATTTGATAAAGACCTGGCTGCAGGAAAGCTGACTTCTATAAAACCGGAAAATATCGAGACAACAAGAAAAGCAAGGGCCTCCGCAAATTCTGTAAGCTATGCATATAAGGTGAGGGATCTGGCAAAATCAGTTTTCACCATTATAGATGACAAACCATGGCTTAATAAAGCAATGCAATGGATGGATACGGCAGCAGCATTCAGTGATAATTTTACTATTTATGAAACAAAAGCCAGCTTATTATACAAACTGGGAAGGAAAAAAGAAGCTTTACAAATGCAGCAAAAAACAATTGACAACTTTATGGAAATGCTGAAACGACAAAACATGAATAGCGATAAAATTCAAAAAAGGCTGGAAGATACTTTGCTAAAAATGAAGGAAGGAAAACCTACCTGGAACACAATTTAACCTGCTGCCTACTTTATCATAAAAAGCGGTAGCATCAGGCAATTAATAATTTATGTATGACAAACTTCGAACAAGGACAAAAATATGCTGAATTGATCGTTAAACACCTGCAGAAAACCCTTTCAGTAGATGAAAAAAATGAACTGGATGAGTGGATAGCTGCCAGTACCGAAAATAAATTACTTTTTCAGGAACTGACAGATGAAGTAACGCTTAAAAATGAATTGTGTTTAATTGAATCCATTTCTACAGCAAATGCATGGCGCCATGTTAAGCAAACAATTAACCCTCCTGCAGTAGTATCTATTAAAAAAACTTATAGAAAATGGTGGGTCGCCGCCGCCGTTATTTTTCTTTTTGCAGGCACTGCTTTAACCTATAAATTATATTGGGAGCCGGGAAAAACCACTGCACCAATACAAACTGCTAATAACGTACAAATTTTGCCAGGAGGTGACAAAGCCACACTCCAACTGGCTGATGGATCAATTATATTGCTTGACACCACAGCTAATGGTAATGTAGCTAAGCAAGGTTCGGTACAGGTAATTAAACTGAACGGCCAGTTATCATATACAAGCAGCGGACCAGGAACCGGGGAAATCGTTTATAACACAATAAGAACACCAAGAGGTGGACAGTACCAGTTACTGCTTTCAGACGGTTCTGCTGTGTGGCTAAATGCCGCATCTTCTTTGAAATTTCCAATAGCTTTTGGCGGCAAAGAACGAAAAGTGGAAGTATCCGGGGAGGCCTATTTTGAAATTGCAAAGAATCCATCAATGCCCTTTAAAGTGATGATTCCAGGAAAAGGTGAAGTGGAAGTATTAGGAACTCATTTCAACATTAATGCTTATTCTGATGAAGAAGTCGTCAGGACCACGTTGCTGGAAGGAAGCATTAACGTTTCTGCGGCTAATGGCAAAGTTGTGCAGCTAATGCCTGGTCAACAGGCAAAAATGGATAACTCAATTTCAATACAGAACAATGTTGATACCGATGAAGTAATTGCCTGGAAAACCGGCTGGTTCAATTTTGACCGTACCGATATTTCTTCAATCATGCGGCAGGTAAGCCGCTGGTATGATGTGGATGTTGAATTCCAGGGGCAACCCGGTAAAAAAACTTTTTCAGGAATAGTGAGCAGGGATAACAAGATTTCAGAAGTATTAAAAATTATGGAAAAAGCAGGTGTAATATTTCGCATTGAAGGAAAGAAGATTACTGTTTTTTCCAACTGATAGTGTACAATGGCAACTCAAAACAAAGCCGCCCTGATGTGGGGTCAGAGCGGCGAAGTAAGGGTTGCCCAATTATAGACAGAATGCTTATCCGGCGCAAGGCCGGCCAAACAATCATTGTTTAACCCAAACCAAAACAAAGTTATGGATTTAACCCCTTTATGTCCATCCGGAACAAAGCGGAGGACAACCATCAAACTGCTCTTGATTATGAAGCTGCTAAGTGTATTTATTCTTGGAATTTGCATGCAGGTAAGCGCTACGGGTAATGCCCAAAAAGTGAACCTGTCGGAAAAAAATGCCCCGCTGCAAAAAATCTTCAGGCAAATCCACCGACAGACAGGTTACCAGTTTTTTTATGAGGATGCCTTGCTGGACAAAGCCGGTAAAGTAACCGTGATTGTTCAAAATGTTTCAATTGAAGAAGCATTGAATGCCGCATTAAAAAATCTGCCACTTAAGTTTGAAATTGTAAATAAGGCCATAGTGGTAAGTGCCGGACCTGCGTTATCTGAAGAAGAACCCGGGACTATTACAACACCTCCGCCCCCTATCACCATAAGAGGTATAATACGCAGTGATAAAGGAGAGCTTCTCCAGGGCATTTCTGTCACTATAAAGGGTACTGAAAAAGGAACATTAAGTAATGAAAGTGGAATTTTTTCGCTGGAAGTAAACGATCAAAATGCAATATTGATAATTTCTGGTGTAGGCTTTGAAACACAGGAAATTGCACTAAACGGTAAAACATCATTTGCAATTACCTTAATTACAAAAATTTCTCCACTTGACGAAGTTCAAATAATTGGGTATGGAAAAACAACACGAAGATTGAAAACCGGGTCGGTAAGTACAATTAAAGCCGAAGATATAGGCAAACAACCTGTTACTAATGCGATACAGGCTATGCAGGGTCGTGTAGCTGGCGTATCGATAACACAAACATCTGGAGCAATTGGAAGTGGAGTTGAAATACAGATTCGCGGTGTAAATACAATTGAATCAGGTAATCAGCCGCTGATTATAGTGGACGGCGCAATTATGCCAGATGCTAACCGGGGGCTCGGCACTTCAATTGGTGGATATATGGTCTGGGGAAGTACTACAATGAATAATATTAATGTATCTGATATTGAAAGTATTGATGTTTTAAAAGATGCGGATGCAACAGCCATATATGGTTCAAGAGGCGCTAATGGGGTAATTCTTATAACCACAAAAAAAGGAAAATTAGGCCCTACCAGGTTTAATGTTGATGTAAGCACTTGGACAAATAGTGCCACATATCTTCCTAAACGTCTTTTGTTACCTGCATACCTGCAAATGCGTAAAGATGCCTTCGCAATGGGAAACTATAATCCAGCTACTCGTATAGCTATCAATCCTATTGCGCTGACACCAAGTAATGCACCCGACCTTTTAGTTTGGGATTCAACAAAAACTACAGCCGACTGGCAGGACTTCGAATATGGTAATGCTGCGCCCGGTGTTAATGCTCAGCTAAGTTTATCTGGCGGGGAAAAACGTCTCAATTTTTACACCAGTGCCGGCTATCAAAGGCAACGGGATATAACTGCCGGTGCACCTTTTCAGGAGCGGATATCTGCTAACCTTGGCTTAAACCATACTTCACAGAACAATAAGTTCAGGGCAAATATGAATGCAAGTTATGTGGCAAATAAACTAAACCCTTCACGGGGCTCTTCCCAGCCCGGGTTGATTGCTGCAATGCCGCCTAATATGCCAATGTATAATGCAGACGGTACACCTTATTGGCCAGCGGCCACAATCCTTCAATCAAGCTTGCTGACGAATGTGTTGTTTGCCGAAGAAGCTGAAACAAAAAGTATTTTCAACAGTCTTGTATCAAACCTTGATTTTTCCTATCAGATTTATAAAGGGTTGTCTTTTAAAACACAGTTTGGATTTAATAAACAAGATTTTACCAGCAAAAGTATAATACCTTCCACAGCTCTTAACCCGCTGAGTCCCGGATCCACAGTGCCTCAAAGTTCAGAAGCAAATAATACCTTCCAGTCGCTAAATATAGAACCTCAGCTAACCTATACTGGTAAAATTTCAAAAGGGAAGCTGGAATTGCTGGCAGGAAGTACATTTTTTGACCGTAAGACGACAAATTATCGTTTGACCTTTACTGGCTACAGCACCGATTTACTGCTTGGGAGCTGGGCTGCAGGAAGCAGCGTAGCAGCTTATCAGAATGGTTCTACCTATTATCGTTTTAACTCTGCATTTGGCCGTGCTAATTATAACTGGGATAATAAATATCTCATAAACCTTACTTACCGCCGAGATGGTTCTTCCCGCTTTGGTCCAAAAAATCAATGGGCAAACTTTGGCGCTGTGGGATTAGGCTGGTTATTCACCAAAGAGAAATGGCTGGATCATAAAGTACCCGGACTGACATATGGAAAATTGAGATTCAGTTATGGAACCGCAGGTAATGACAATATAGCTGATTATCGGTGGACTAGTTTATATACATCTGCTTTCTACGACGGCCGCTCAGGTTTGGGTGCCAGCTTCCTAAGTGACTCATCTGTTGGTTGGGAAACAAGCCGTAAGTTGGATATAGGTCTTGACCTTGGCTTCTTTAACGACCGCATATTATTCAGTGTTAACTGGTACCGCTCCCGTACAACTGATTTATTATTAAGTACACCAGTTCCTGCTCAAACCGGGTTCACCAGTTACATAACAAATACTGATGCAGTGGTAGAAAATAAGGGACTTGAGTTCGAATTGAATACTCAAAACTTAAATCCTAAAAGCAAATGGAACTGGACTACTTCATTTAACCTAAGCACACTAAAAAACCAACTGCTTGAATTTCCTGATCTCGACAAGTCAAGCTTTGCAAACAGATTGAAAATAGGCCTGCCGATCAATAACCCCCGTTATCCGCTTAATGCTGAGTGGTCACAGATGTATTTGGGTGTTAATGATACAACAGGCTTGCCCATATTCAAAGACCTGGATGGCAATGGTCTTATTAATAATAATGACCGGACTTACATTGGTTCTGCCATACCCCGCTTATTTGGCGGACTGGGTAATAAAGTATCATTTAAAGGATTTGAACTTGATTTATTCTTCCAGTTTTCACAGCAACTTGCAACTAACTGGATGTTTAATGCTAATTATCCAGGTCAGTTAAGCAACCCTCCGATAGCAGACTGGTATGGTAATTACTGGAAAAACCCTGGTGATAAAACAAAGTATCCCCGACTTTTTACAGGCGTAACTAATACTACCACAAACTTGTTAAGCAGTATTTTCCCGCTCTCTTCTGCCACACTTGTGGATATATTCTATGTGCGACTGAAGAATGCCTCGTTGTCTTACACAATGCCAACGGAATGGGTTTCAAAGGCCAAACTGAGCAAGGCAACAGTATATGTGAGAGGGCAAAATCTGCTTACCTGGACAAGTGAGAAATTATATAAAGACCCGGAACTGACACAGATTCGGGCTGGCCAGATTCTAAGGACCTGGACAGCTGGTGTTCAACTAACATTTTGATTTTATTCATTTAATTGAAATTGATATGAAAAAAGTATTTAAATATTCAATACAGCTTACCGTTTTCACACTTCTGTTCAGCCTTATTACGGGCTGTAAAAAATACCTGGAAATCCCGCTGCCGATTGATCAATTGGCTACGGAAACTGTTTTTAAAGATCGCAAAACGATCATTGCTGCTTCCGATGGTATGTATAATATGTTTGCCTCAAGTTTGCTACAGGCTAGCAGTCTCAGGTTTACTTATTGGATCGCAGATGAAGGCAGGATTGACCCCGTGCCAGGTTCAGAGATTGGAAATATCATTGCCGGTAACCTGCAGGAAGCCAATACGCAGATTTTACCCTGGAATTGGTATTATCCCGGTATATACAGGGCTAATGTATTAATTGACCGGTTGCCGCTTGTATCGAACGATATTATGTCTGAAACAGAAAGAAAAGCACTCATTGCCGCCGCTAAATATGTAAGGGCTGCAAGCCATTATTTTCTGACTAATTACTGGGGTGATGTGCCACTAACATTGACAACGAATACAGATTATAATATCGCTAACGGAAGGACTCCGGCTGCAGAAGTATATGCCCAGGTACTTAAAGACTTATATGAATCTGTGGCTGATTTACCAACTACTGTAAATACAAGTAATTCAAAAACCATACATAACCGGTATCAGCCTTTGGCGCTTCTTGCAAGAGTGCATATGCATTTAGGTAATTATTCAAGGGCAGATAGTGCGGCAACTGCTGTTATTACTAGCGGACAATACCTGCTGGTTACAGGTGTTAACAACGCATTTAAACGTGGCTCAAGAGAAGCTATTTATTCACAAGGCCCAACTAGCACAGGTTTGTTATTCGATAACCGTGCAGTAGTGGGTTGGCTGACCATTCCGGCGATATCTTCTCTTACGAGCACTACAATTTGTCATATGACGCCACAACTTCTTGCAAATTTTGAAGCTGGCGATCAGCGTAATGTTAGTGGCAATTGGACAATCAACCTTTTCGGCAGAACATTTTCCAATAAATACCTGCACAATTCCACAGCAACTGCAACTGCGATTGCTGCCAACCCGCAGGACTATATTTATCAGCGACTGGCAGAGCTTTACCTCATCCGTGCAGAAGCAAGAGCCCAACAGGGAAATATTACAGGTGCTAATTCTGCTGCATCCGATTTAAATTTAATCCGGACCAGGGCAGGGTTACCAAATACTACAGCAGCTACACAAGCTCAAATGCTTGCGGCCATTGAAAAAGAAAGAAATTGTGAGCTTTTTTATGAAGGGTTCCGCTGGCTTGATTTGAAACGATGGAACAAATTGAACGCTGTTGTAAGTGTACTGCCCTGGAAATCGGCTAATTACCAACCTCATATGCAATTATTACCGATTACTTCGGCTGAATTAATTGCCAACCCCCGGATACAGCAAAACCCGGGCTACTAAAAGTAACCTGAGGGTGTTCATTATTTTAAGCTACATAAGCAGGTGCAGTGCACCTGCTTATGTAATCATACTTCAAAAAATATAATAATGCTATCCAAACGTATTCTTTTATTGTTCTTCTTTATGGTTGCATTCGCAACAATCACAAATGCCCAAAAAATTATTGTTTCCGGAAAGGCAACCGGCGAAATTGCCAAAATGCTGAAAGAAATTCAGTTTTTCTGCGATGGCAATCTGCAGAGACTGGCTGTAAGAAAAGAAGACAAAACCTTTGCCGGCGAAGTAAAAATAAAACAGGCACAATTTGTCGAAATCAATTCAGGGAATCCCAAACCGCAGGCATATTACCTGGTGCCGAATGAAAAAATAACTGTAGCCATTGATAAGCCTTCGATGAACGAAAGCATTATCGTAATTACCAATAGCAAAGCCGAAAAGTTACAGGATGTTTTTTCTACCTATTTCAAAGCTCTTGCAGAAAAAGGAATTAACACAAAAGCAAGAGATTGGCAGCAATTGCTGTTTGTAAACAAAGCTCCGTTGGCCTATGCAGAATCGAAACTGAATGCTGAACTGGTAAAACAAAAAGCATTTGTTGCAACAGTGCCAAATTTCAAAAGGGATGTGCTGCTGTTTATGAAAAGCTTTAGAAAATTTTCAGACATTGATACCATGTCCCTCGCAACAATTGAAGCAAACTTGCAGGAAATAAAGAAAACAGCCTCAGACGTTACGGCGCTTACCATTCCGTTTTATAAAGATTATTTAACCGATCTTACCAATGCGTATGCCGCCCGGACTTTGGAAAAATATGGCATAACATACGATGCTATCAAACAAAAACATTTTAGTCAGTTTATTGCTGCCGAGGCCATTTCAAAATATATTCCTGATTCAAAAACGAGAAGTTATCTCTTTTCGGATAAATTAAAAGTGGAACTACCGGTAAACGGGTTAAAAAACGAGGCCTATGTAAATTACCTGTACAATAACTCCGAACAGTTTGTAAAGGATTTATACCAGGAAAAAATTGATTTGTTAAAGGCCAACAAAGCCCCCGATTTAAGCACAGCAAGAAAAAAAGCATTCAACTTTCTGTTACATGACTCCACCGGAAAGGAATACCGCCTGGATGATTTTAAAGGTAAAATGCTGTTTATTGATTTCTGGGCATCCTGGTGTGCCCCCTGCAAAGCACAAATCCCCTACCAGAAAGAACTGGAAAAGCATTACGCCGGCAAAGATTTGATATTTATGAGTGTATCGCTGGATAAATCAAAGCCAGCCTGGCTGAAAGCAGTAAAAGAAGAAGATTTGCATGGATATGTGTTACATGCTGAAGGAGATTTTAAAAATCCTTTCCCCAAAAATTATGCAATAGAATCTATTCCCAGATATATGTTGATTGATGCAGAGGGAAACATTATTTCCGACAACATGATGAAGCCACAGAATAAAAAAGAAATGATGGCAGTGATAGATGAAGAGTTATATGCCAAGAGTACGGCTTCTATACTGGAAAAACATTTTAAAGCAATTGGTGCCAACGTTCTGCTGAAAAACAGTGTTGACCTGAGTTTCCGGCAAAGCGTAATGACGATGGTGGCCAATGGCAACATTCAGTACGGCTATCCTAAAAATGTAAAGTTTACTTTTAAGATGGAAGAATCGGAGCAAATGCGAATGATGGTTGGCAAAGAGTTCTTTAAAGAAATGATAACAGTACTAAACGGCGATAGTATAACAACCAATAACCCCTCAAACTCCAACTTTAAAGAAAGCTGGGTGGACAGGATGTTTGGCCTTCAGTTATTCATAAGAAAGTCTGTATATAACTCGGCAATTAAATTTGCAGAAGAAAACAGTTCAGGAAACGACAGCAGCTATGTTTTAAAGCTTACCATTAACGGAAATATTGAAAAATATTTCATCAATAAAAAAACATACCTGATTGATAAAGTGGTTCTTCTTACTTCGAAACAAGATGCCCGCAAAGGTGGAGGATATTTTGAAGCTGTAACGCAGTATGAAGATTACCGTAATGTAAACGGCCTCATGATTCCATTTAAAATTAATCAGTCAAATATTATCATCATAAAAGTTGAAAAGGCCGAAGTAAAACCAATAGAGGAAAGCGCTTTTGGAAATTGAAAGTTCTAGAAGAATCTCTGCCTTTATAACAGGTTGGAAAAATGTGTTATTCACTTGCAGATTTACAATAAACCAGTAATTGATAAAAAAGAAAATATTATTTCGGGTAGCTACAAAATCTATACAATGAAATCTGTTCGCTTTTTGTTAGTCATACTATTTTCATTCGGATGTTACACAGCAAATTCCCAGGGTTCCTTTAGCTATAAAATTACCGGGGAAATAAAAGGCTTAAAAAACGATACGCTTTACTTAAGTGTTATGTCAGGTGAAGCAAAAATTTCGGAAACAATTCGTATAGCAGGCCATAACGACAAGCTAGACTTTGAAGGGGTCTCAAACCAGCCATATGTTGTTTGGGCACAAACATCACTTAACAGAGGCACCAATGGTAACTTTACTTTTTTTATTGAGAAAGGTAAAATACATATTGATGGAACCAGGGAAGACCTCACTCTTACAAAGGTAACCGGCACTTTGGGCAATAATGATTACACATACATACAATCCCGTAAGAATGGATATTATAGCCGAATGACTCCAATGCAGGCAAGATTACGGGAAACAGGTGACACTTCTTCAATTGCTTACAAAGAAGCCAGGGCCCAACTTGCAATTTTACAAGACTCCTTGTTTATGTTTTATAATGACTATGTAAGTACCCATCCCAATTCATTGGCCGCAGGTATGGTGCTGGTTCTGATTGCCGATAAAATACCAGTGACAAAACTTGAGGAACATTATAATAATCTAAATGAAAACGTAAAACAAGTAAGCATTCTTTCCAAAATGGCTTCCAAAATTGAATCAAAAAAGAAGAGTGTCATCGGATCAATGGCCACTGATTTTATTGTGAATGATATTAATGGAAAACCGGTGCAGCTAACAAGCTACAGGGGCAATTATGTATTGCTTGATTTCTGGGCGAGCTGGTGTATTCCATGCAGGCAGGAAAATCCATATTTGAAAGCAGCATATGAAAAATTTAAAAACCAGAATTTTGTAGTCATTGGAGTCTCACTTGATGAGGACGACAACAAATGGAAGCAGGCGATTGAAAAAGATCAGTTACCGTGGGTTCATATTTCTGATTTACAAAAGCCAAATAAAATTGCAGTATTGTACGGTGTACAGCCAATACCAGATAATTATTTAATTGATCCTGCAGGAAAGATAATTGAAAGAGGGATACGTGGTGAAAATCTGGAAAAGACACTAACACAGATAATAAAATAGAATACCAGAATATTTTTATTCAATAAAAATTATGAAAAATATATTATCTGCATATTTACTGTTAATCGGCCAATTTTGCACTGCCCAACCCGGTAACTATACGGTTACAGGAAAAATAAAAGGACTGGTTTCCGAAAAAATGTACATCACAGTCCGTGATGAATCAGCTAAAAGTGGATTTCGCAGGGATTCAATACCAGTCATTAAAGAATCGTTTACATATACAGCACCTATCGGAGGTATTATAATGATATTAATAAGCCCTGGTGTGGAAGCTGTAATGAAAAGAGTAGGCAATGGCTTTTTCCCAGCCAAGTCGTCTTTGCTTCAGTTCTTTGCTTTCCCAGGAGCCAATATTAAATTTTCAGGAAAGATTACCGATTTCGTTGATGCATATCCCTCGGGTGATAAAATCAATAACGCATTTGCTAGCCTGAGCAAGTCTATTAACCCATTATTGAATAAGAGTGTAAATCTTAGCTTAAAAATCGCAAACAAAGTTGTTACAGATTCCGCGGCTGTTAAGAGCATAAATGATTCTATTAAAATACTGGATGACAAAGTTGTTACCATGAAAGTGAAATTTGTATCAGAAAACACAGCTTCAGTTGCTGCTATCTGGGTATTATCTGACATGATGCTCCGTTCACAGGTTTCTAACGAAACTGCAGTGGATCTATTTAAAAAAATGAATAGGGAAAAACTGGTTACCGTACCATTTTATTCCGAAGTTGCAAAAAGAGTAGATGCAATTTCTTCAACTTCTGTTGGCCAAAAAGTGCCCGACATCAGCTCTTCAAATACCTACGACGGAAAGCGTTTTGAACTCGTTTCGCTGAAAGGTAAATATGTGATTATTGATTTTTGGGGCACCTGGTGCATACCTTGTATTTCCGGAATGCCGAAAATGAAAGAATATTTGAATAAATACAAAAGCAAATTGAAAATAGTGGGAGTTGCCCAGGAATCCGATAATGGTGAGCGGTGGAAAAAATTTCTAACAGACAAATCTGAATACCATTGGTATCATGTATTAAGCCGGAACAACGAAGACTATATTTTGAAATTCGGGGTGGCGGGGTTTCCAACTAAGATACTTGTTGACCCTGATGGAATAATAATTGGAAGGTTTGTGGGTGAAGATGATGCCATTTACATAAAACTTGACGAAATACTTAAGTAAACAAGTGAATGTTAAAAATGAAACTATTTTAATGCCTTTTAGCAAATCAGTTAAGTTTATAAAGCATACTGAAACCGTTTTTGAAACAAGCTAAAAACTGCACTATATAGTTACTTTATTACAAGTTTAATTAATAATTTATGAAGAACTTTTTTTTTATTCGTAAGAGCGGTAAATACATCAAAATAAGACTGGAAGATATTTTGTATATAGAAGGCTGTCGAAACTACCTGAAGATAGTAACATTAGGCAGTACCCACCTGATACTTGTCACTTTTAAAAGAATGGAAGAAATGCTAAATGAGAATATGTTTACCCGTATTCATAAATCATATATAGTTGCTATAGATAAGATCACTGAGTTTGGGAGTGACTTTGTTAATATAAATGATCGTACTCTGCCTATAGGCCATAATTACCGAGGAAAATTGGAGAAACTTATAACAATAATATCTGACGAAGTTTATCAAAGAAAGGAGCAACAAATATTAACTGATTTTAAACGAAATATAATCGCAGTATAGCAAGTTATAGACAATTACTGATGAAGAATTTTGACATTCTTCAATTTTAGTCAGATTGTCAATTGCCCCACCATCAGCATTGTTCTGATAATCTCCTGCCCGTCTGTATTCCCCAAAACGGGTGAACAAGCCCTTTCCGGATGTGGCATCATGCCAAATACGTTACGATTGGCATTACAGATGCCGGCAATATTGCGGGTGGAGCCATTGGGATTGGCTTCCGGAGTAATCTTACCGTTTTCATCACAATAATAAAATATCACCTGCCCGTTTTGTTCCAGTTCATTCAGTGTTCTTTCATCGGCATAATAACGTCCTTCGCCGTGTGCTACAGGAATTTTATAGGGCTTTTCTGTTTCGTTTGTTATGTATACATTTTTACAGACAAATTGCTGGTTGGCATTCCGTAATAATGCACCAGGCAACAAATGTGACTCGCATAGTATCTGGAAACCGTTACAAACACCAAAAACTTTGCCCCCGGCTTTGGCAAACTCAATCACACTCTGCATCATCGGGCTGAACCGGGCAATAGCCCCGCAACGCAAATAGTCACCGTAGGAAAAGCCACCCGGCAGGATAATACAATCTTCTGTATTGAATTTACTTAAATCCCTGTCTTTATGCCAGAGCATGGTAACATCCTGCCCCAGGTCGTACTTCAGTGCATCATGCATATCTCTGTCGCAATTAGACCCGGGAAAAACAACAACGCCAAATTTCATAATGGAGATTTCGATTAGAAAAAGCAAAGATAAGATTTCGAAGAAAAGCCTTTTACGGCAACCCCAATA
>JAKQEA010000095.1 GCA_029558715.1 Bacteroidota bacterium | reverse complement strand
CAAAGATATGAACAGCAAATATGTAATATTTATCCTGCTTCTGTTTACCTGCGGTTTGCTTTTTGCTCAAACTCCGCTCAGTTGTTATGATATTCAATATAATCCCGATGGCGGAGGGGATTCTCCTTATATGGAGCAAAGTGTTATCGTTCAGGGCATTGTTAGTGGCGTTTCTTTTTATTCCGGCAGCGGGTATAATAATTACGGTTTCTTTATCAATGATCCTGCAGGCGGACCCTGGAGCGGGTTATTTATCTATAATCAAACCTATCATCCTGCCGTGGGGGATTTAGTTCGCGTAACTGGCACGGTAAATGAATATTATGGTTTAACGGAAATTTCTTCTGTCACTTCCTGTCAGGTTTTAAGCCAGGGAAATCCTCTTCCTCCTAGCAGTGAAATAAATACGGTTTCCTTGAATGATTTCAGCAGCGGCGAGCAATGGGAAAGCGTTTTGGTAAAGGTTTTAAATGTTACCGTAACGGTAGAACCCAATAGCTATCAAGAGTTTTATGCCGATGACGGCAGTGGCTCCTGTCAGATAGATAATCAATTTTTCGGTTCCAATCATAGTTGGACTGAGGTCTCCTTAGGGCAGGTCTATAGTGAAATAACCGGTATCGTGGATTATTCATATAGCTATTATGCCCTCAATCCCCGTTCTGCAACAGATATGATTTTAGGAGCTAATACCATAACTTTGGCAATACCGCATCAGTCCGCTGGTTTACATAGTTCTGTTTTTGTGCCTGTAAATGCTTATGGCATTGATGGTTCACAGAACTATCAGTCCTATTCTTTTAATATCTCATTTAATCCTTATATTCTGAATTATGAATCCATAGACACCGCAGGCACTTTATCGCAGGCAGGAACAGTAACTGCTAATGGACAAAATGGTTTGATAACTGTTTCTTATCAAAGTCCGGCAATTTTGAGCGGTCAAGGAATTCTGTTAAAGCTTAATTTTTATACTGTTAATACTGGAACCACCTCTCTGGCTTTTGAAAATGTGTTTTTCGGCGATAATGCCATTCAAAGCTTCATCAATGGAAGCGTAACGATAAACAGCAGTTATAATTCCCCGGGAGATACTTTAACCGTTATTCAGCGTCCTCTGCTGAATATACCGGAAATAGTTGTTCCGGGGGAAACATTCAAAATAACCTGTTTAGCTCCTCAAAACACAGTCAACTGGAATGCCTGGTTAAGGCATAACAATAAACGCCTGAATTTACCTGTTACCAATAGTCAATGGCTAAATTCTCCAAACCGTTGGGAACTTACAGTAACGGTTCCTTCCGTTCCGGTTTATGAATTATACACTTTGGAAGTAGCTGCCAGCGGAGGTATTAGTGATTTTACCGCGAATGCGGTGCAGGTTATTCCCAGCCGAAAAAGCAA
>JAKQEA010000074.1 GCA_029558715.1 Bacteroidota bacterium | reverse complement strand
ACACAGTAGTTGACCGGGAGGTCAACTTTTCGGAGTCAAAACAAAAATTCGCCCCGAAGTTCATTTCCCCGGGGCGATCATCTTATTTTACAATTGTGTAAACGCTCTAACGCGTTACTTCACTATCACCATCTTCTTTGTCTGGTTCAGTGAATTCGTACTCAGTTTGTAGAAATAGATTCCGTTTCCGCAAAGGTTGCCTTTGCTGTCACGGCCATTCCAATTCAAATTATTTGTTCCTTCAGTTAGAGAGAAGGTCTTCACAACTTGACCAAGAATGTTATAAATGGTAACAGTTCCGCTGTCACCTTTTTTCAATTCTACGGCAATAGTTGTTCCGCTGCCGGCTCTGAAAGGATTGGGATAGGCATTATGCATTTTAGTATATTCCGGTAGCACTGGAGGTGTAGGTCCATTTACATAATAAGCAGAACGAGGTCCGTTAAAGGTGCTCTCACCATTCGTTTCCACACATTCCAGCCAGTAGTAATAAGTATGACCATTCTCTAAATCTTTATTATCAGGATACTCATAGTTCTGTGTGGTGCTGGTATTGGTGGCAGGTATATAGGCAATTTGAATTGCACTGGCAAGATTATCGGAACCATCATTCCTATAAATATTAAAGCCATTCATATTGGTCTCGGTTTGAGTTGTCCAGACAATTTTTACAATATTCATATTGTTTTCTGCTGTGAGGAATGCATTAAAACCACTCAATTCCACCGGTAATGTTGAATCATACTCGTCAAATATTACCTGAGCTGTTCCTTTGAAATCACTACCAAAGTATACATCTGTAAAGGTATAAGAAGCATCAAAAGCAATTGGATTAGCTGCTGGGGTTAAAACATTATTTTGGTAAAACCAACAATACCATTGACCGGTATAAGTAGTTGGCCTATATGCTTTAACATTCCAAGTTCCTTTTGCTGTAATAGTATACATTTTTATATTAGCTGAAGGTGTCAGAAAAGCTGGAGGTATTGAACCACCATCCACAATGTTATAAAAATCACAGGCTATTCCTTCCACTTTCATTTCAAAACCACTCTGATTGAAATAGATATTACCGGAGGTTCTTGTACCAAAATCAACACCTATAAATGTATAAGATGACTGATCGGCAGATATTGGTAGTGGTTCGGCACCAATTAAGTTATTATTTCCCACTAGAATCCAGCAATACCAATTTCCTAACCATCCATCAGGTTTGTGAACTGTTATATTCCAAACTCCAGTAGTATTAATAGTATAACATATCGCATTTGCTGCATTAGGATCTAAATTAGTTAGGTTAGTAGGATATTCTGCTGGATTAGTTAATTCTTCTATAGTTACACCGGCAGGAGGATTGGTTATATCAGTTATTTCATTTTGGGTTTGGGTTTTCACAAAATTAATAGTATAGCTATAAGTAACTTTTCCACCTTTAGCAGCAGTGAAATCAGTTGCCAATACTTCAATTTCTGCAGGAACCCAATGAAAACCTGCTCCAGGATCTGCCAGAGAATAGGTACCAATTAATTCATCCGCAGTAGCAGCACTAAATGTATAGTCGGTAGAATAACCGGTAGGATTACCACCCTTCAGGATTCCATATCCCGCTTCTGAAGAGGTTACCGTTAAATGATATACATCTTCTACAGGAATTAGTTCTAAAGCGAAGGTGATGGTTGCCTCATATACATAATGTGTCTTGGCTCCATTAGTTCTGCTTCCCAAAACAACCTTATCCATTCCACCGTTCTTTGTAGTAACTAACTGGAACATATCAGCTGTAACTGTAATAGGATTCATTACCCATTGATAACCTGCTGGTGGAGCTGCAACTGTATATTCACCTACCAAATCGGTAACCACAGTAGATGTTTTTGTATAAGGTATTATCCCGGATAATTCTGCAGTAGGTCCTGTTACAGCATAGCCCTCAGGTCCGTTAATATGCAGATTGTAAGTATAAGTATCCGGTATTGGAACCAGCACAAATTGCTTTGCAGCATTATACACATAATCTGTCTTTGCTGCAGTAAAATCACCTGCAACCACTTCAATTGTTGTAGATTGCCAGGTAAAACCTGCTGGAGGTTCACTGGTTACAGTATATGTTCCCAAAAGTCCGTTTGCTTCATCACCAGGTCCATCAGTTAAAGTGGCAGGTGTAGTATGAACTCCACCCTGGGGATCGGTAAACTCATAAGCTCCATTATCGGATGCTGTCATCGTTAAATTATAAGTCCAAGTATCAGTTACCGGAAATATAAGAGACCACACAGGATCTGTCTTCCAACCATAATCTGGAATTATATTAACATTTACAGGTTGTCCAGCAGCAACATAATAGGGTGCTGTGAAAGACATATACTTTGTAGCAGTAGATACATCTACTGAATTAAATATTCGCCCATAAATATAAGTAGGAATAATACTAACATGCACAACAACAGCATTAAGATTTAATTTACCTGATGGTCCTGGTGCTATATTAACATCAAGTAT
>JAKQEA010000071.1 GCA_029558715.1 Bacteroidota bacterium | reverse complement strand
TTTCCTGGGCTTTCTGGCTTACATGACAGGCAGCAAAAAAACAAAAGACTGTCAGTGAATAGTTAAGTAATCTTTTTTTGGTCATAGCCCAATGATAAAACAATGAATTAGTGTTACTGGTTATCAGTCATTAAATAATTGCGATTTTCTTTCTCTCATTTTCCCGGCAATATACTTTCCGGCGGCATCCTGTTTTTCCAGTTGCATAATAATATTCTCATAGCTCTTCTTATCCCTGTCCTGGCTCAGCTTAAAAACATGTTGCAGATCATTAACCTCTATTTCAAATGGCACAATGGCCTTCATCATTCTTTCCGTGTATTCCGTTGGTAAATTATCAAACACGGTTGTTGATGCAGCATTACCGTTCTCATAATGAAGAGTAAGGCGCTGGAGAATTGATCTCAACTCATCCGTATCCCCAAACCGTATGGTTCCATGTGCATGCACACTCATATAGTTCCAGGTACTGCCCACCGGTTTTGTATACCATGTAGCGCTAACATATGTATGCTGCCCTGTAAATACAGCCAGCACATTTTTATTTTGCTCAAACGCTTTATGATGATCTGTATTTCGCATTATATGGCCGGTCAAAAAATACTTCCCGTCTTTCTCATCTATAAAGACAGGAATTTGTGTAGCCACCGGTTTATTAGCTGCGTCAGACCCTGTAAGGAAAACAAAGGGGTGATCTTTCATGAACTGGATGACCTCCTGATGATTTTTTTCCTTGTGATGCGGTAAATCGTACATTTTATTTGTTTAAGGTTGAAAGTTATTAAACAAGAATATTTCTGTAAAGCTTAGAACACATAGAGCAAAAACAACTTAAAACATTAAACTTTAAACATCATACTGTCTCCGCAATCTTCTCCACACTGATATTCGCATTCCGCATAGCAATACTTCTGACAACGAAAGCGGCAAAATCTTCAAATGCTTTCCGGGTAACCATATCATCACTCATCATGATAGGAACTCCCTGGTCACCTCCCTCCCGGATGCTTTGCACCAATGGTATCTGTCCAAGGAAAGGCAGATCATACTCATCAGCCAATCTCTTTCCACCTTCCTTTCCAAAAATGTAATATTTATTATCGGGTAGTTCAGCAGGAACGAAGTAACTCATGTTCTCTACTAAACCAATGATCGGTACATTCATTTGTGCCTGTCCGAACATAGCGATCCCTTTTTTCGCATCTGCCAATGCCACATCCTGCGGAGTGGTAACGATCACGGCACCTGTTACCGGCACAGTTTGCATTAATGTCAGATGTATATCACCTGTGCCAGGTGGCATATCCACCACCAGGTAATCCAGTTCATCCCAAAACACATCGGTAACAAATTGTTTGATCGCACTGCTCGCCATTGGCCCTCTCCATACTACTGCATTCTTTTCATCCACCAATAAACCAATACTCATTAATTTGATACCAAATTTTTCCAGCGGAATGATCATCCCTTTGCCTTCAATATCCATCATCATCGGTCGTTCTCCCCGGACACCAAACATGATAGGTACACTCGGTCCATAAATATCTGCATCCATCAACCCTACTTTAGCCCCGCCTTCTGATAAAGCAAGGGCCAGGTTGGCCGCCACGGTTGATTTACCAACACCACCTTTTCCACTTACCACTGCAATGATGTTTTTTACTTTTGGCAACACGGCGCCTCCATCTGTTCTTTTGGTTGTAGTATTCGAAGTGAATTTTACATTCACCGTCGCTTCCTTATTCACCAGGAGCTTTATAGCATTGATACATGCATTTTTTATCATATCCTTCATCGGGCAGGCCGGGGTGGTAAGCACTACAGTAAACGATACATAGTTTCCTTCTATCTCAATATCTTTTACCATATTCAATGTCACCAGGTCCTTACCTAAATCAGGTTCCTGCACATTGCTGAGGGCTTCGAGAACTTTTTCTTTCGTCATTTTCCAAGTATTTGTTAAAAGTCAACAGGAAGAGCAAAGTTAACCAATACAGGGTGCAATTTGTTTTACGAAATCAGCAACTTGTCTTTATTTTTGGCGCAGTGAAGAAAATTATACTTTATACTGGTTTACTGTTCTTTCTTATGCCCCAAAAGGCCAAAGCCCAGTTTGAAACCTCCCGTGATTCTGTTGTTCAGTTATTTGGTGTTATCATGACCGCTGACAGCCTGGTAGGTATTCCCGCCGTAAGTATCATGGTAAAAGGACAAAACCGGGGAACCATCTCTAACAACCAGGGAGTTTTTTCTATTGTAGTACTTAAAGGGGATGAAGTGGAATTCACCCACGTCTCCTATAAATCAAAGACCGTCAAAATCCCAAAAACACTTGAGGGCAACCAATACAGCGTAGTGCAATTGCTGGTGGCCGATACCATTTATTTGCCCGCCACTATTTTAAAACCCCGGCCCACACCAGAACAGTTTGCCAGGGATTTTGTGAATAACAAAGTGCCCGATGACGAATACGAAATTGCCCGCAAAAATACCAGTGCCGCCAAGCGGCGCATTTTAATGCGAACCACTCCCGGTGATGGTGGCGAAGCTACCCGCATACAATTAAATAAGGTGGCCAACCGTGCCGTATATCAGGGCCAGACCCCTCCGCAAAACATTTTCAACCCTGCTGCATGGGCCGAATTTATACAGGCATGGAAACGGGGAGACTTTAAGAATAAAAATTGAGCCCCCTGTCCCCCTTAAGGGGAGACTTATATCTGAGATTCATTACTAATATCAAAAAGTTTTAAAGCAGTTATTTTTAATTATTTGGCCGGCTTCAGTATTTCATCTTATCGCCTGTTGCGTCGCACACTTCATCTTCCGGTTCATTGCTCAGCAATTCCAATCTACTTACATTTGCTTGTAAATATTTTAATTACTCTTCCCTAAAGTGAATTTTAAAATTCACCCCCTGCCTACCGGCAGGCAGGCTTTAGGGGCAAAAGAAAAACTAATCACTATGACTCTTAATGGGGGCATCTCAGTAATCGGCGCCGGCACTATGGGCAACGGCATTGCACATGTATTTGCACAACGTGGATTTAAAGTAACACTGATCGATATCTCACAGGAACAACTGGATAAAGCTGTAATTACTATTGGTAAAAACCTTGACCGGATGGTAGCCAAAGAAATTATCCGGAAAGAACTGAAGCAGGAAACACTGGATAATATTACCACCAATACTTCGATAGCAGACGGCGTGAAGAATGCTGAACTGGTAGTGGAAGCTGCTACAGAAAATGTGGACCTGAAACTGAAAATATTTCAGCAGGTAGATGAGGCAGCTCCGTCCGGTTGTATACTGGCCACCAATACTTCTTCTATCTCCATTACAAAAATTGCCGCCATCACCAAAAGGCCTGAACTGGTAATAGGTATGCATTTTATGAATCCCGTACCAGTGATGAAACTGGTAGAGATCATTACCAACCCGGCCAATAAAAAAGAAACAACCGATACTATTGTTGAATTAAGCAAAACATTGGGCAAAGTACCCTGCGTGGTTAATGATTTTCCCGGTTTTATCTCTAACCGCATATTGATGCCGATGATCAACGAAGCTATTTACAGCCTGCATGAAGGGGTAGCCGGTGTGGAAGAAATTGACACCATTATGAAACTGGGTATGGCCCACCCGATGGGACCCTTGCAACTGGCCGACCTGATCGGTCTTGATGTTTGCCTCTCTATCATGAATGTGTTATACGATGGTTTTGGCAATCCCAAATACACTCCCTGCCCCTTACTGGTAGAAATGGTAAAGGAAGGGAAGCTGGGTGTAAAAACCGGTGAAGGATTTTATGTACATGCATCGGGCAGTAAGGAGTTGATGGTGAGTAGCAGGTTTAAATAACCAGACAGATTTGTGTTAATTATCAAGAGGAAACCTTACCAGCTTCTGCATATATTAGAGAGTTTGTTGTACTCTTTAAAATATATTCCTCAATACATAAAGCAATTTAAAAATTGTAATAAGTTCATAGCATCAGCTTTGTTGATAATGTCGATTTCTAAATGTTCCGAACCGACATCAGATCAGAAGGTTTTTTCATATTTAAAGAAAGCAGCTGAAAGTGCTAGTAAAAGTTGCCCAGTTCAAGTTGACAGTATCCTTCGATTAGAAAATGTAACTGCTTTTGTGCCTGCGACACTTCGATATAACTATTCTCTTCTATTTGACACAACTTTGTATGACCTAAATGACTTTAAAGAAAAGCTAAGAAAGAACACTCTCAATACAGTCAAAACAAGCCCTGGCGCAAAAACTTTTCATTCCTTGCTGACAACGTTTGAGTATAATTATTCGGACACGACAGGAAATTTTCTATTTCGCTTTATTATTTCACCTGAAGAATATTGGGAAAGTATCAATTCCGAAAAATAGAACTGTAGCTAACAGGGACTTGGCTAAATGCCCACTTCAGAATAAATCCTCGTCTGCATATCGCTATTCGGCTACAGTCACCGCTGAGGAATCCCGGATGAACTTCTTCCCCGACGAATTCTTCAATCAGACCCAAGGCTTATATCGGGTTATTTTTAGAGGGACCTCCCGCAGTTACAGCAACGACGTCTTCTACCGGTTTTCAGTTAATAATAGCAAGTTTGCAGAGACTCGTTGAAGAAGGAAAAACTGTTGATTTTATATGGCGCTTTTGAAATTATCATAGCGTTATTGCCAGCGTCGGTAATACAAAAAAGCGAATACCAACTACTTGAAAATCAGCAGTTCAATTTTTGAAATTTTGGTATGAGTGCTGTATATTTAATTAATGGCACAACCCTATAACGTATTCACTTACTAATAAAGAATCTAAAATGGCGAAATTCATAAACACAAGAAAGGCGGTATCAGAAATTGAAGACCTAATTAAAAACGCTGGCGAAAAACTAATACTCGTTTCTCCGTATCTAAAACTCTCAAAGGATCTTAAAGGATTGTTGACATACCGTAACAATAAAGACAAAGTAACGACAGTAATTTTCGGCAAGCAGGAGTTAAACCCTGACGAAATGAAATTTCTACAAGGACTTCAATTTGTAATTTTAAAATACAATGAGGACTTGCACGCAAAATGCTATGTAAATGACGACAAAATGGTCATTACCTCTTTAAACCTTTATGAGTTTTCAATGGCTAACAATAAAGAAATGGGTGTACTTATTGATAAAAATGACCCAGCAGATACAGACTTGTTTAATGAAGCATTTAAAGAAGTTGTTTATATAAATGAGACTAGTCAACGCTTTGAATTAACAGCTCCAAAACCTCAAAGTTTTACAAAGCAAGGAGACACCAAATCAAATTTTGATAGGCAGACTTCTAATCAATCAAGCGGTAAACAAACTGGTTATTGCATTCGCACTGGAGTGGAAATTCCGTTTAATGTTGAAAAACCATTGAGCTATGACTCATTTAAAAAATGGAATGAGTTTGCTGACCCTGATTATCCAGAAAAATTCTGCCACTTTTCTGGCGAGCCTTCAAATGGTGAGACAAGTGTGAGCAAACCAATTTTAAAAAAGAATTGGAAAAAAGCGAAAGAAATTTACAATCTGTAACAACCGACTTCTTCCCCGACGAGTCTCCTCACAGACCCCAGGCATATATCGGGTTTTTGTAGAAGAACTCATTGAGAAAGCAAGGTTTAAGTGAAAAGTATTTTATATCATAAATATTACAAATGCATTTGTCCATTGCAATTCTGTTAAACTGACCCTTATGTTCGAATTAAGCGAGGAACATCTCATAATGTCTTCAGATGATCATAAGTTAAAACTTACGACACACAGGGTCATTTTCGATAACACCAAAAAAAGAGAGCAAATAATGCTCGAAGATTACCAGGGACATGAATTTGTTACTGCGCATGTCGGAACTTATAAAGGACTTGCAATTCTTACCAACAGCATCAGCATTCTTGTATTATATCTTATATGGTCCAGTCAGGATTTTTCTTTTATTGAACTGGTAAGAAGCATGTTCATGATCCCTTTCTTACTACTTTCAGGATTTACATTCTTTTTATATCGTTTATCAAGGAGATATTTCATCCGGATTATAGGAAAATATAACACAATCGAAGTAAGGATTGAAAATCCAAAACACAAATCAATTAAGAGATTTTTACAAAGGATCAAAGATGAAAGTGATTTACAAAAAAAGAAATATTCTGTTGAACAGAAAAATGTTTAACCCCTCTCCACTTCCACCCCTCTCAACTCTTTCAACCGGAACAATACTTCATCTAACCTGTTCTTAGGCACACCGATTTCAATAGAGCAAAAAAGCTGTGTTTCCTGTTTCAGTACCGTACAGTCAAACTGCTTTACCACTTTCATCACATCATTCATTTGTGTGTAGTCAAACTGCAGGCGGTAGTTGACC
>JAKQEA010000038.1 GCA_029558715.1 Bacteroidota bacterium | reverse complement strand
TAGAGGCTTTGGCATAGTATATTTTGTACAACAAATTTTAAAAACTAATTAGCCTTTTGCAATCTCTATTTATACAGTCCAAATGTGAATAAACCACCTTCAAAAACTGAAAAAGGCTGCCCCTTTTTGGACAGCCCCTTTTAAATTTCCGGGCACGGATTGGTATATATCAAATAAAATTCATGTACTCATATTGCTTTGCCAAAATCGCCTTGTCATCAGCATTCAGCCATTTTTTCAGCATTGTAGCATAAACATTCTTAAAATCGACGTTATATTTCAGGTCTCCTTCATTCAGGTCGCTGAGATCAGGTAATGGATTCAGCACACCTTTTTGCTTCAATCCGCCACTTACCAGGAACATATTATTAGCTGTACCATGATCTGTACCATTACTGGCATTCTGGTTTACCCTTCTGCCAAATTCAGAGAAAGTGAACAACATGACATCTTCAAAACGGTGCTGCTGTTTCAGGTCTTTTACAAAAGCTTTCACCGCATCATTCATTTCAGTAAACAAGCGTTGCTGCTGTGCATCCTGGTTAATATGTGTATCAAAGCTCCCTAATGATACATAATATACTTTCGTATTGATCTCCGAGTAGATCAATGAAGCAATCGTCTTCAGGCTGTTTCCCAATTCTGTCTTTGGATATTCCGCATTGGTCGGATGCATCCGGCTTTGCTGAAAAATATAATCAGCACTCGACAAGGTTTCCGCCATTGTTTTATATAAATAATCCACCGGTTGTTCTCCTGCTTCATTCTTATGGTTCCTCATCACATCCCGGAAGAATTTTTCATTGGCGGTTCCATATAACCTCCGTGGATCTTTTACTGCAATACCTTTAATATCTTCTCCCTTTAATGCCAAACTAAGTACATCATCCAACTCAATAGCCTGGGTTGGTTTATCACAACCATTACATTGTGCATCCAAATAACGGCCTACCCAGCCATTTGTCCAGTATTCGTGACTCTGGCTGGCTGTATGCCATATATCCATACTGCGGAAATGTGATCTGTCCGGGTTAGGATAGCCTACATTGTTTAATATCGCCAGGCTGCCATCATCGTATAGTTCTTTAAACCCTTTCAATGCCGGATGAAGCCCGGCTTCATCTGTCACTGCCAAAGCTTTATCTTTTGCAATACCCAGTTTTGGTCTTGCTTTGTAATAAAGATCGTTCCTGAAAGGAATTACCGTGTTCAAGCCATCATTACCCCCACTCAATTGAAGGATCACTACCACTTTATTTCCCGGCAATACCATACTTTTTCCTTCAAATGCCTTGAGGAATTTTGGCACCATCAGCGAAGTTGTGGCCAATGAACCGATCTGGATAAATTCTTTGCGTTTAAATAGCATATAAAAAGCTTTGAACTACTGTAAGTAGATTGTTTAACAAAGTTGGTATTCCGGCGTACTCATCACCTGCATAGTAGCCGTTTTAATGAAATTCTCCCTGCCTGTTTGATCAGCGTATTGTTTGATGATATCCATGCTTACCCGGCTCTTTGTTTGCAATAAAATTTTGGAAATCGTTTCTGCCAGATTTTCTCTTGGCACACTTTCATAATGTTTTACATAGGGCTGCCAGTCCACATTGGCATTGATCTGCTGACGGCGCATTCCGGCATAAGCTGCTCCCGACTGCTGACCACCAGGCTTTTTATTTCCTTTTGCCTGCACATTGGCATCCTTCATACCCATCATGGTATCATCATCATCTTTAGCTTTCACATTCATTTCATCTACATCATTGATCAATTTAGGTATCCGCATCCGCATCATTAAAGAAGAGCTGTCTATCCAGTTCTTCCCGCCGGGCCACCCGGCCACATTCGGCGGATAAAATAATAATTGACCCAATACCCTTTGCAAAAGCATTAATGCTTCTTCATTTTCCAGTTTCATTGGCAGCATTCGCTGAATTCCAACTAAAAGCTCAACCGGTGATTTTATTTGTGCCCCGATATTTTTTTCATCGTAAAACCAATCGCTGGTAAAAATATCTTCCATCAGTTTGCTGATATCATACTCATTTTTGTAGAACCTGTCTGCCAGCCAGTTTATTTTATCGGTATCTACTTTTTCATTTACAAAGAACTTATATATCTTCTGTGTTATATATTTTGCTGTTTGCTTTTCTTCCAATAAAATATCAAGCACTTCAACTCCGTCAAAATCTCCCGTTCTTCCTAATACTGTTTTGCTGCCAAAATCATGTTGAAACCGGCGGAACTGAAACTCACCTTTTATGTTGGCTCCCCAGCCGGTAAATGCCCTAGCCGCTTCCTTCACATCGTTTTCAGTATAGTTTCCTCTTCCCAGTGTAAACAATTCCATCACTTCACGGGCAAAATTTTCGTTAGGATGATCTTTCCGGTTTTGCTGGTTATTTAAAAAATTCAGCATGGCAGCTGATTTTGAAACTTCTTTTAACATTGTTCCAAAATTCCCCAACGCATTTCTACGAATTACATCAAGTAACCCCTGTTGATAGAACACATTCAGGTTGCGGCAGGCAAAATGTCCATGCCAGAAAAAAGCCATTTTTTCCCTCAGCTGCGAAGCGGTATTAACCATCTCATGCATCCAGTACATATTCAGGTTACGTACTCCTTCCCGGTTCTTTTGCTGTACTTTTTTTCTTTCATCCGCATCCAGTTCCTTTTTTTGCTGACGGCCCACTTCTTCAATACCCATCATCAACCCTTTCAGGTAATCATCTGCCACATCGATGTAATCCGGTTTTTTTTCCGATGCTTTTACAAGGGCTTTAAAGAATTGTTTGGGAGTATATTTTGAAAGGTCGTCTAATTGCTCAACGGCGGGGCCAAACCCGGCCCTCCACATCAGGTGCTGGTTCTTCAACTGGTTAGTCAACGACATGTGTCTATAATTTAAGTTTCAGACTATTATGAAGGTAGTAAGTTTAAAAAGGATGCAAGTTTATCTTATAAGAAACGCTAAAAAGGAGAGCTTATTTTTTTACTTTTGAATAAGCATTAAAAAATATGCATATAAGGGCCTTTAAATACTTGTCTCCGTTGGTTATATACATAGGAGCCTGGCATTCTTTCAGTGTTACTGGATGGCAAATCTGGATGCCATTGGTTTGGGCATGGATAATAATACCGGTTGCGGAATTGTTTATAAAACCAAGTCCCGCAAACATGAGTACTGCAGAAGAAGAGCTTGCAAAAAAGGACAGAATATATGATTTCTTACTTTATCTTATTGTCATTCTGCAATACAGTTTACTGGTAAAATTCCTGGCAGCAATGTCAGCAAATGATCTGACAACATATGATATACTGGGTCGTATTTGGGTAATGGGTTTACTATGTGGCACTTTTGGGATTAATGTTGGCCACGAATTAGGACACCGGGTCAATAAGTTTGAACAGACATTGGCAAAGGCACTATTACTTACATCACTTTACATGCATTTTTTTACTGAACATAACAAAGGACATCACAAAAGAGTAGCCACCCCTGAAGATCCCAGCAGTGCCCGGTATGGTGAAATGGTCTATACTTTTTATTTCCGCACTATTCTTTTCAGTTATCTCAGTGCCTGGCATATTGCCAATGATGAGATGAGAAAAAAAGGTAGACCCATATTTTCTTTTAAAAATGAGATGATCCAGTTTCATATTATCCAGGCAGGATTCCTTGCCATTATTTTTTTAATTTTTGGCGGGCCGGTTACTTTGTACTTTTTATCAGCTGCCTTCATCGGTATCTTATTACTGGAAACAGTAAACTATATAGAACATTATGGCTTGCAACGCAAAAGTGTTGGAGATGGTAAATATGAAAGAGCTACGCAGGTACATAGCTGGAATAGTGATCATATCATTGGAAGGCTGATGCTGTTTGAACTGAGTCGCCACTCTGACCATCACTATATGGCCAGCAGGAAATACCAGGTACTAAGACATCATGATAATTCTCCGCAAATGCCGACCGGTTACCCGGGGATGATGCTGTTATCATTGTTTCCCCCGCTTTGGTTTTATATTATGAATAAAAAAATTAAGACCCTCTCACATTAGATTTACTTATCCGCATTCGTATTTACGAAAGCTGTTAGATGAAGAGCTTGTTCTTTATTAATTCTGCTACGGGGTATCATAGATGCCAGTATAGTTTCCCATCGCTTAGTGGTGTATTGTAATGGGTCCGGCAACCCGTGGCATCTTCCGCAGCGGGCCATGAATATCTGCCGGCCTGTGGCCGTGTCTGAAACAATTGCCTCACTAACAAGCACAGGCTTTGGGGATGTCTCATCCTTTCTTTCTGTGATTACAGGTATAGTCTTTCGTTGACAAGCTAATAATGCGGATAAAAAAAATATAAGAGCAATTTTATACATCATGATTTCAGAATAAAGAATAAACACATCGTACTTTTACCGGTTTAGCTAAATTAGACACTGTGTTGCAATAAAAGTTTATCACCCGTAACAGATATGATAAAAATTTCTGATAAATTACTAAGTCATTTTTTTCATACACTAAAACAATTAATCATTTATGAAGAAATCACTTGTATTGCTTGCAGGAGGTATCCTTTTTGTAATGGGCTGTAACAAATCTGTTTCTAATGAAGAAGGACTACCTGAACAGGACGTGGTGGCTACAAAGCGTTATTGTGCTGCAGATGATGTTTTAAAAGAAGAATTAAAAGCTGATCCGGGGCTGAAACACCGTATGGATGATATCGAAACCTTTACACAACGTGTAATTGCAAATCCGGAACAATATCGCCTTGTAAATGGTATTATTGAAATACCTGTTGTATTTAATGTCTTATATAAGACTGCTGCACAAAACGTTTCGCTGGCCCAGTTACAATCTCAGATTGATGTATTAAATGAAGATTTTGCAGCTAATAATGCTGATCATAATCTTACTTCAACTTATAATAGTGTAAAAGCCGGTGATGTCGGTGTTCGCTTTGTTCTCGACCAGGTAAAACGCCGTTCCACTACCAAAACAAGCTGGAGTACAAATAATGCAATGAAAAAAAGTGCACAAGGTATTGCTCCTACCAGCCCAACCACAAAACTCAATATTTGGGTTTGTAACATGGGCGGTGGAATATTAGGATATGCCCAATTCCCCGGTGGTAATTCTGCCACTGATGGTGTTGTATTAGATGATAATGCAACGGGCAGAACAGGAACAGCCGCAGCACCTTTTAACAAAGGAAGAACAGCCACACATGAAGTGGGGCATTGGATGAATCTTCGTCATATCTGGGGTGATGCTACCTGTGGTAATGACCAGGTGGGTGATACACCAACACATAATACAGCTAACTACGGTTGCCCCGCTACTGGTCACTTAAGTACCTGCTCTGGTACACCTGTTGAAATGACCATGAACTATATGGACTATACTGATGATGCCTGTATGTATATGTTCAGCCTTGGCCAAAAATCAAGAATGCTGGCCGTGTTTGCAACTGGCGGGCCACGCAACAGTTTTGCGCAACCATAACAGCCAATCGTTCAGATAACATAAAAAATGCCCCATTGATAGGGGCATTTTTTATTACGATACATAACCGAATTAATTTAATATTCCTGCACCAAAATAAGAATGCAATACGGGTGGGAATTTTATGCCTTCTGCTGTTTGATTATTTTCTAATAAAGAAGCCACAATCCTTGGCAAGGCCAGTGAACTTCCATTTAGCGAATGCAGCAATTGCATTTTTCCATTTTCATCTTTAAAACGGATTTTCATCCGGTTGGTCTGGTAGGCTTCAAAATTGGAAACCGAACTTACTTCCAGCCATTTTTCCTGGGCTGCACTGTACACCTCAAAATCATAAGTAAGTGCAGAGGTAAAGCTCATATCGCCACCGCAAAGAGCAAGGATACGGTAAGGCAGTTCAAGGCTTTGCAATAGTTTTTCTACATGATTCACCATATTCTGGTGTACTTCATAACTTGTTGCCGGATGTACCAACTGAACAATTTCCACTTTATCAAACTGGTGCACCCGGTTCAACCCCCTAACATCTGCACCAAAGCTACCTGCTTCCCTTCTGAAACAAGGGGAATAAGCTGTCATTTTCAAAGGCAGATCAGCTTCTTTCACAATTTCGTTCCGGTAAATATTTGTAACCGGTACTTCAGAAGTAGGAATCATATAAAACCCATCCGCCGGCATATGATACATCTGCCCTTCTTTATCGGGCAATTGACCGGTTCCGTAAGCTGTATCTGCATTCACCATCAGCGGTGGCAGGTATTCGGTATAACCGGCAGCTGTATTAAAATCCAGAAAATACTGTATCAATGCCCGTTGCAGTTTTGCTCCTTTCCCTTTGTACAGCGGAAAACCACTGCCTGTTATTTTGGCTCCGGTTTCAAAATCAACAATATCATATTTTTTGATCAGCTCCCAATGAGGTAATGAACCTGCTGGCAACGTTGGTTTATTACCCCCTTCCCTTACCACTACATTATCTGCCGGGGTTTTGCCGGCTGGTACTTTATCAGAAGGAAGGTTAGGCAATTTCACTAAAGCATCTTCGATGGCCTTAGTTTTTTGCTCTAAAACTGGTTTGTCATCATTCAAAACAGTTTTTAATAGAATAACTTCATCTCTAATTTTTGCTGCTTCATCATTTTTGTCACCCTTCATTAATTGAGGAATCTGTGCAGACTTCACATTAATTTGCATCTGCGCATCTTCAATTCTCTTTTTTAATTGTCTTATTTCTTCATCCAGAAGAAGTATTTCATCAACCAAGCCTGTCTCAGAAAAATGTTTTATGGCCAGTCTTTCTTTTACGGCTTCCGGATTTTGGCGAAGCATCTGTAACTGCAACATTGTAAATCAATTTTGGCGCAAAGATAACCGCTGATTACAATCATTACATCTATTTGTTGTATCCGAGTTTCCTGCCAGACGGGAATACCAGTATTTGGCATATATATTTGCGGAATGTTAGCGAATGATGATTTACAACAACGCTGGTGGAACCTGGAGGCCAAACTGGCGGAACGATTCGGTAAAAAACCTGATATGGAAACTATTTTGTTTCTTATCGGGATACAGGAATTGGGAGATATTAAAGGGAAATTTACCAAGGAACAAAAACAGGACCTGATGCATATTGCCGTTTGCAGCCTTCTGTCACAAAGCGGTTACTATGAACTGGAAAAAGTAGATGAAGATGGCTGGCCGCACTTTAAGCAACTGAGGCCGATGCCAGACATGAGTATGCCGGCCCAGGAAAATTTTTTAAAAGACCATATCCTTCTTTATTTTGAACAAAACAATTTTGATAAGTAATCAACGTATATGAGAAGACTGATAATAATCATAACTGTATTGCTAAGCCTCCCTGCTCTTTCCCAAAAGGATAGCAGTGTAACAAAAAAAGACAGGAAAAAAGATGTGTTACTGCAAACCAGTTATGGTGATATCATAGTTAGATTATCCGACTCCACTCCTTTACACAGGAACAATTTTATAAAACTGACCAAGATTGGATTTTATGATAGTGTGCTCTTTCATCGTGTGATCAAAAATTTTATGATACAAGCCGGTGATCCGGACAGCAAAAATGCTCCTGCTGGCAAGCCTCTTGGAAATGGAGGGCCCGGGTACAGGATACCAGCCGAGTTCAGGCAATCCTTATTTCACAAGAAAGGAGTGATTGCCGCGGCAAGGGATAATAACCCTGAAAAAGCCAGCAGCGCCAGCCAGTTTTACATTACACAAGGGAAAGTACACACAGATGGAAGTCTGGATACTATTGAAACTGACAGGTTGAAAAGAAAAATACCTGCAGCCCTAAGAGAAGTGTATAAAACAGTTGGCGGCGTTCCGCACCTTGATCAAAATTATACTGTATTCGGAGAAGTGATTAAAGGAATTGAAGTGGTAGATAAAATAGCTTCAGTGAAAACCAGCAAAGGTCCTGACAGGGACAGGCCGGTTGAAAATGTCGTAATAATAAAAGCGAAACTAATTAAGCGAAAAAGATACAAAGACTGATAAATAAAAAACTCCCTGTCGGCAGGGAGTTTTTTATTTATATCCAGGTTTAAATTATTGATTACCCATTCCACCCTGCTGACCACCTCCCTCAGCTCTTTTCTTTTCATCATCTATTGCAGATTTACGCTGGCGGGCAGCTTTTACCTGGCTGTTACCGAAACGATAGCTGAAGTTTAATTTGAACTGCGGCATTTCACCTCTACCATTGAAACTGCTGTAAGCACCGGCAAAATCAGTATATCCGCCCCATTTCATAGTTTGAAAAACATCACTTACAGCTACTTTAACGTTACCTTTTCCTTTAAAAATCACTTTCTGCACTCCAACATCTACACTGCCCATAGCTTCTGACCTGATCAGTCCTTGCCATACTGAAGGAGAAATAAATAAACCACTTAATTCACCGGTCCATCCTTTACCCAGGTTAAAACTGTTCTGCATAAAGTAGGTAAGTGAGAAGACAGACTGGTCAACTTTCCTGTCACCACCGCCAAAGTCTGCTACATAATGAGAGTAGTTTGAATTCAATGATGCAAAGAAGCTATACCATTTATATTGGAAGGGATAGCTGATATTCAGTGCAAACACATCCTGTGTAGCCAGGTTCCTTTTAGTCAGAAACCCTTTTGTCTTATCAACAGTATCGGGTATCTGAGCAAAAATATCTTTGACATGACTGTAGGTAAGTTTGGTTGTCAGCCTGAATTTATAAATATGAGTAATATCGAAGCTATTAGTGTACTGTGGCCTGAGCAACGTATTACCTTTCATGAATGTATATTCATTAAGCTTAAACTCAAATGGATTCAGATCCTGGTAGGCCGGGCGGTCGATACGGCGGCTGTAAGAAATGGTCCATTGTTTCATGGGATTCTTATTGAATGTAATTGCTGCACTGGGGAACACATCGGTATAATCTCTCTTGAAAGTAGAGTCATAAGGTACCATAGTAGTATTTACCTGTCTGAAACCTGTTGAAGTTCCTCTTGAATGAGTATTTTCTGCTCTAAGACCAAATTGAACCATAACACCCTTCTTCAACTGTTTATTATAGTTCACATATAAAGCATTGATATTCTCTTTATACTTAAAGCGATTACTTTTTAATGTATCTAACACCTTACCGGATGTAAATACATCATAACGTTGAAAATCATTATCAGTATTTACAATGCCAATTTTACCACCGATACCTAATCGTCCCCCTTTATAATTTTGTTCATAATCAGTTTTAAAGGAGAAAAGATCAATATTTGTCGGTGCAATCATGTTATAAATTGTCCTGCTGATTTCAGTAACACCATCTGGCTCAAAATAATAATTTGGCTGAAACTGATTTGACCTGATCTTAAAAAACCCGTAATCAGCATCAATATTCAACTCCGTGCCTCCTGTAACTGCATACCTGTAATTTAAGTTTGTATTCAGGTTATCCCTCTTCATATCATTGCTGTTCGTGGCTTTCAAAATACGATCTGTCTGACCGGTAGGCATATAAATGAAATTCATCGGTCCGGCTGTATTAAATTCATTATTGGCCAGGTTACCGTTTAGCACGACACCTAATGTGCTTTTATTATTGATAAAGTAGTCTACCCCCGCTTTAAACCCATGTGTATTGTTAAGAAATTTCATGCGGTTCCGCTGAGAAAACAATGTATCAAATTGTTCCCTGTCTGAATTCATTTCCATCAGGTATTTACCATTATTGTAATTGTAATTACCAAATACGTTGATGCTTTTATTACGATGGTTCAGGTTCAACCCTCCGTTGTATTTGGGATAAGTACCTTGCACATATCCGAGGTTTACTGATCCGTTAGTGCCAAATGATTTATTCTTCTTCAATTTTATATTAATTATACCTGCATTACCCGCAGCCTCATACTTGGCTGATGGGTTAGTTATAATTTCTATTGCCTCTATCTGTGCCGACTGAAGGCTTTTTAAATAGTTAGACAAATCAGAGCCTGATAACGGAGAGGGTTTGCCATCAATATATACCTGTACCCCATTCTTACCTGCAAGACTTATATTATCATCCTTGTCTACCATCACACTGGGGCTTTTGCGCAATAACTCAAGGGCATCATTACCTACTGCATTGATAGTTCCTTCCACATTTAATATTGTTTTATCCGCCTTTACTTCTATTATGGGCTTTTTGGCTGTAATGGTGACATCTTTCAAATCACCCTTTGCCTTAGAGATGGTTAACTCAGGAAGATTTACTGATCCTGAACCTGATAATTCAAATACCTGGGAATAAACTGGAACATAACCAACATATGATGCACTTATAAGATAATTTCCCTGCTGACCTGTGGTAACTGAAAACAGGCCATTCTCGCCGGTAACAACAAGCTTAACCACTGACGAATCCTTAGCCTTTAAAAGGGAAATGGTTGCTTTTGCAAGTCCTTTACCCTGCTGATCTTTCACCACCCCTGTTACTTGTTGGGCGATAGCCAGGTTGGCCAAGACTAAAAAAACCACAGAAAACGATACTAACTTTCTCATATTCAATACACTTTTTGATTAGGAAGACAAAGGTAGTCCCGTGTCACAGGTTTGTAAAAGTGTTTCCCGACCAGTGGTGTAAAACCTGCCATGAACGGCGTAAAAATTCCGGCGAAATAAAAAACAGGTAATTCATCCCTCAGTTTGATTTTCACAGTTTTCCCTTAGGTTTGCAGCTCTAAATCAATGAGTATGAATTTCCCTGCAAATCTCCGTTACACAAAAGATCATGAATGGATAAGTCTTGAAGGTGATGTTGCCACTATTGGTATCACTGATTATGCCCAACGGGAATTGGGTGATATAGTGTATGTAGAAGTAGATACAATTGGTAAAAAACTCGAAGCAGGTGAAGTTTTCGGCACTGTAGAAGCGGTGAAGACCGTATCTGATCTTTTTCTTCCTGTGAGCGGTACCATAACAGAACTCAATTCCGCCCTTGGCAATGCCCCCGAACTGGTAAACAACGATCCTTATGGAGAAGGTTGGATGGTAAAAATGACAGTTACCAATCCTGCTGACGTAGAAGCCCTTATGGATGCCGCAGGCTATGAAGCTGTGGTAGGTTAAATCTGAAAATTATCTTACCCCGTAAGTAAACAGGATGCAATAATTTTTGTAATCATTGCATCTTAACCAATTACTTGAACCTAAACACTACATACAGCGAACAGGAGCTGGTGCTATTGTTGCAACAACGCAATGAAAAAGCTTTCAGCTATTTGTACGATAACTATTCTGGTGCTCTGTATGGCATTGTGAATGCCGTCGTAACGGATAGAGAGGTTGCTAATGATGTATTGCAAAATGTTTTTGTGAATATCTGGCGCAAAATAGAGTCATATGATCCATCAAAAGGAAGGCTCTTTACCTGGATGCTGAATATTGCCCGTAATGCGGCTATTGATGAGGTGAGATCAAAAGGGCATAACAATTCCCTGAAAAATGTGTCGCTGCCTGAAAATAATGAAATTGCAGGTGCGGTAACCGGGCCTGCAATAGATGACGTAGGCCTGAAAAAAGTACTGGGAAAACTAAAAGGTGAGTTAAGGATATTGGTAGATATGTCGTATTTCCAGGGTTTTACCCATGAAGAAATTTCCAAAGCATTGGATATCCCCATGGGAACAGTAAAAACAAGAATTCGAAGTGCTTTGATACAATTAAGAACAATGATTCAATAATAAAGTGAACGTACAGGAATACATATTAAGCGGAATAGTAGAGAGCTATGTTCTCGGACTTGCTTCAGATGAGGAAAGAAGGGAGTTTGAGAAAGCATGCGACCAATATTCAGAAGTACTGCAGGCAAGGATTGATTTTGAAACAGCATTGGAAAAACAAGCCATGCAAAATGCAATAATTCCGCCGGCTGAGCTCAAAGCAAAAATATTTACAGAGGTCAGGGCCGCCGGGAAAGTAATTCCGATGATGTCTGCTCCTGCCAGAAGTATGAAATGGCTAAAGTATGCTGTAGCTGCCTGCATAGTTTTACTGGCAGGAAGCCTTTACTTAAATATTACTTTATCCAATGAGAATAAAAAACTAAAGGGCAGCTATGATCTGACTTTAGCTGAATTGGATGAGGTAAAAAAAGATATCAGGATTTTACAGGAGAATCCGAATGTGAAAATGGCTTCCATGAAAGGAATGGAAGTTTCTCCTGCATCATATGCTACCGTTTATTGGGATACCACATCACATGATGTTTATCTTCTGGCCAATAATCTCCCGGTTCCCCCTTCTGACAAACAGTACCAGCTATGGGCCTTATTAGATGGCCAGCCTATTGATCTTGGGATGATTGACTATGATCTGAAACAAAAGAAACTGCTGGTAAGGATGAAAAATGCCCGGAATGCCCAGGCCTTTGCTATTACACTTGAAAAGAAAGATCGTCCCAACCCATCAGTACCCGGTGGCGATATGTACGTAATGGGTAACCTCTGATCATTCACTCTTTTCAATCTGATACATTAATTTTTTCGTATCTGATCAAGGCATTAAACCTTTGCTATAGTAGTTTTGGTTCTATAGTTGGTTAAAAAAGGGGCCTCTTCAGAGGCTCCTTTTATTTATTTATCAGCAATTCTTCACTTAATATTGCTGAAATAATTACCGTGTGAGACTTACTAACTTCGCTTATTTACCGCTCATTGGTTGGTTCATTATCAGCACATTTCTCCTGACCATGCCTGGTGACGATTTGCCTTCTGAAGACTGGTTCAGCGATATTTCGCTTGATCTATGGATTCATGCAGGAATGTTCCTGGGAATGGTTTTTTTATGGTGCTGGGCCTTGTTTAAGACAAAAGGAAATAAGGCAGCTCTGTATAAAAGCTTTGTATGGATAACATTGGCCTGTCTTGTATACGGCATTACAATGGAATTTGTCCAGCTTTATTTTATCGTTAACCGGAATTTCTCTTATAGTGACATAAGTGCTGACGCTGCCGGATGCCTGGGTGGCTTCCTTTTCAGCAGGAAAAGGTTTATAAAAAAATAGACCCCTGTGGAAACAGGGGTCGCAACCAAAACTAACTGCTTATGAGAAAATTGACTGCTTTTATAATAAGATTTGTAATAGTATAACGCAAATTTACTGCCGATAGTATAAACGTTGCTGTTAATGAAAGTTTAAAAGAGCCTCTCCAGTAATTCCACTCATCTTCCTCTTAGTAAAACCTCTTTCAATCATGATAACCATACGATGCAGAGGTTGAACATATTGCACAAATCCAACAACAAGTGTTAGCATATATCCAGGCCTTTTGTAATCAAAAAACTGACAATCAACTGACAAAGATCTATAAGTATAAGACGCAATGATTCATACTTACTTTCGAAAATTCATGCCAAAATTTTACTTATCAGAAAATAAAAAAGCCATCCTTCAAAAAAAGGATGGCTTACCTGATTCTTATAAAATTACTTTGATAAAAATCCTTTGATCATATCCATTAACCCCCCGTTGCCCCCACTTTGGTTATTATTTTGAAAGCTGTCCTGCGCTTTTCGGGTAAAACTTCCGATAAGATCCTGTAAGTCAAACCCACCACTGGTGTTTCCGCTATTGTTGTTTCCACCGCCTGTAAACTGATCAAGGATATCCTGTAGCTGCGATCCGCCACCGCCATTGCCGCCACCCGTAAAGGAGCCGATAAGCCCATCCAGTGTAAAGCCGGTATTTTGCGGGTTGTTAGTTTCTGTAATGATGCCATTCAACACATTAGGAATAAGGTTATTAGCCACATTACTGGCAGAAGATGGGCTCATTTTATATTTACTCACCAGCTTGCTTATAAAATAACCTACCATCATCGTTACCATCGGGTTTTTCAACAAGCCACCAATCCCACTGCCACCACCTGAAGTATTATTTCCTCCTTTAAAAAGATCAAGTATGTTTTGAAGACCACCACCAGCTAAAACATTTTGAAATCCGCTGGTTATTGTTTTAGTTGCATCAGCCAGCACTTCCTGATTTTGTTCATTGGGTATTTCAGGGTTTTCCACTACAGTTTCCTTTCCATAGTTTTTTACAATGTCTAATAATTGATCCAACATAGTTGTTTGTTCTTGAAAATTAAAGATGTATTTAGGTCAATGGCCACACGAAAAGTAAATATTAAACAATTTACCCTGAAATTATTTTTATATAACCTCCTTTAGTATCGGTAAACTGCCTTATCTGCCCGATAAAACCGTTATAATAGATAGAATGTATTGCTTAATTCTGTTTTGTCAGCTTTTCTGAATTTTCGGCAAACTGGAGTGCTTCAATAAGCTCCTGTACATCTCCATTCAACACAGCATCGAGATTATAAAGAGTAAGGCCAATACGATGGTCCGTTACCCGACCCTGGGGAAAATTATATGTTCTGATTTTGGCGCTTCGATCGCCGGTACTTACCAAACTCTTACGGTGACGGGCAATTTCATCCTCCTGCTTTCTTACCTGTTCTTCATAAAGCTTTGTTCGAAGCATTTGCATCGCCTTTTCCCTGTTGCCCAATTGTGACCTTTCGGTTTGACAAACCACTACTGTTCCTGTTGGGATGTGGGTAAGCATTACTTTGGTTTCCACTTTGTTTACATTCTGTCCACCAGCACCACCACTTCGGGCTGTTTCCATTTTCACATCGGCAGGATTTAACTCAAAATCCACTTCTTCTGCTTCAGGCATCACCGCTACAGTTGCTGCTGAAGTGTGTACCCGTCCTGAAGCCTCGGTATCAGGAACCCGTTGCACCCTATGCACACCGCTCTCAAACTTCAACGTACCATATACATCATCACCTGTTACTTCCAACTGTACCTCTTTGTAACCACCAACAGTCCCTTCATTTTCACTTAACACAGCCGTTTTCCACCCACGTCTTTCACAGTAGCGCATATACATTCTCAACAAATCTCCGGCAAACAAGCTGGCCTCATCACCACCTGTGCCTGCCCGGATCTCCAAAATTGCATTCTTTTCATCCTGTGGATCTTTGGGTATCAGCAACTGGCGGATATAGGCTTCCTTCTGCACCTTTTTCTCCTCCAGTCCGGGAGCTTCCATCTTTGCCAGCTCCCTCATTTCTTCATCCCCACCTTCCAGCGCTTCTTTGTAAAAATCAATATCCTCCAGTATCTTTTTGTAGTCATTATAGGCCACAACAATCTTTTCAAGGCTGCGGTATTCTTTACTGGTCTCGGTAAATTTTTTATTATTCCCTACAATCTCCGGGTTAGTAAGTGCTACTCCCAGCTGATCGAATCTTGCTTTTATCGCTTCTAATCTGTCTAACATAGTAGTATTCTCAGGGCGGCAAAATTAGTGATTTGGTTTTTGAGTGCTGAAATTTGAATTTTGAGTATGAGCTATCGCAAATTCAAGGCAGACAAGTTATTTGATGGGTACAAATTCCGGGAAGAAAAAGTACTGATTACAGATGAAAACGGAAAAATTGAAGCAATATTAGCTGCAGAAGAAGCAGGGGAAGATGTGCTAAAACTGGAAGGAATTCTTTCTCCGGGGTTGGTCAATTGTCACTGCCACCTCGAACTAAGTCACCTGAAAAATGTGATACCGCCACATACCGGCCTGATCGATTTTCTTTGTTCTGTTGTTACCAAACGGGATTTTCCTCGGGAAATAATTGAAGCAGAAATAATAAAAGCAGAAAAAGAGATGTATGAAAACGGCATTGTGGCCGTGGGAGATATCGGAAATACAGCAGATACGGCAGTAGTAAAAAGTAAAAGCAAGATCCGCTGGCAGAACTTTGTGGAGGTGCTAAGCTTTACCGATGAGAAATCGCTGGAGAACATTACTCACTACAAACAAGTGGCTTCCGATCTGGAAGCGGCTCTTCGTACATCGTACATTGTACATCGTACATCATTAGTCCCCCATTCACCTTACAGCATTTCACCAAAGACATTTCAACTAATTAACCAGTTAACTTCCGGCCAAATAATCTCCATACACAACCAGGAACACCCGGCAGAAGATGAACTCTATAGGACAGGCGGGGGAGAATACCTAAGGTTCTTTAAAATTTTTGGAATGGAAAAATCTCCTTTTCCCGTAACAGGCAAAAGCAGTATCAGGTCCGTACTTCCTTATTTTAATAACAGGCAAACCGTATTTCTGATTCACAACACATTCATGCCCGAAGAAGATATAATATGGGCTAATGAATATGCCGCTTCAAATGGATTGAAGCTGGTATATTGTCTCTGTATCAATGCTAACCTGTATATTGAAAATAGAGTGCCCCCTATTGACCTGCTGATGAAACACAACTGCCATATTGTTCTTGGCACCGACAGCTACAGCAGCAACTGGCAGCTAAGTATTGCCAAAGAAATGGAAGCCATTCGCCAACACTTTCCGCATATACCTGATGAAACGATTCTGCAGTGGGCTACCGGCAGCGGGGCAAAGGCATTGGGATGGGAAGATGAGCTGGGTAGTTTTGATTTAGGAAGAAAATCAGGAGTTACCTTATTTAGTAATGATTTTTCATCTTCTAAGAAGCTATCCTAATACCTCTCTCAGTACCGGCAAGCTCTTCATCATTCCGAAATCCTGTATATGCAGCGTATAATAAGTTTCATATTGCTGCAGCAACTGCCTCCGAAAATCATGATTCAGTTTTATCTCCTGCAGTTCTTCCGGTTGCATCACTTTCAGCAATTGTGAAGTAATAGTCGCCTGTTTTTCCCGTAAAAAGTAAGGATGAAAAGGTTCCTCATGAATAAAACTTCCTTCCTGCAAATCGAGGTACAGATTCTGCTCACTGAAATTATCCGCTATCCTGAACCCGAAATGCACCGGCAGGTGTAAGGCAAAAAATAAAGGAAGATTGGCCATTACTGTTCCTTTACTTTTATCCAAATGTAAAAAACAGTCTTCCGCAAAATGAAAAAGGTCAGGATTACTTTCCGGCTGCTTTAAACACCTGGTAAGCAATTCTACCATGAATAATGCCACCGCATTCTTTGGTACATCGGTTAAGATATGCTGGTAAACTATAGCCCACTTAAATTCTTTGATGCGGTTCAGCTGTTTCAGTTCATTGTGATACACTATCAGATCAAGTATGGCTGTTGGTTGAAAAAAATTCGCCTTGCCGGTTCCTTTTTTGGAAGAAGCCCTTACCCCATTAACGAGATAAGACTGTACGCCGAACAATTCAGTAAAAATAGTAACGATGATACTCGTCTCTCCATACTTCACTGTTTTCAAAACAATGCCCTTTGTTTTATGTAATTTATCTGTCAATTTATTTTTGAATAAAGAATATTTTTGTTGCTGTTCTTTCTTTTCGCCCATCATCACTCACCAATACTAAATATACCCCGCTTGATATCTTTTGTCCCTTATAATTTCTGCCATCCCAGGTCGCCTGGCCACCTAATGCCCTTGTTTGATACACCAGCTTACCATTCAGCTCAGTAATTTTTACAACCGCATTATTTACCAGCCCCCTGATGGCAATTGTTCCGGTAAATCCCGGGGGTACAGGATTGGGGAATACCAGTACATTCTCATTTGCTTCACCCCCTTCTGTAGCGGTACTTCTAAAAGAGCAAACACCCTTCAATGTGGCGAAATACACTTCACCGGTTTTTCCATCAATGGCTATTTTCTTTACATCATTACTCAGTAAAGGACTATTTGTTTCGGTAAACTGGTAAATAACTTTCTCGCCTGTCGCACTAACCTGGAACACTCCATTCCCTGTAGCCACCCATTTTCTGTCTGCACCATCCACTGCTATACTTCTTACTTCCTGCCCTTTGAATAAATAACCCGCAAAATTGCCATTGGGTACTATTGGCCACACCGCATCGCAAACAGGCGCACTGAAAGCCTGTTCCGGGCATTGTATCACTCCAATTCCATCAGTTGTACCTACCCAGATAAAACCGTTTTTATCTTTCGCCACACATATTACTTCACTATTGGGGAGGTTTCCATTACCGTTCCCACTGAAATATTTTCTCCATCTGTCATCCCCTGTATTGTCAACAGAAGCTCCATGATCAAAACAAATCAGGCCATTACCCAATGGAGCTACAATCCATTTGTAGTTATTATCATCAATTATTATTTGTGACACCGCATTTTCAAATAATGAAAAAGGCAAAGAGAAGTTTTTCCAGCTACCATCATTTTTTAAGACCCTGAGTGGCTGAGAAGATCCAAAATTGGAAATCCACAAATTGTTTTCCCTGTCAAAAACTAACCCGGCAACACGATAACTGCCCGGATCACCAATAGTATTCCCGATAAAATTTTGTTTGAAAATTTCAAATGAAGGGCCGGGCTTTACATGCAGCAATCCACCTCCATAAGATCCTGCCCATATTGTTTCATCTCTTTTATCAATAGCAATCGTGACATAATCCAGCAGCGAATCAATATGGCTGTATTGGTAACGATTAATATTTGTCCAGGTTCCTTCTCTGAAACTATAAATTCCATCACCATTGTATTGGTAATTCCATGCATCATTCACAGAACCAGCGGTAGCATAGAGGGTATTATTATAAACCAGCATTTCACCGCTTGCAACACCCTGTGGTGAATTCAAACTATACTGTTCATAAGATAAAGTGGAACTAAAACGGGATAAACAGGCAAACTGGTCTGCAACCCATGGATCATTTTTATATAAAATTGCTTTCCGGGGAAAAGAAACAGCGCCAACATCAGCTAATGTTCTGAAAATAGTTCCATCAGTATTCAGCATTACTACCCGGCTGATACCATTGGTTTGTCGTTCACACAATTGAATTTTACCCTCTGTTGTATTAGTGCTTACAAAAGGCCACCCGTCTGTATAAAATAACGACCAACCAATGCCGTTCTGTACAAATAAAGAGTCATTTTTCTGCAAAATAACTTTGTTGTCAACTGATATTATGTTTTTACATGGCCCGGCTGATAATCCGTTTGTTCCGCTAATGATCTGCCAGCTTGTATAGTCAGCCAGGTTTACTGCATTCATCGCTGCTTTTTTCAATCCCTCTTCTGTAGCTGCATAAAAGAAAGTTCCATCGCTTGTAAATGCATTTACTTTGACCTGGTTACCGCCATGGCCAATAAACCAGGTGTCTTTCACTTCATACCGTTCCCCATCAATCACAATTACTCCCAGGCCGGTGGACAAATAATAATTTTTATTCAGCGGATAAATGTTGTAGATATTTTTATCACCAATAATATTATCCCTTTTGATATCCGGGATATTATAAATATCATTCCGGTAAATAATATCGATATTACTATTGTTATAAGCAATAAACAGCTGATTGCTTACTTCATCAAATTTGATAGCACTGAGCCCTGTTTCGCTCAATCCGGTTACCCGGCTGTATCTTTCTATGATATTATCGTTGATTTCTACAGAAAATAAACTGTAAGGAGTAGCACAATAGACTTTATCTCCTCCGGCTGTAACATCAATTGCACTATTATAAGGTAAATGCTCCCGCCATTGTCCGATTGGCGGAGAAGGATCCTGTGCCTTAGCAAGCAACCAGCCTATACAGCATAGTATTAACAAACAAAATTTCACTCATCAAAAGTATCACAAAGAGTCATGTTCCTATTGGGCTTTTTTGCCTTTCTTTGCAGCCTCATTATTCCCCATTTCGCTTATGTGGTACCGGCTCGGACAGTTCATCTTAAAATATCGTTTACCGTTATTAATCATTCTTGCGGCATTAACAGGATTTATGGCTTATTATGCCAGCAAAGTGCAACTGAGCTACGATTTTACAAGAGCCATTCCACTCAACAACCCCAAATACAAAGCGTACCAGGAGTTTCGGAAAAAATTTGGCGAAGATGGTAATCTCCTCGTAGTAGGTATACAAACAGATAACTTATTCGAAGAAAAAACATTCAACGCCTATTACGAATTACAGAGAAATTTTAAAAAAATAAAGGGAGTTGATGATATCATTTCTATTCCAACAGCTGTTAATCTGGTAAAGATCCCGGAAACAGAAAAACTGAAGGCCGAACTCATTTTTCCTGATAAAAAGCTCACACAGGCAGAGATAGACAGCGCATCAGCAATCTTTTTAAATCTTCCTTTCTATGAAGGTTTACTGTATAATGCTGAAACAAAAGCATGGTTAATGGGACTTCGTATCAACAAAGACCTGATGGCAACCAAAGCAAGAGTTGGTGTAGTAGCTGCCATTAGCAAACAGGCAGATGATTTTGGCAAAGTAAATCATCTTACTGTTTATAAAAGCGGACTTCCTCTTATCCGGACAGAAGTGGCTGTTATGATTGCTGATGAAATGAAATTCTTTCTGCTTGCTTCGGTCATTCTTTCAGCCCTGATATTGTTATTGTTCTTCCGTTCCTTTAGTGTCATGTTACTTTCATTGGTAGTGGTAGCAATTGGTGTGGTGTGGAGCATGGGGACGATTCATTTATTAGGATATAAGATCAGCCTGTTAACTGCCTTAATTCCTCCTTTGGTAGTGGTAATCGGAATTCCGAATTGCATTTATTTCTTTAATAAATTCCATGTTGCCTGGAATGAAACAGGAAACAAAAAAGAGTCGTTGGTTGCGATGGTCGACAAAATGGGAGTTGTCACCCTTTTTTGTAATGTGGCAGCAGCAATAGGCTTTGCCGTATTTGCACTGACTCAAAGCCAGATATTGAAAGAATTTGGATTAGTAGCCGGCATCAATATAATGGCTCTCTTTTTTATTTCCCTGGTGTTAATTCCGGCCATTCTAAGTTACTTGCCTGCCCCAAAATCGAGACATACAAAATACCTTGATAATCCCAGCCTCAACAGGTGGCTTGACCGGTTAGAAAGATGGTCGCTGAATCACCGGAAACTTATTTATATCATCACAGGCATTGTCGTTACCGTTTCTGTAGCAGGCATTTTTCAACTGAAAAGCGAAGGCTTCATTGTAGATGACCTGCCTAAATCTGACAAGATTTACACGGACCTGAAATTCTTTGAGGCTAATTTCAAAGGGGTAATGCCATTAGAAATCGTGGTAGACACAAAAAAGAAACAAGGAGTAACCCGTAACCTGAATAACCTCGAACGAATCGATTCATTATCGCAATACCTGGCCTCTATACCAGATATAGCCCGGCCGTTGAGTATTGCTGAGGGGTTGAAATTTGCCAAACAGGCATTCTTTGACGGTGATAAACTGAATTACTCTATGCCTTCAAGTTATGATCTGCCTGCATTGTCTCAATACCTCAGTTTTAAAGGCGATTCGTCGGGCAACAAAAATTCACTGGCCAAACTGGTCAGCACATTTATGGATAGTACCAGGCAACAGGCCCGTATCAGTGTAAGTATGGCAGATATAGGCAGCCACCGTTTGCCAGGCCTGCTGGACAGTATTGCTGAGAGGGCAAACCAGCTTTTTGATAAAGAAAAATTCGATGTACAGTTAACAGGCACCAGTGTTACCTTTTTGGAAGGTAGCCGTTTCATTATCAATGGGTTAAAAGAGAGCATTTTCTGGGCTTTTTTGCTTATCGCCTTATGCATGTTGTATCTTTTCCGGTCCGGAAGAATCCTGATTTGCTCATTAATTCCCAACATCATACCGCTACTGATTACAGCCGGTGTGATGGGCTGGGTGGGTGTATCACTAAAACCCTCAACCGTATTAGTTTTCAGCGTAGCATTAGGTATTGCTATTGATGTGACAATACGCTTCCTGGTGAATTATAAACAAGAACTTCCTGTCTATAAATACGATATGAAACAAACTGTAATTGAAACTATTCACAGTACAGGTATCAGCATTATTTATACCTCGATGGTTCTTATTGCGGGTTTTGTCATTTTCTATTTTAGTGAATTTGGCGGCACCAAAGCCCTCGGTTGGCTGACCTCCCTCACCCTTATTACGGCTACTTTTACCAACCTGGTATTACTGCCTGCCCTGCTGATTTCCTTTGTCAGGGTAAAGAAATGAGCCTTTTTATCTAATTTTAATACGGCTTTTATGAATAAAACTGCCAGTCAAGTGCAGCAATTGGTTCTGGCTAATTGTCAAAGATTTGACGGGTATTTGCAACCAGGGTTAAGGACAAATCAACTAACAGGCTCTTATCTCAAAAAGTCAGCGATTTTTTGAGTTTTTCACTCAAGGTTCTTTAATTTCAAGCCCCCTTAGAGAGGGCTTGGATTTCTTTTATATACTAAAACTAAATGAACATGAGAAAACTGTTTTTACTGCTTTTTGGAGTTGTGTTTTTTGCTACGGCGGCATTAGCACAGCGAACCATTACAGGAAAGGTAACCGATGATAAAGGTAATCCTGTGCCAAATGCTTCTGTATTGGTAAAAGGTACAACTGCTGGTACTTCTACAAAACCTGATGGCTCTTTCAGCTTGGATGTTCCAGCTAATGGAAAAGTGTTACTTATTACTTCAATCGGATTCACTGATGTTGAATTTAAATTGGGTACTACCAATACAATTTCTGTGTCAATGGTATCATCTGATACCAAAGCAATAGAAGAAGTGGTGGTGGTAGCTTATGGTACACAGAAAAAGAGTTCCCTAACTGGTTCAGTTGCCCGCATTAAATCAGACGATTTGCTAGACCGGCAAGTAACAAATATAACACAGGCACTGGCTGGTGCAGCCCCGGGTATTCAGGCTACATCTGGTAATGGACAACCAGGTAGTAGCGCTGCTATAAGAATAAGAGGATTTGGTTCTGTTAATGCAGGTTCTGAACCGCTGTATGTAGTGGATGGTTTTCCATATGGTGGTTTTATTGGCGATATCAATACCAACGATATTGAGAGTATTACGTTATTAAAAGACGCTTCCTCTACTGCCCTTTATGGAGCCAGAGCCGCCAATGGTGCGGTAATAATAACTACAAAAAAGGGTAGAACAGCGGCACCAAGAGTGAATTTCTATGTAAATTATGGCCAGTCGAGCAGAGGAATTGGTGAGTATGACAAGGTGAGCACTTTAGATTATCACCCACTCATATGGCAGTCAATAAAAAATGGTCTTCAATATCCAGTAACTGGTACTGGGCAAACGGCTGCAGTAGCTTCTCAAAATGCCTCTAATACGGTTGCTACCCAGCTGATATATAACCCATTCAGTGTACCCGGTAACCAGGTAGTAGGTCTAGACGGAAAACTAAACCCAAATGCGCAATTGCTCTATAATGATTTTGACTGGTATTCTCCATTAGAGAGAAATGGTCCGAGGGTTGAAACGGGTTTTAGTGTATCATCAAAGCAAGGTAAGTCAGATTACTTTTTTTCATTGAACTACCTTTCAGATAAAGGGTTTGTAATTGAATCTGACTTTCAAAGATTTAATGCAAGAATGGCTATTAATACCCAGGTAAAAGATTGGCTAAAAACAGGCTTAAATGTTACCACGGCAATTGTGAATACAAACCAGGCAGCAGGTGATGGTTCAAATACCTTTGTAAATCCGTTTGTTTTTGCAAGGGGTATGGGCCCCATTTACCCGGTAAGGGCATTTACAACTGCCGGAGCACCCATTTTCAATACGGTTACGGGAGAGCAATGGTATGATTATGGACTGCATCCTGGCGCAATAAACCGTCCAACTGGAGCTTCTCCGGGCAGGCATATTGTTTTAGAAACTTTATTGAATAAACGATTGACCAAAAGAAACAGCGTTATTGCCCGTGCTTTCATAGAAGCCAGGTTGGCAAAGAATTTAACCCTTACTACAAATGCCGGTGTAGACTTGAATAATACAAGAGCCCTCACATTTCAAAATAAAGTGGTGGGCGATGGTGTAACCCCAGGCGGCAGATCTACTAATTCTGCGAATGAATTCAGGACAATTACTTTAAATGAACTATTAAATTATAATAAGAAAATCGGCGAGCATGAATTTAGTATTTTGGCCGGGCATGAATCTACAAAAAATATAGACCAGTATTTAACTGCAGAAAGAACTGGTGCTATTGCTGATGGAAATATACAAGTAGGAAATTTTGTAACAGCAACCGTTGCAAACGGAAGAGAAGATAATCTAAGAAGAGAAGCCTATCTTTCAAGATTGAATTATACCTATAATAACAAGTTTAACTTCGAGGCTTCTTACAGAACAGATGCCTCTTCCAGATTTGCGCCGGAAACAAGATGGGGCCAATTCTATTCAATAGGGGGCGGATGGGTATTGAGCGAAGAAACTTTCATAAAGAATAGCAAGTGGATTAACTTTCTGAAGTTGAGGGCTTCCTACGGAAGTGTGGGTAATGATGCCTTAGATACCTATTATTCATCACAAGGGTTGTTTGGCTCTGGATTTAATAATGCAACAGAACCCGGTATACTCTATACTCAGGCGCCTAATACAGCACTTACCTGGGAAGTAAATACTACAAAAAGTATAGGCTTTGAATTTGGGTTATTTAAAAACAGGGTATCCGGTACCTTAGAATATTTTAACAGGGGATCTTCTAGTTTATTATTCGATGAGCCCCAGGGGCTTAGTAATGTAATTACCAGCATAACTAAGAATATTGGAGCCATGGAAAATAAAGGGGTAGAAGTACAATTGGATTTGGGTATAGTTAGGTCTAAAAATTTTAACTGGGATGTGCAGCTTAATATTACCAGCTTAAAAAACAACATAACCAAACTTCCCAATAATAATACCCCAATTACCAGCGGAACAAAGCGTTTAGAAGTTGGCGAGGATATTTTTGCCTTTTACTTGAGAAGGTGGTATGGAGTTGATCCTTCTGATGGTGCAGGTTTGTTCTATGCAAACGCTACCAGCACTACTGACATCCGTACAGGACCTAAAGGAGAAAAATTAACGAATAATCCAACCAATGCAGATTTTGGATATGCAGGTAGTGCTATACCCAAGCATTTTGGTTCTATTAATAATACATTCACCTATCAGAACATATCAATAAACTTTTTGTTGAACTATCAGGTAGGTGGTAAGTTTTATGATGGTAACTATGCGGGGTTGATGGCGGTTACTTATGGACGGGCTTTACATACCGATGCACTAAGAGCCTGGAAAAACCCTGGTGATATTACCGATATACCAAGACTAGATATTAACCAAACTAACGCAAGATTTAATGCGCAATCTGATAGATTTTTAATTGATGCCAGCTACTTGAACTTGCGAAATGTTGCTATTACTTATAATGTTCCAAAGACAGTAACAAGCAAATTTGGGATTGAAAATCTACGGATTTTTGTTGGGGGTGAAAACTTATTTATTGTATCCAAGCGCCAGGGTTTAAACTCTGCTGAGTCCTTTAACGGAACCAACAGCCCTGTTTATACCCCTAACAGGCTCGTTAATATTGGGTTTAATACGAATTTTTAATAATAATAATAATTGATAAAATGAAAAAGATACTAATTGCCATAACTGCCATTCTTATGCTGGCTGGTTGTAAAAAGGAGTTTCTTGATGCTACACCAACGAATGCTGTTGCGGAAGCCGATGTATTTACCACTGTAGCAAACGGCGAGGCAGTAATGAACGGTATTTATCGCTATTTATACAGCAGGTTTGATAATCAAAACACACCCGGACAAGGTGGCATAATGCTGATGTTTGACTTTATGGGTGAAGATGTTCACCAGGCACTTGCAAGTTGGTACACCCCCGGAAATGGTTGCGGTGGTTGGATTAACCAAAAAAATGCTGATTACTCATACGTCGCTTATCCATTCCGTATGTATTACCGCTGTATAGGTAATGCTAACTCAGTTATTGAGAATGTTGATAAGCTAATTGGAACCCCGGCTGATATAAATCGACTAAAAGGAGAAGCATTGACCATGCGGGCATGGGCCTATTTTAACCTGGTGCAGATTTATGCTAAAAGATATGATGCCACCACTATCAATTCACAATTAGGAGTTTCAATGCCTTTATCCGCCACACAATCTAAATTGCCCCGCTCAACGGTAGAAGAAGTATATACGCAAATCAATAAGGACTTAACCAATGCGGTGGCTGCCTTTGGTACAGCTTCTGCGCCGAGAAACAAATCCCATCTTTCATTAAGAGCCGCTTATGCCATTTGGGCAAGGGTGGCTTTAACACAACAAAAATGGACATTAGCCGCACAATATGCTAACCAGGTAATTACCTTGGGTGGGTTTTCGTTAATGAGCAATGTACAATACCAGGAGGGCTTTAATAACATAACCAACCCTGAATGGATATGGGGTGCTTTTATTCAGGATGATCAGGGCGATACATTTGGCTCTTATCTGGCTCAAATTTCTTACAACGGTAACACTTCGTATATAAGAGGAGTTCCCAAGAGAATTAATAGTGCATTGTATAATTTGATTACGGCTACAGACGTAAGAAAAAAAATGTGGGAGCCATCTCCAAATGCCACCAATTTTCCGCTTCCCACTACAGCTTTTGCCCGTACCCCCTATATGAGCAGAAAATTCTCCATTAGAAACTTGCCAACTATTGGTGATGTGCCTTATATAAGATTAGCAGAAATGTATTTAATCATTGCAGAAGCAAATGCAAGAATACCGGGAAATGAAGCCCAGGCAAGAGCGGCTTTGTATACTCTGGCAGTAAACAGGGATCCGAGCTATGTTTTAAGTACAAACTCAGGAGCTGCTTTATTAAACGAAATATTAGTACAAAAAAGAGTAGAGTTTTGGGCAGAAGGACACAGATGGTTTGATTTAAAAAGAATGGATATGCCTGTGGATAGAACCGTAGTGCCAAATTATGTGCCTGCCTCTGCTGGTGGTGTAATGCAGGTTCCTGCTCCATCAGCAAGTAATTTATGGGAGTTCAGTATCCCTACTGCTGAAATACAGGGAAATCCAAATACGACTCAAAATAATTAATAAGAATTGATAAGATTGAACAGTAATTAAAAAAATCCCCTCGTTAAAACGAGGGGATTTTTTTAATTCAGCACCGCTGCTAACTTTTCTTCCAGTGCCGGCCCGCGAAGTGATTCTGCAATAATCTTACCATCCGGATCAACCAGTACATTATAGGGTATGCCTTCAATACCATATAATTGAACTACGGGGCTGTTCCAAAACATGAGATCACTCACCTGGGTCCATGTCAGGTTATCCTTCATCACGGCCTTCATCCACTCATCTTTCTGACCCGGTCTGTCAAGCGATACACCTAATATGGTAAAATTTTTGTCTTTGAATTTATTATAGGCCTTTACCACTGTTGGATTTTCCTCACGGCAGGGTTTGCACCAACTGGCCCAAAAATCAACCAGCACATACTTTCCCCTGAAGGAGCTTAATTTAACTTCTTTGCCATTGGGGTCTGGCAAACTTAGTTCCGGTGCTGTTTGTCCTATTAAGCCTTTCATTTTATTTGCCTGAGCTTCCAGCATAGATTTTACCGCAGCCACTCCCTGATGTGTCGGATGCTTCGAAGCCAGGTCGTTAACCAGGTTTGATACTTCATCATTGGCAAATGGCTGAAGGCCAAAACCCTGATTATTGGCAGTACTTTGATAGTAACCAAGTATGAGCATTGACAAGGCCGGGTTACTGCTCTTTTTTAGTGCCTCAGATGTTAAGGTTCTTAATTCTCCTGCAACAACAGCTGTACTCAATTCTAATTTTCTGAAAACACTATCATGGGCTTGTATGCGATTAAGGCTGTCTGCCTGCCGTGCATTAAAGAAAATGGACTGGAGTTTTGTATTAAAGCCGACCATAAAATCTTTTAGCTGCTGACTGCCTGCCGATCCTTTTACTTCATACTTTTCTACAAACTGGTTATTTTCCTTACTGAATGTTGCATCAAGTGTTATACTGGAGGCATCGTTTATCACAGCAGCCACCGGATACATACTCTGATCAAGCCGAAGATTATACACTCTTGCTTCACTGGCAACAGTTTTCAATGCATATTTTCCATCTTTGCCGAGTACGGCTGAGTCTATCACTACGGCCTGCATTGTTGCCATCGGTATCTCTTCGAGATAGATCATCTTAGCCGTATTGTTAATAATTGTACCCTTTACTTCAAATTTCTTTACAGAAGATTTATTCTTACAAGAGACCAGTGCAGCCATTACAAGGAACAGGAAAAACGCTTGTTTCATTTTTTATTTTTTTAATCTGTCTAATAACAATTCATTAGTAAGTTTAGGATCAGCTTTACCTTTTGTTTGTTTCATTACTTCACCAACAAATAGTGAAAGCAATCCTTTTTTCCCTTTTTTATATTCACTCACTTTATCTGAAAATCTTGCAAGTACCCCATCCACTACCGGACCAAGTGCAGAAGCATCTGATTGCTGCGTTAAATTCTCTTCTATAGCAATCTGTTCAGGATCTTTTTCAGGATGCTGCAATAAGACTGAAAACAACTTTGATGAAGAGGCAGTAAAACTAAGTTTACCGTCATCAATCAGTTTAATTATGGCTGCAATTTTTCTTGCCGGTACAGGAAATTCTCCTGCTTCCTTATTATTTTCATTCAGCCACGATTGTACCGGTCCAAGCATCCAGTTAGCTGCCGCTTTATAATTCGTTGTATACTGAATTATTGTTTCAAAATAATCAGATGTTTCTTTTTCCTCTGTTAATACAGCAGCGTCATATGCTGAAAGATTCATTTCTGTTATATACTTCTTTATCCTTTCCCCCTGTAAAACAGGAATGGACCGGCGGATCCTGTCAATATACTCATCCTGCAGTTGAAAAGGAGTCAGATCCGGCTCAGCGAAATAGCGGTAATCATCTGCATCCTCTTTATCACGGATAGAAAAAGTAGTACCTGTATTTACATCAAAGCTTCTTGTTTGCTGAATGATATTTCCCCCGGATTCAAGGATATCAATTAATCTTTTTGCTTCTGCATCGATAGCTCTTTTCACATTTCTGATTGAGTTCAGATTTTTAACCTCCACTTTCGTTCCGAGTTGCAACTCGCCTTTCTTACGAACTGAGATATTGGCGTCGCAACGCAAGCTGCCTTCTTCCATATTACCGTCACATATTTCAAGATAACGGACCAGTTTGCGAACTTCAGTTAAATAAGCAAACGCCTCATCGCTGTTGCGGATATCAGGTTCTGTAACCATTTCAATCAATGGGGTGCCTGCCCTGTTGAAATCAATACAGGTATTGAATTCATCAATATCATGCAGGCTCTTCCCGGCATCTTCTTCCATATGAATCCGGTTCAGCCTGATCTGCCTCTCCCCTTCTGCTGTCTTTATCTTAACAGTTCCTCCTTTGCATATCGGTGTAGTATGTTGAGAAACCTGGTATCCCTTAGGAAGGTCCGGATAGAAATAGTTTTTGCGGGCAAAGTAATTTTTCTTTTCAATTTCACAACCGCAGGCAAGGCCCATTTTAATGGCAAATTCAATAGCTGTTTTATTCATCTTTGGCAATGTGCCGGGATGACCTAATGTGATGGGGCTAACATGTGTATTTGGGCTAGCTCCGTAGGTAATGCTGTCACCACAGAAAAGTTTGCTTTTAGTAAGCAACTGGGCATGCACTTCAAGCCCTACCACTATTTCATATTTATCGTATTTCTCCATTACAGGAGGGCAAAAATAACCCATTTGGGGCAGTACAAAGGGTTAAAAAAACAAAGCCCTGAACCTACGGAACAGGGCTTTAGTTACCACACACCAAAACAAATCGTTTACAGGTCTGCAGTCTTTATTTTTCTTGGCATTTTTACTTCTATGTTCTGCGTTTTCCCATCACGCAACAATTTGATCATTATTGATGGCTTTTCTTTGCTTTCCCTGATAATTTTTACCATATCATCAGTTCCTTTAATGGTCTTGCCATCCACTTCAGTTATCATATCTTCCTCTTTGATACCGGCTTTTGCAGCATTACTTTCATCATCTACTTCTATTACTTTCACTCCCTTTCCATCATCTGTATCCTGAACTGATAAGCCAAGCTTTGGGCTTCCGCCTGACCATGCCCAATTTTGTCCAAATGGTTCTCTAACACCAGGAACTCCCTGAATTTTTGGTGCAAGATGACCTAAATTCAGATCTCCAAGATCGAATTTGAATTGGCCGGGTTCAGTACTACCAAACACTCCCATTCCTTTCCATTTAGTTAATTCAGCAGTTGCCTTTTGTTCTTTTTTATCTCTTAGCCAGGTAACAGTTACCTTATCCCCGGGTTTATGGGCTGTAATAGCATCAGACAAGTTGTCCGGAGTTTCAATTTTCTTATCATCTATTTTAATAATAATATCGCCTTCTTTTAATCCAATTTTTTCAGCAGCACTTTCCTTTGTAATATCAGTTACCTTAGTGCCTTTTTCATCTTTTTCAGTTGACACCCCGAGCATAGCTCTATTCATGTCTGTCTTAAAATAGCGGACATTATCGTTATCATTGAAGCTCCAGGCACCACCCTGGGTACTCCGGGGAAAAGAAAAAGCTTCCATATCCCTTAGCTTATTCACTCTTACTTTGACATCTTTATCGTTCAATTCATCTATGGGCTTACCGTTAACAGTAACTTTATCACCATTGATTTCCACGACAACCTTCTCATCCTTTTCGCCGCTACGGGTAATAATTATTTGCTGCACATCCTTTTTTACTTTCTCCTTTTCTTTTTCTTTTTCTTTTTCATCCTTCTGGGCCAGTAGTGCTGCAGGAGACAGCAGGGCCAAAGCAACAACCAGGGCAGATGATTTTATCCATGTCATACGCATAAAAAGTAGTTTAGTTTATTAATTTATCTACGTTAATCTTCGTACATCAAATATAAAGACATTTTTTGAAATACGAAATGTTTCGGAAATGTTAAAAGCTATTATTGTTTGCCCGGTGTTTTAATGCGGAATTTTTGATAGTTTACAGGATGAGTGGGTTCAGTATCTCATAAGTTTTTGCCGGATGGTCATCCACCATATCCTCGCCGATATATGTCATCCCGCATTTTTCCAACACTTTTAATGAGGCGATATTGCCGGGCATTGCCCTGCCTACGATCCTTTTAAGACCTAGTTTTTCAAAGCCATATTTAATACAGGCAAAGGCGGCTTCCGTAGCATAGCCTTTTCCCCAGGTTGACTTTATAAACCGGTATCCCAGGTCAATCTCATTTCTCTCTGGCCTGTTTTTTAATCCACACCAGCCTATGAATTCAAGAGCCGGCTTTGCATGCACCGCCCACCTGCCATGGTTATACAATACATACTGAGGCAGAATTACCTGCTCCAATACCTGCCGGGCATGAGCAATATCTGTGATCGGGTCGCCTGTAAAACGGGTAACATCCGGATCCCTGTTTAATTCGTAAATCAGCCGGGCATCCTCCGTTGTAAATGTACGGAGCAGCAACCTCTCAGTTTCGAGTATAACGTTCATAGTCAAACGATAACAGTATTTTTACTAACCGTAAAGTGGTATTGTAAAGTCAGAATAAAGGTGGATTTTTGGTTATATCTGTTTAGTTAAGTATTGCTTATGGAGTATTTCATCTCAGGAACAATTATATTGATTTGTCTCGGTGTAATAATATGGGGGCTCAGGATCTATAAAGAAAACAGGGAACTGGAAAAGCAACACAAGAAGTATAAAGATGATGATGACTTCCCGTTTCAGCGTTGACACTTATAAAAGCTTTTTTACCTCTTCAATTACTTGTTCCAATTTTCCGGCATCCTGGCCACCTGCTGTTGCCAGTGTTTTCTGACCGCCACCGCCACCTTTTATCAGGGGAGCCACCTGTTCCTTAATTATTTTTCCGGCATCCAGCCCTTTAGCTGCCACCACTGTATCAGCAATACCCACGGCTACATAAGGTTTGCCGCCAATATTGGCACATAATACTGCTACATGATCCCGCAAATGATTTTTAAGATCAAAACAAAGTTTTTTCAGTGCATCTGCATTACTTACTTCTACTATGTCACCAATAAAATTTATGCTGTTAATGATCTCGTCTTTTTGCAAAAGCTCATTCCTTATCCCAACCAGTTGGCGGGCTTCCATCGAATCCAGATGCTTTTTTAGTTCAGCATTTTCATTTTGCAGGTTTTCTATGGCTTTTTGAATATCCTTTGGGTTTTTCAGCGCCTCCCGAAGACTATTAATAAGATTCAATTGTTCATTTATATATTCTTCTGCCTGTTTACCACAAATAGCCTCTACCCGGCGAACACCGGCTGCCACGGCTGACTCACTGGTTAATTTGAACAAACCTAATTCTCCTGTAGCACCCACATGAGTACCCCCGCATAATTCTACAGAATAGTTGGGGTCAATCATAACTACTCTCACCACATCTCCATATTTCTCACCAAATAAAGCCATAGCCCCCAGTTTCATGGCTTCGTCTTTCGGCATTGATCTGATAACAACCGGGATGTTCTCTCTGATCTTTTCATTTACCAAAGCTTCGATTGCGGCTATTTCTTCATCGGTAACTTTTGCAAAATGAGAAAAGTCAAAACGAAGATGCTCTTCATTTACCAATGATCCTTTCTGGGCCACATGGTTACCCAATACTTTTCGTAAAGCAGCATGCAGGAGGTGAGTGGCTGAGTGATGCAGCGCTGTAGTTTTTCTTTTAGAGGCATCTACTTTGGCAAGTACTTCACCAGAAAGTTCAGCCGGTATGGAATCAGTGAAATGGATGATAAGGTCATTGTCTTTCTTTGTATCAATAACTTCTATAGTTGAATCTGCCATTGCAAGCCAACCCTTGTCACCCACCTGTCCGCCACTTTCTGCATAGAAGGGTGTTGTCTCTAATACAAGCTGATAACTTTCTTTACCTTTTGCCTTTACTTTTCTGTATTTTAAAATTTCTGTTTTTGCTTCTAACGAATCATAACCAACAAATTTGTTGGAGCCGGCTTTTAATTCTACCCAATCTTCTGCATCAACAGCAGTAGCCGCACGGCTACGGTCTTTTTGTTGTTGCATTTCGGCTTTGAAGCCTTCTTCATCTACACTTAATTTATTTTCCGTTGCAATAAGCTGAGTTAGATCGAAGGGGAATCCATAGGTATCATATAATTCAAAAGAATCTTTCCCAGAAATACTTCCTTGTGCAATCAGGTCATCAACCCTCTTTAATCCTTTATCCAAAGTTCTCAAAAAAGCTTCTTCTTCTTCATTTACCACTTTACTCACAAAATCAACCTGCTGCTGCAACTCCGGAAATACAGTTTCAAATTGCTTAGCCAATACCGGCACCAACCGGGTAAGCAGGGGTTGCTTATAATCGAGATAAGAATAATAATACCGCACTGCCCTTCTCAATATCCGGCGGATTACATAACCCGCACCCGTATTAGAGGGTAATTGGCCATCAGCAATTGTAAAAGATATTGCCCGGATATGATCTGCAATCACCCGAAAAGCTATGGCTGTCTTGCTATCGCTGAAGTCATATTTTTTCCCGGTTATCTTTTCTGTTACAGCAATTGTTCCTGTAAAAATATCTGTATCATAATTCGATGTCTTGCCTTGCAATACTCTTACTAATCTTTCCAATCCCATTCCGGTATCCACATGGGTAGCCGGGAGTGGTTCCAGGCTACCGTCTTTTTTTCGATTGAATTGTATAAATACATTATTCCATATCTCGATTACCTGCGGATGATCTTTATTTACCAGCATATGACCCGGTACCTTCTTTCTTTCTTCATCGGGCCTGCAGTCCACATGTATCTCGCTGCAGGGGCCACAGGGACCTGTTTCACCCATTTCCCAAAAATTGTCCTTTTTATTACCGAATACTATATGCTCCCCCGGTAAAAGGCTTTTCCATTTGGCCAATGCTATAGATGAAGCCGGTATTCCTTCTTTAGTATCCCCTTCAAAAACCGTAGCATACAAACGGTCTTTAGGAATACTAAATACGACTGTCAATAATTCCCAGCTCCACTCTATCGCTTCATCTTTAAAATAATCGCCAAAACTCCAGTTTCCAAGCATTTCAAACATGGTGTGATGGTAAGTATCTACTCCCACTTCTTCCAGGTCATTGTGCTTGCCACTTACCCGAAGACATTTCTGCGTATCTGCCACTCTTTTGAAGGGAGCCGGTTTATTTCCTAAAAAATAGTCCTTAAACTGGTTCATCCCTGCATTGGTGAACATCAGGGTGGGGTCGTTTTTTACCACAATTGGAGCTGAAGGAACAATTTCATGCCCTTTTGAACGGAAAAAATCCAGAAATGCCTGTCGTATATCTGCGCTGGTCATCATATTTGCTGTGCTGATTGGGTTGATTTTTGCAGTTTAACGGGTTATATTTGCCTGCCTACCGTCAGGTATGGTCAGCCCCGTAAAAGCCGGGCAAAGGTAAAATATTCAGGTGGCATTATTTCCGGGAACAAGGCTTAAGGCTTGCCTCAATGAAAAAAATCAAATATTACTATAATACCAACACACTCCGGTATGAAAAACTGGAAACTCCCCTGCGGGTAAAGCTGCTCCGGGTATTTGGTTTTGTGGCAGCCGCCCTGGTAACTGCAGGCCTTATTTCCTATCTCGCTTTCCAATTTGTAGGTTCTCCTAAGGAGCGGATTTTACAGCAGCAAAACAAGAATCTGAAAGACAATTATTACGAGTTGCTGGATGAACTGGAATCTGTTCAAAACCAGATGAAAGAACTGGAAAAAAGGGATAATGATGTGTACAGGGCCATTTTTGAGGCCAATCCCATACCTGATAGTGCCCGGGCCAAAGAACTGGAAGAAAAGCTTGAAATAGCCAAAGTAGAAAAACTGAGGGACCATCAATTGGTGTCTTCTATTAATAATACGTTGAACAACCTGCTTAGCCGGATAAACTCCCAGAAAAAATCGTATGAAGAGGTGGATGAACTGGTAAAAAACAAGGAAAAACTCCTGTCGCATACCCCGGCTATACAACCACTAAGTAACAAAGACCTGAACAGGATCGCTTCCGGTTTCGGGTACCGGATCGACCCGGTCTATAAAACCACTAAGTTTCATGCAGGTCTTGATTTTTCTGCTCCGCAGGGCACACCTATCTATGCTACAGCAGATGGTACAGTAACTACTGCCGGTAACACCGGTAATGGATACGGTAATTATGTGGTCATTAATCATGGTTATGGATACGAAACATTGTATGGCCATATGGTAAGGGTAAAAGCAAGGAACGGGCAAGCTGTAAAAAGAGGAGAAGTAATTGGCTGGGTAGGAAGTACAGGCAAATCAACCGGACCTCACTGCCACTACGAAGTACATAAAAACGGACAAAAGATCGACCCAATATATTTCTTCTACAATGACCTGACACCAGAACAATTCGACCTGATTCTTAAAAAGGCAGCAGCCAGCAATCAAAGCCTTGATTAAATGAGTCATTGATCTGCCAGCCCCGTTCAGTAGTGTTTTTTTCCACAAGCTCTTTTTGCAGCCAATATCCGCTACCGGCTTTATTATCTTTACATTAATTATCCTTATGGCAAAAGCACTTTCGCAAATAACATTTGATTTTAATACTGTTGAAGAAACAATGCCGCAACCGGTTGCGGTAGCTTCAGTTGTTGAAGATGAAAAACCAGTTGCCGAAATAGCCGGGCAGATCGTTCCTTCTTTTACAAATACAATAAAAGAAGATAAAAGCAATACAAACGGTAAAAGAGGCCGTCGTTCTTTAAAGGATGTTGCACTAAGTGCTGATCTTATCCAGGTGCCGGAAGATGAAATACTTTTTCAGAAACAGTATTATTCAATCGGCGAAGTGGCTGCCATGTTCAGGGAGAATCAATCGTTGATACGCTACTGGGAAACAGAGTTTGATATTCTGCAACCCCGCAAGAACCGAAAAGGAGACCGTCATTTCCGCCCGGTTGATATAAAAAACCTGGTGATGATATATGATCTGCTGCGCCGGCGCAAATTCACGATAGAAGGTGCCAAGGATTATCTGAAAAAAAATAAGAAAGCAGAAGAAAAATTTGCCACGATACAGTCCTTACAAAAGATAAAAGGCTTTTTGCTGGAACTGAAGGCAAGTTTGTAATTCGCTGGCTGCAACTTTAACACCTCATCTTTCATCCTTTCACTGTTCCCTTTTACATTTGTTACTTTATAATCTGAAGCTATGAAGAAATTTATCCCTGTTATACTGGTGTTTCTTTTTGCTGCAACAGCAGTGGCGCAAAGTCAGTATGAAGTACTGGTGGAAAGGCCAGGTGAAAAAAGCCTGAAAGGCATTATTACCCGTTCAGTTCTGGAAAGTGATACCTCCTTTAAATGGTTTGCAACTAATTTTAAAGCATATAGCCCCCGCCAGGATGCTATGGAAGCACTTAAAAAAAATGCTGATTCTATTCAATTACTCGTTTTTATGGGCACCTGGTGTGAAGATTCTCATTTCATCATACCGAAATTATATGCTTTGGCAGATGCTGCCGGTTTTTCACAAGAACATATAACATTAATTGGTACTGACAGGGACAAGAAAACACTAAGCAATCTTGCTAATGCTTTGAATGTGACACATGTGCCCACTATTATTATATTCAGAAACGGGAGAGAACTGGGTCGTATAATTGAATACGGTAAATACGGTATGTTTGATAAGGAACTTGGGGAGATCATTACTGCCGCAGATAAACAATAATACTATTTGCTGATCCGCACATCTGTACTGGCTCCGGATAATTCTATTTTTAACTCCTCGAGCAATTTTAAACTTTGCAGGTTTATTTCCTGCCGTATAGTATTAAACTCATTGATGGTAATTGGTGCCGTATAATAATCTGATGTGATAATTACTGCATTGGCAGAAATATCAGACAGCAACACATTTGCATTCTCCACTTCCTTCCTGCTTACAATTTTTTCAATACCTGCTATTAACCGTTCAATCAATGCAGGAGAAGTCTGTAATCCTATCTCAAGCTTCAGATCTCCTCTTCTTTGTGTACGTAGTGAGAGATTATCCAGCACACTGTCTACCATTTGTTTGTTAGGTACCGTAACATATGTCTTCTGGTCAGTTCGTATTCTTGTACTTCTCAAACCAATTCGTTCCACAGACCCGGTGATATTATTCACTTTTACGAGGTCTCCGGTAATAAAAGGTTTGTCGAAGAAAATAATAAAGGAAGCGATCAGGTTTTCAAGGCTCTCTCTCAGAGACAGTGCAATAGCAGCTCCTACTATGCTAAGTCCTGTTAGTAACCCGCCAATATGAAGCCCAAAGGCAAACTTCAGGACTAACATAATACCAACGATAACAAGGATAATTTTAAAGAAATCCTTAAAGAAAACAATCAACTGGTTATCCGACAGATCAGGAGTAAGATTTGCTTTTTTTTCAAGCAATAATGCTATAAAGTCAATAATGCGGAGTAAGAGCCCGACAAAAGACACAATCATCACAATAGTACCGGTGCAATGCAAAAGCTCCTTCACCGTGTATTTGTAGATTGTTACATTTATAACATGCGGAAAGTTCAACTTATATAATGCCGCAATTGTAACAAGTATCAGCAGGAAAAAGCCTAGCGGCTTCATCACCAGGCTGGTGAATGATTGCTTATCTACGTTTTTCCATATCCGGTGAACAATCTTGAATAATAAACCGGCAACATAACGGGAAATATACCGCATGAACAGCCACATAAACAATATGACCCCGCCAGCTATAAAATAATTCTTTACGGCGTTGTCCCACCATACTTGTTGCATAAAATCATTCATCAAACGATAATATTTTGGCTATAAAAATATTGAATTCAATCCTGACGACCTCAGCGAATAGCATAAATCGAAATGCAGTTCTGTTCTTTTTCACATTCCTTTCTAAGCGCATACAACCGGGAAGTAGTAAAATTAAATGTGCCTGCATCCTTTACTTGCTCAGGTATCTTCCATTCGTCATACAGGAATGTTTTTATATCGTAACGGAATAGTGTATCTGAACGGGAACCGAAAATATAATTACCTGTAATTTTTAAATTCTGCCAGTGATGAATCATGATGACATTATTCAGGGTTCCGAAATAATCAAATACATACACTCCTGCCGTTGAGTCATACAGATATACATATTTATTTTCATCCGCCACTTCTACCGGCACTATCGTCTTATCCATAAAGAGCCTGAAGTCGGGAGTTTCCTGTAACAACTTACCGTCTTCATCTATTTTTTTTAGTTTGTTTTCCATCTCATCAAATACCCATATTTTATTATCATACGACTGGGCAATTACTTTTGCCTGGAAAATATTCTGCTTCCGGAGATCCACAATATTTACCACATTCAAAAAACGATCCAGCATGACAACAGTGGCAAAGTCCCGGTAATAAAGCAACACCTTCAAAGGATTCGAGACATCAATCAGGGTAGCTCTTCCATACTTTCTTATATCATTGTAAATTGCTACTGAATCCCCGTTTGCATTATATTTTTTTACCTGGTTACGGCTGTTAAGTATATAAACATTATCCAGGTTATCAACTGTAAAATCAACGATATCACCCTTTAAAGTCCTTACTACCCGAAAAGTAGTATCCTTTTGGCTAATTCCTGTTGCAGGCATCATGACACCAATACACAATATCATGAGTAGTTTAGTCAATGACGAATAATTTTATGTTCATTTCCCATGTAGGATTTTAGCTCCATGACAGATCCCTCAAATACTGCATATGTGTAATAGTGGATCCAGTCTCCCAGGTTAATATAACGGCTGTCCTCATTCAGACGATAATCAATAGCAAGGTGTCTATGTCCAAAAACAAAAAAATCAATTTTTCTTTCTGTCAATACCTCTTTACAATATATGATAAGCCATTCTTTATCTTCTCCCAGGAAAATTTCTTCCGAAGCCCCTGTTTGTGCCCGGCTTCTCCGGCTGAGATAATTAGCCAACCCCATGCCGAGCATAGGAGGAAATATGCCGAAAAGGAATTTACTTACAGGATTACGAAAAATTCGTTTCAGCCGTTTATAACCATGATCGCCCGGACCCAATCCATCGCCATGACCGATAAGAAACTTCTTACCATTGCGCTCAAACTCTTTTGGGTGAAAATAGACCGGCATATTAAACTCCTGTTGAAAATAGTCCCTCATCCACATATCATGATTACCAACAAAGAAATGCATAACTATTCCTGCATCTGCCAATTCACCCAGTTTACCTAATAACCGTACAAAACCTTTGGGAACTACTTTCCTGTACTCATACCAGAAATCAAACATATCGCCGACCAGGAATATTTCCGCAGCATCATGCTTTATCTTATCCAGGAACTGAACGATGATTTTCTCTCTTTCGAGGCTACTTGCATGATCAGGTGCACCCAAGTGAAAGTCTGAAAGGAAGTAAATTTTGTTAGCCACGTTGGATTTTCAGGATAACGCCAAAGCGTTTGAATTATTTAGTATATAACTTGTAATTGCCTTCTATCTGACCCTCACCGTTCTTGTCCCATATCCTGAACGATACAGTAAATGATGTGGGGGGAGCTCCTTCTCTCACTGTTATACTGGCGGTTAAAGAAATCGTTTTTGCATCTTCCGGGCTGGCGCCGGTATTATTGGCGAACAGATCAGGTTCATCAACCAATACAGTTCCATTTTCTGTCACTATTTTTTCAGATGCACCAATCATTACTTTACCATCTTTTTCTGTCCACCCACTATCTATTTTGATTATCATTTTCACCGGATTTTTAAAATCAACCCCGTTATTTTCCGGTACTGCATCCCCGTTATCTAAAATAAGATAGGCCTTTTGCACTTTCAGTTTTTTTGCCTCCATCATGATCTTATTATAAATACGGGGCTGATCTTCTAAAAATGTTGTAGTAGCTGTATTTTTATCTTTATCCCCGACAGAGCAACTAAACTCGCAGGATGATAAGAGAAAAATACAACTCACAATAAGCAATGAAGTAGTAGTAAATCTCATAGCGATTTTTTATGATTGAGATATTCCATCATATCTCCTGATGCAATAACAGGCCTGTCGCTCACATCACCATTATACCAGTATATCCAGGCTTTAACGGGCTGATCATTAATAAGTACTTCGGTTATTTCCCGTCGATACAACTGTTCTTCATCGTCCTCTACATTTACCCCTTCATAATCATCCAGTTGGCCAATTGCCCAGGAAAATTCATTCTCATGTTTTACCTGGTACAATTCTCCGATTATAAAAGTATGATCTTCTGCTGGTATGCCAGCAGGGTAAGTTCCCATATCAATCAGCTTACCCTTCACTTTAGCCTCACCAACTAACGTAAAATAGCGGCTGATGTACTCATAGACAGGATTATGAAACCCGCTGCGCAATGAGCCATAAACAAAGAGTTTATAAATACCTGAACTTGTCATACCATAAAAGTACTAAAGCCCGGCGATTTATGATTCAACAAGGAACAAATACACTTCTTTGGGGCCATGCACACCCACCACCAGTGTTTTTTCAATATCTGCAGTGCGGCTGGGGCCGGTAGCGAAGGTGATCAGGGAAGGAAGATTATTGCCATATTTTTCTTTAGCAGCCTGTAGAGCATCTTTCACATCATACACCAGTTGATCAGTAAAAGCGATACAGATATGTATGGGTGCATATACACTGGTGGTTCGTCCGCTGCTTTGTGCTGTACTCATTACTATGGAGCCGGTTCTGGCCACCAGGTATTCGCAACCTGTAATAGAAACGTCACAAGTTGCAAGACCAGTTTTTTCCAGTCTCTCTGATAATTGTGCTGCAACAGACTCGATGAGTCTATCCTCTACACAGTATATTTTCTGCCAATCCTGTTTTTTTACCAGGCTGCCCAACTGAAAAGCCAGTTCCTGCCTGTTTATACAGTAAATGAATTTTCCCTGGAGCCTGGTAAACTGTTCAGCGAATTCAATCTCTGGTTCCTGTTGGAGTGGTTCAAAAACGGAAGTCGTTCCTTCGCTTTGTGGAAAAGGCAAAGGCGCTGAATGACTCAACGCCTTGCGAATTTTCTTAAGAATATTTTCTTTTGAAGGAGAGATATTCATTACCGTTAATTACGGGTTAATATGACTAAACTGAAGGAGCAAGTCCGATATTTCCGGTTTGCTCACCCATCGACCTTTCTTCTTCTTTTTTTATCTCTGCTATATTTGCTGATTCCTCAACAGGTGTTGCCACAACCACCTCATCATCCACCAATGATTTCTTTTCTTCAAAAGGCCGCTTACCAATCAATGCCTCCACATCACTTTGGAACAGTACTTCTCTTTCGAGCAGTGCATTGGCCAGTTTTTCTACTTCTGCCTTCTTTACCGTAAGCAAGTCCTTTGTTTTTTCATAAGCTTCGTCAATCAGCTTACGAACCTCGTTATCTATCAGTTTAGCGGTTTCGTCTGAGTACGGTTTTGTAAAAGCTGTTTCCTGTTGCGGATCGTAAAAACTTACATTACCCACTTTATCATTCATTCCGTATACTGTGACCATTGAGTAGGCTATTCTTGTGATTTGCTGCAGGTCATTCTGGGCTCCTGTAGAAATCTTATTGAAGAAAATTTCTTCGCTGGCCCGGCCACCCAGTGTCATACATATCTGATCAGTTAACTGGTCGATATTATACAAATATTGTTCTTTGGGAGTGTATTGAGCATAACCCAATGCCGCCGTTCCTCTTGGCACAATAGTAACTTTCAATAATGGGTAGGCATGTTCAAGATACCAGCCACAGATAGCATGACCGGCTTCGTGAAAAGCTATGATCTTCTTTTCTTCCGGTGAAATGATCTTGTTCTTTTTTTCCAATCCTCCAATTACCCGGTCTACTGCATCCTGGAAATCGGACATATCTACTGCTTCTTTATTTTTTCTGGCAGCTATCAATGCTGCTTCATTACAAACATTGGCAATATCTGCACCGGCAAACCCAGGGGTTTGTTCAGCAAGTTTATGGATGTCCAGTGTTTTGGATATCTTGATTGGCTTCAGGTGAACTTTAAAGATATCTTCCCGGCCTTTCAGGTCTGGTTTATCGATTGATATCTGCCTGTCGAAACGACCCGGACGAAGCAAAGCGGAATCGAGTACATCCGGACGGTTAGTAGCGGCCAATACAATAATACCCACATCAGTTCCAAACCCATCCATTTCTACCAGCATCTGGTTCAGGGTACTTTCTCTTTCGTCATTACTCATCATAGCATTCTTCCCCCTGGCACGGCCGATAGCATCTATTTCATCGATAAATATGATACAGGGAGCTTTTTCTCTTGCTTGTTTAAACAGGTCTCTGACGCGGCTGGCACCCACACCCACAAACATTTCCACAAAATCAGATCCGCTTAGACTGAAGAATGGCACCTGTGCTTCACCAGCAACAGCTTTTGCCAACAATGTTTTTCCGGTACCCGGAGGGCCGATTAGCAACGCTCCTTTTGGAATTTTACCTCCCAGGTTTGTATACTTCTTGGGATTTTTCAGAAAGTCAACAATTTCCATTACTTCTACTTTGGCTTCATCCAAACCCGCTACATCAGCGAAAGTGATATTTACTTTAGTACCCTTATCAAACAGGGTAGCTTTGGATTTTCCTATGCTGAATATTCCGCCGGGACCGCCGCCGCCGCCGGCTCCCCCACCCATTTTTCTCATTAGTAATATCCAGATGCCCACAAATAAAAGAACAGGAAGCAAGAACTGCAATATACCGCCAAACCAATCTCTTTCAGATCCGGCTTTTCCTACATTCTTCACCTCTGAATTATCTGAATAAAACTTACGCATATCATCCTGGAAAGAATCGCCGGAAACAATTTTGAAATACATGTGAGGACCATCTTTGGCAATTTTTCCCGAAATACCTTTTTTAAGGTCGGCTTCATATTTTTTCAGGCTATCGTTTTTGATAGTAACCCTTACGAGATTCCGGTTACTGATCACTTTATATTCTTTGATATCACCTTTTTTCAGGATAGCTTCAAAAGTATCCTGGTCTATCTCTGTTGAGTTCGGAGAAAGAGGGCTAAAAAGCTGAAACCCTATCAATACAGCAAAAATTATCGCATAAATCCAGTAAATACTGAACCGGGGGCCCTTTTTAGGTGCCTGGTTAGGATCATCTCCACCCGGAGGGCGGCTATCAAATCGCTGAGGCCTTCTTTCGTTTCTTTTATTTGTTTCTTGTGACATAGTTTTTTCTGAGTACTCCTGCTAATTAATAATTAATATGGGAAAATGTTGTAACCAGCAGGATATTTAACATTAATCATTGTGTTCCTGCGATGCTGCATCACTCCACATTTCTTCCAGCCTGTAAAATTTCCTGTTTTCAGGAAGCAAAACATGCACCACTACATTCACATAATCTATCAGCACCCAGTGCAGGTTATGAAAACCTTCATGATGGTATGGGCTCTCTTCACATTTTTCTTTCACTTTGTGTTCCACATTTTCTGCTATAGCCCTTATCTGCGGCTGACTGCCTGCTTCGCAGATAATAAAAAAATCAGCCACCGCTTCGTTAATCTTCCTCAGGTCAAGGGAAATAATATGTTGCCCCTTTTTTTCCTGTATTGCAGCTATAATGGTTTTGATGATTTTTGAATTCCTCGTTAACCTTTTTACACTTGTTCGTTTATCAGACGAATCTTTCGTATTTCGGTTGGTCAGTAATGCCAATTGTTCCAAATATTGAGAGTGTTTGGTTTTTAGTTTATGTTTACCCCATCAAAAATAGCAATTAATTGCCACAACCACTTTTCGCAAACCCTATTGGTTCGCCGTTTATTGAACTGCAATCAGTTGACAGTACCAACAACTATGCCCGCCAGCAAATTCATGCGGGTTTGGCACAACACGGAATGGCGGTTTTTGCCCATGAGCAGGTAGCTGGAAAAGGGCAAAGGGGCAAGGCCTGGACCTCTGAAAAAGGAGCCAATATTGCACTTAGTATAGTGATAAAACCAGCATCGCTACGACTTATGCAACAATTTCAGTTAAGTGCTTGTGCCGCAGTGGTTATTTATAATTTTTTTGTGAAATATGCCGGTGACGATACTAAAATAAAATGGCCCAACGACCTGTATTGGCAGGACAGAAAGGCAGGAGGTATTCTGATCGAAAACATTGTTGGCAGCACTGCATCAGGCAATGGCAGCTGGGACTGGGCAATAATTGGTATTGGAATTAATCTCAACCAGGTGATTTTTCCTTCTTTTCTTCCCAACCCAGTTTCTTTGATGCAGATTACAGGTAAGAGATTTGATCCAATAGAACTAGCGAAAGAGATCTGCAGTAAACTGGATACCTGTTTTCAACAATTGATCAAGGAAGGGTTTGATGATATTTATGCAGCCTACACCTCCGCTTTGTATAAGCGAAACGAAAAAGTAAAACTCAAAAAAGACAACCGGTTATTTGAACCGGTTATTAAAACAGTAACTGTTACCGGAAGATTAGTAGTGCAGCATGCAATTGAAGAAGAGTTTGATTTCGGGGAAGTGGAATGGGTACTTTAAACAATACTCGCCTTTTCTATCAAATAAGTTTGTTTCTCGCTTTTCCTGGCCTCCACTTCAAACCTGTTATTGTAATATCCCTTCCTCATCCATTCAAAAAGATATTTTGCAATAAACCCAACAAAACCATGTTGCTGATATTGCTGCACATGTTTCAATTCATGACAAACCCAATCCTTGTCTTTTAAAAACTCCTGCCGGCTTGTATTGTGCAGATGAATAGTAGAACCAAATACGATCGCCACTTTACCTGCCTCCATTTTAGCAGCAGCTATTTTAGCCACCCATGAGTTTTCTTTTATTCTTACTTGCATGCTTCTATGACTAAAGGCAAAGGGCTTTGGTTGCAATAATTAATTTTCATCACTGAAAGCTTCTAACTGTTATTGTAACTTCCTGTTCATCTTTTTTCTCTCCATAATGTAAAAGCCCTCGAAATGGTAAAACCCCAGCGAAACTGGCCTTTACCCCATGATGTTATGGTACGGGGAATAAACCGATTCTCTAATATCTCCGTGGCATTTGTGAAATTGAGGCGGAAGATGTGCCCGGAGGTAAGAATTTCAAATCCAACTCCCAGGGGGTCATAGAATTTGATATTATCATTCACAGCAAATGAATCCTTGCTGTCCTGGTTGCGGAAAGGATGAAAATAATCCACTACAAGATTCAGTTTGTTTGATACCAGCGGCAACCGGATGGCGCCGCCCATAGCAAACATACTTTGCTGATCGTATGAGATGGCATACCCACGGGTCATATAAGTGGGATTTAGCTGCACACTAACTTTACCGACCTTCTTTGCCAATATTATTTGTATCACATTGCTGGTACGGTCTCCCAGGTTTTCGAAACTATTGTCCTGGTTATCAAATGCATTTCTTGTTTGCGATGATATAACCGCATTGGCATATACAGCTACAGATAAAGGATGTGTTGGATCATCCTGCCTTTGTTGCAGCAACTGATGTTTAATGCCGAATTCCCATAAATTTTGTACCAGACCGGCGCCTTTGGCACGGGCAAATACAAAGTCAGTTTTATGTCCCAGTCCTATATGAAACCCAATACGGATATCTGCAGCGTTATCCAATCCAAAAAAACGTTTGATACCTCCGTTATCCCCTGCCATATCACCAAAATTATGTGTAACATTAAAATCCATTTTCCCTTTGCCAGTCACTTCGGTGGTCCGGGCATTGATTGTTTTTGTAGCACTGAAAATCCTTACCGGTTTTCTTTCTTCTTTTCCGATAATGCTATCCTGTGCTGTTGTTAGAAGTGAAATAAAAATAGTTACCAGTGTAAATAATTGCTTCATACCATTGTTTTAATAATCAGGAATAATCGTTTATAAGCGGTCAGTGGTTGCTTATAAAGAGCAGAAAAAATAAAAGAAACAATCCTGCCCTGCAAGAGAAGAATTTACACAGGTGGGCATAAGTACTACTTCAGTGAGGCTACTATTTCTTCTGCATGGGCTTTATTCTTTGGCCGGAGGAATATTTTCCTGATAAACCCTTTTTCGTCAATTACAAAAGTGGTTCGGAGCACTCCCATGTATTTATGACCGAACATTTGCTTCTGATCCCATACTCCGAATTTCCCCAATATTCTATGCGAGGTATCCGCAATCAATGTAAAAGGGAGATTGAATTTTGCTTCAAATTTTTTATGCTTTTTTTCACCATCAGGACTAACACCTATCACTTCAAATCCATTTTTCTTTAAAAGACCATAATTGTCCCGCAGATTACAGGCTTGTATAGTGCAGGTAGGTGTATCGTCCTCGGGATAAAAATACAAGACCAGTTTTTTGCCTTTAAAATCTTTGAGTGAAATTTTATTTCCGTTCTGATCCAGCCCGGTAAATGCAGGGGCTTTATCGCCTTCTTTCAGCGTTATCATGATTTATGATTTCTTTTTTACAGGAGCTTTTTTGGCAGAAGTATTTTTCTTCTTTGTACTGCTGGCTTTTTTTATTGTTTTCTTTTTAGGCGGCGGAGTGTATGGATTTCTTTTAAATAACCATAATTTGGTAGTTATATTTCCAACCAAATCTTCTGCGGTTACTTTCAACTGATGCACACCATATGGACAACGTTCGTCAAATTCATAAATCCAGTTCCTTGTTTTATCGTTGGTAAATCGTATCCATCTTCCATTTAACTCTGCCCTGAAATTTTTTACCACCCCAAAATTGTCCGTTGGTGTAAAAACGATGCGGGTCGAAGCACTTAGATTAATGGTATCCTCATTATTCAGGTCACTTATTCGTGGAGGTACTGTATCGATAAATGCCTGGAAAGAGCCAAAGTCATCAAAGTCGGCTGTTAACCAATCGCCTTGCCAGTTTGCCTTACGAACAGATTTATTATTCCTGTAAGTACGTTGCAACAATACTTTTTCTTTTAGCTTATCCGGAATGGGATAGTATGGTCTTATCCGAACGGTAAAACTCTCATGTACAGGTATAGAAGCGTCATTAAGCTGGTGTAGTGCTGAGATAGTATTCGGAGTCTCAGATGAGTTATTGCGGAAATAATAAGCTTTAACAGTATCATACAGGCTTCCGGTCGCCATATGCACTTCAAAGTCAGGTTTTGTCAGTATAGTTTTTTCGGCAGGGGCAAAATAAATAGCTCCTTCCTGCCTGAGGATTGGCCTTGTAATACTATCACTGTACTGTACCTGAAAATTTAACTGAGAAGTATTACCGGCCGCATCTTTTACATCAATTCGTATAGCATACAATGAAGTATCCGGCAGAATTATTACTCCATCCCCATTTAATTTTTTATATGCTGCTCCTCTTTCGCCCGGCATGACAGACAAATGCTGTAACCATGCACCCCCATTGTGTTTATGCATATAATCAACATGGGCATTCATGTATACTGTTTCGTCATAATCAATACTATCTAAGATAAATGCCACCTGCGGCTGGTCATCTACATATAGTTTGGCAGCGTAAACTCCATTGGGGTTAGTAGACCCCGATACCCTGTCATAAGCCTGCAAGGCAAAACTAACCCTGTTGGTTCCCACCTTAAGTACTGGTGTTTTTGGAATGATATACCCGCTGTCTGTATTCTTTACCGGGTAAAATAATGGTGATTGATCATACACTGATCTGCTTCTGTCGTATAATGCAAGTTTTACCAAAGCAGGAGGTATATTATCCTTCACCCCAAAATCAAATAGTAAAGGATTTAATCGCTTTGTTGTTTTAGTATCAAATATCTCAAAATGCAGGTGTGGTCCCTGGGAGCCTCCTGTATTACCACTGTACGCAATGAACTGTCCTTTACTAACCGGGAATTTTTCTTTGGTAAGCTCAAGCTCCATTGCCCAGGATTCTTGCTTATACTGTTGCCCAGTAACATATTTTTCCAGGTCTGGATAAAAATCATTCAGGTGGCCGTACAAAGTGGAGAGTCCGTTTGGGTGATTGATAATTATGAAACGACCAAAGCTTTGCGGCCTGATACCGATTTTCGCAATATAACCCTGTGCGGCGGCATATACTGGCAGGTTTTCTCTCTGCTTCGTTCGTATATCAAGTCCCATGTGCCAGTGATTAGGACGTAGTTCACCAAAATTGGCAGATAACTCAATGGGTATCCCCATTGGGTTACGAAAATAATTTTTGGGATAAGGTGGCAATTGTGCCTGCATATACAACCCGCAAAAAATCAACAGTGTAACAAGGAAATAAATTCTCAGGCGCATAAGCAAAAATAAGCAGGAAGCAGAATGTGAAGAATAAATAAGTCATTCTTTGTATCTTTTATCTTTCTATGTTATGCTAAAACTAATCTGGCTTTTCCCTCTTTCATTGCTATTGTATGCCTGCCCATACGAATCAATGGTGCCACTGGAAAAAAGACCCGTGGAGCCTGTTGACAGCAACCTTGTTGGCTTTTGGTACGGAATTGTAAAAGATGGCAGTGATTATTTTGGGATTGAAGCACTGGAGGTGTCCAAACAATCGGATTCCGTTTATTCGATCATTCGCTATGGCAAAGCAGTAAAAGGAGATATGATCTTACCAGATACTTCTTATTTCACAGGATATACTTCCTGGATAGATGGACAACAATTTATGAACATAAGAGGATCGGTTACCTTTGCTGAACAGCGAAAAGGCAAAAAATCACCCGAGTTGGTGACACATACCGTTTACTACCTATCGGCTTTTAACAGGACTAATGATACACTTCAGGTGAAAACAATCACAGAAACATTCAGCACACAAAAGACAATTCAGCGTTCCGAGGACCTGAAAAAGTTAATTATAGAGATGGCTCAACGGAAAAACATATATGATGACCTGTATTCCCTCTCTTACAGGAAAATACCTAAACCCGCCTCCTTTTAGCCCGGCCGGGAATTCGTGGAAATTTTTCTGTTATTCAGCTCTTCAAAACCCCTCGATTCCCCTACTTTTGCGCAATTTGTTTTTTCATAACGATTACTGCCTGCTACATCACTTAAAAACAAAAAATGCCAAAAGACAATTCGATCAAATCAGTTCTCATTATCGGCTCCGGCCCTATCATTATCGGACAAGCCTGTGAATTTGACTATTCCGGCACACAGGCTGCCAGAAGTTTGCGGGAAGAAGGTATAAAAGTCATACTTATTAATAGTAACCCGGCCACTATTATGACAGACCCTATGATGGCAGACCGGGTTTACCTTTTGCCATTGACAGCAGAAAGTATTGAGCAAATACTCCAGGAAAATGAAATAGACGCCGTACTACCTACCATGGGAGGGCAAACCGCCCTGAATCTTGCCAAAGAAGCAGAAGACCTGGGCCTTTGGAAACAATATAATGTCCGGCTGATTGGTGTAGACATCAAGGCCATTGACAAGGCAGAAGACCGGGAAAAATTCCGGCAGTGGATGATTGAACTGGGAGTACCTGTGGCAACTGCCAAGACAGCTAACTCTTTTTTGGAAGGAAAGGAGTTTGCACAAGAAATAGGTTTTCCACTTGTTATCCGCCCTTCTTTTACACTTGGAGGTACCGGGGGCGGTTTTGTGCATGATAAAGACGATTTGGATGAAGCACTGAACCGTGGTTTGCAGGCATCGCCCATACATGAAGTGCTGGTTGAAAGAGCAGTATTGGGATGGAAGGAGTTTGAGCTGGAATTATTAAGAGATTCTGCCAACAATGTTTGTATTATTTGTACCGTTGAGAATTTTGATCCGATGGGTGTGCACACCGGTGACTCTATCACTGTTGCCCCTGCCATGACCCTAAGTGATACAGGTATGCAGCTGATGCGGAATACCGCTATCCGGATGATGAGAGATCTTGGCAATTTTGCAGGCGGTTGTAATGTGCAGTTTGCTATGAATCCTGCTACTGAAGAAATCATTGCTATTGAAATAAATCCCAGGGTAAGCCGCTCTTCTGCTTTGGCAAGTAAAGCAACCGGTTATCCTATTGCAAAGATTGCAGCCAAACTGGCAATTGGTTATAACCTGGATGAATTGGAAAACCAAATAACAAAAACTACTTCCGCCTATTTTGAACCGGCACTCGACTATGTTATTGTAAAAATACCCCGCTGGAATTTTGATAAATTCAAAGGAGCTAATGACACACTGGGTCTTCAGATGAAAAGTGTGGGTGAAGTAATGGCGATCGGCAGAAGCTTTACAGAAGCTATCCAAAAAGCCTGTCAGAGTTTAGAAAATAATGCTATTGGTTTGGGCTACTATGGCAAAAGTATGATGCGGGCAGAAGAGTTGCTTGAATATATCAAAACTCCAAAATGGGATCGCATTTTCCGTATCAAGGATGCTTTGATGGCGGGTATTTCTGTAGGTACGATTTCAAAAGCAACTAATGGTATTGACCGCTGGTTTCTGTATGAGATACAAAAGATATGTAATCTGGAAAAAGAAATGGCGAAGTATGATTTAGATACATTGCCACTTGATCTGTTGAGAGAAGCAAAAGTAAATGGTTTTAGCGATGAACAGATAAGCCGCATTACCGAACACGGTGATGAGGAAGATATATATAATAAAAGAAAAGCTGCCGGCATAACAAGGGTGTACAAAATGGTTGATACCTGTTCAGCAGAGTTTGAAGCTAAGACACCCTATTTTTATTCCAGCTTTGAAGGAGGTAATAATAGCGAAAGTAAGGTCTCAGACAAAAAGAAAATAATTGTGCTTGGTTCCGGGCCAAATCGTATCGGGCAGGGCATTGAATTTGATTATTGTTGTGTGCATGGGTTGCTTGCTATTAAAGAATGTGGTTATGAGGCCATCATGGTAAACTGCAATCCCGAAACGGTGAGTACCGATTTTGATATGGCTGATAAATTGTATTTCGAGCCTGTTTACTGGGAACATCTATGGGAAATAATCGAACATGAAAAACCAGATGGTGTCATTGTTCAGCTCGGTGGGCAAACAGCATTAAAACTTGCTGAAAAACTAACACAAAAAGGAATCCGCATTGTAGGAACATCTTTCGATAGTCTTGATATAGCTGAAGACCGCGGCAGGTTTAGTGATATGCTGAAAGAGCTTGAAATTCCTTATCCGGAATATGGTACGGCATGGTCGGTCGATGATGCTGTTGAAGTAGCTAATAAAGTAGGTTACCCGGTACTTGTTCGCCCTTCTTATGTATTGGGCGGACAAAGGATGCGGATCGTTATTAATGATGAAGAAGTTGAAAAAGCAGTGGTGAGTTTACTGAAACACATTCCCGGCAATAAAATTCTGATTGACCACTTCCTGGATCGTTGTCAGGAAGCAGAGATAGACGCCATCTTTGACGGCGAGAATTTTCATGTAATGGGTGTAATGGAACATATTGAACCTGCAGGCATTCACAGTGGTGATAGTAATGCAGTATTACCTGCCTTTAACCTTACTCCCCTGATTGTACACACCATGGAGGAGTATGCGGAAAAAATTGCCCGGGCATTAAAAATACAGGGACTTATTAATATACAGTTTGCTATTAAGGATGGAAAAGTGTATGTGATAGAGGCTAATCCGCGGGCATCCAGAACAACTCCATTTATCGCTAAGGCCTACCAGATACCCTATCTGAATATAGCTACCAAAGTAATGATGGGTACGTATAAGCTAACAGATTTCACTTTTGAGAAGAAACTGGACGGTTTCGCTATCAAAGAGCCGGTTTTCAGCTTCAATAAGTTTCCCGGAGTAAATAAAGAATTGGGGCCTGAAATGAAATCTACCGGTGAAGCGATACGTTTTATAAAAGACTTAAGAGACCCCTACTTCCGTCAACTCTACAAAGACAGAAGTATGTACCTGAGCAAGTAATTTGCTTAACAACAAAGAAGCCTGCTACTCTGATTTTTATCAGAATAACAGGCTTTAATGGTTAATGGTCAACTGAAACGATTAGTCCCCGTGGTTGGTTTTGGTTGTCTTTACTAATAGAAGACTATGGCTTGTAAAAATTTGTAGTATTATTTAGTAAAACTATCCCGGTCATTTAATAAAGTCATTTTTAATTTCTCCATTTATTTGCTTTATAATTATATATCCGCCATCGAATAAAATCGCAAAATATTGATATTCAATTAATTTTTTCAACTTATGATTAAGATTCATTTGCTGTATTATTGATCCATCCCTATCTTCAGATCATAGTTCAGCAATGAAAACGACTTCTGATTTTATCTGGCAACTGATTCATTCGCTTAGCAGTAACGAAAAGCTGTTTTTTAAAAGAAATTTTGCTATTTCACAATCCTCACAACAACGTTTATACTTACAGTTGTTTGACGCCATTATAAAACAAAAGAAATATGACGAAGCAGCTATTATTGAAAAATTTCATCCGGCCATTACCAAAAAAAATATTGCCTTTCAAAAACATTACCTGCAACGTCAGATAGTTGAGGCGATCGTACAGTATGATAACCGAAACAATTCCGGTCATGATATCTATAATCAGATACAACTGATAAGAATCTACCGGAAAAAGGGATTGTTTAATGAAGCTCATACTATCTGGAAAAAAGCAGTAGAAAAAGCAAGAAGTACCGAGTCGTTTGCTTTGCTGAATCTTTTGAAAACAGAATTTGAGAAGATGATCCTTTTCAGCAGTGTGAATACAAAGTATGATGAACTACACTCCTTGTTTAAAAAGAACCTGATTACCTATAATGAATATGCAGACCTGATTACACTCCGTGATATTTATGCAGAAACAATCCTGTTGAAAAAGAAGGCCCATTTTGATCTGGATAAAGAACTAAGGGGAAAGATTTCACTTTTACTTGAGAGAGTAAATAAAGCCAATACTACGAACCATGGGCATTCTTTCTGGTTCAGGCATTATTACAGCATGAATAAAGCCACATTGCTTTATTTGTTAAATGAAACCTCACAATCTGTAGAGATATTACAGCAGGTCTTTGCAGACTGGAAAAAGAATTCCCGGTTTATTACTACTCACGGAGAGTTTTACATCGAATTGCTTTACATGATCAACTATGCAGGGGTACTCAATGGTTCATACAACTACGTGACAGATATATTTAACGATGAGGTCAACCTCATGATAACAGAACCTGCACAAAGAGCCAACTTTGAAGCTATCAAGTATCTTGCCCTTAATAAGATCTATAACAAAACTGCCCGGTATGATAAGGTGGAAAAACTGGTTTCCTTTATGAAATCAAAATATAAGCTTTGGGAACCATTATTAAATTCAGATCTGAACAGAACCACCAACTTATCACTGGGTATTGGTTGCTTTGTGCTGGAACAATTTGAGGATGCTTTATACTTTACCAAAAGGGCTATTACTTATTTTAAAGAAGGAACCAGGGAAGAACATTCTGCATTGGCCCAGATACTGCTGTTACTAATCACTTACAACCTTAATAATCCAAAGTTGTTTGATGCACAATACAAGTCCACTTACACATACTTCTACAAGCGAAAGAAAAAACACCCATTTGAAACAGCTCTTGTGCAGTGCCTGCACCGGGCATTTTATATAAAGGATAATAAAAGTAAAATAGCCGAATACCAGAAAGCCCTTCGGGTATTTGAACAAAACAAGGATGACCTGGTACAACAAATGACATTTACTATTTTCAATTACCCGGGCTGGCTGATCAGTAAAGTGCAACGGATACCTTACCGGCAATATGTAGAAAGAAAAGTGAAAAGCGGTACGGATCATTGATTCCACCCTTTGTATCTTTCTGATATGAAAAAAGAGATTCAGTCAATCATTCAAAAAATTGAAGAGGTAAACAGTGGTCAACCCTGGTTTGGCAAACCGGTGTTCAGCATTTTGGAAGAAGTAAACACAAAAAAGGTTTACCATCGACCAAATGATACAGATCATTCGATGATAGAATTGCTCTATCATATGATCACCTGGGCTGATTTCACCCTTAAGCGAATTGAGAAAGATCCTGACATGGACCTGGCGGCTTTTGAAAAGATGGACTGGCGACTGATCAATCCTAAAGTACATGCCTGGGAAAAAGGCTTGGCCGAGTTCCGCTCTATTCAGAAAAAAATAGTAATAGCGCTGAAAAAAAAGGATGATACCTTCCTGAAGGAGATAGTTGATTTCCGGAAGTATAGTTATCGCTTTCTTCTTCATGGAATGATAGAGCACAATATTTATCACATTGGACAAATCGCCTACCTGAACAAAATGCAGGCCTGATATACCCGGAAAGTAGTATTGCCTATAACTGCCAGGTACATTACTTTTCCATATGGCTTTGTATGGGTACCAGTTTTGGAAGAAGATACCTTTTCTAAAGATTTTAATCCCGCTGATCGCCGGCATAATTATTCAGTGGAATTTTCAATTACCCGCTATTTCTGGATGGTGGATTATGGCTATCGCTGTTCTTTTCCTTTGCAGTTTCTTCTTTATACCATTACTGAACAGGTTTCGCTATTCAGCCTTTAGCGGAATTATAGTTTCTGGAATTTTCCTTTCAGTTGGTATGCTATTAGCGTGGAAAAATGATATTACTAATAACAGCAAATGGTTTGGTCATTATTACAACGAATCACAAGTTCTGATTGCAACACTGGACGAACCCCTGGTTGAAAAAACAAAATCATTTAAAGCCAATGCAACCGTTACTAACCTGCTGGAAGGCAAAAAATCTGTTTCCATTACAGGCAAAATAATTATTTATTTCAAAAAAGATTCCCTGCCACATAACCTCCGGTATGGCTCACAAATACTTCTCAAAAAAACCCTCCAGGAAATAAGGAACTCAGGTAATCCGGGAGGGTTTGACTACAAGCGATACTCCCTTTTCCAGGGTATCACCCACCAGGTCTATTTAAAACCCGGTGACTTTGAAATACTACAGGACCAGAATCAAAAATGGCTGAAAAAACTGATTTATTCTTCACGGGAAAAAGTATTGACCATTCTGCGAAAAAATATTCAGGGTGAAAAAGAACTGGGATTGGCAGAGGCGCTGTTGATTGGTTATAAGAATGATCTTGACCAGTCTCTTGTTCAATCATATACTAATACCGGAGTAGTTCATATTATCGCCATTTCAGGCCTGCACCTGGGATTGATCTATTGGCTGCTTGTCCAGCTACTCAAACCACTTCGTAGGAATAAAAAAACAAAATGGCTCTCACCTGTTCTTATCATCACTGGTTTATGGGGCTTTAGTCTTTTAGCAGGAGCTCAGCCATCTGTGCTCCGGTCGGCTCTAATGTTCAGTTGTATTGTATTGGGAGAATCCTTTTCCAGGAAATCATCTGTTTACAATACAATGGCTGTTTCTGCCTTTATTTTATTGTGCTATAATCCATACTGGTTGTGGGATGTAGGATTTCAATTGTCCTATGCAGCCGTACTGAGTATAATTATTTTTATGCGTCCAATCTACAACTGGTTTTACATTAAAAATAAAATTCTCGATTTTATCTGGAAGTTGAATGCAGTTACTATGGCTGCACAAGTACTCACCATTCCATTAGGTATTTACCATTTTCACCAGTTTCCCTCCTCTTTTATTTTAACAAATTTCCTCGCCGTCCCTTTATCCAGTATGATTCTGATCGGTGAAATATTGCTTTGCGCTGTCTCTTTTATTCCTTCAATTGCCTTGTTCACCGGAAAGATAATTTCCTGGTTGATCTGGCTTATGAATACGTATGTCGAAAGAATTGAAATGATCCCATTTTCTCTTTGGGATGGTCTGCAAATCAGCCTTATACAGGTTATTTTTCTTTTAGTTTTCGCTGCAGGAATAAGCTACTGGCTAATGGAGAAATCTAAGGATGGGTTAAAAATTGGAATGGCAGGTTTATTTCTCTTTTTTGCTGAAAGAAGTATTTCATTCATTAAAGCAGAGAAACAACAAAAGATCATTGTATATAATGTACCCCAGAAAAGAGCTATTGACTTTATTGACGGAAGAAACTATCGGTTTGTTGGCGACAGCGATTTGCTAATGGATGGGTTTACCCGTAATTTTCACCTGAAGCCTTCCCGTATTCTTCACCGGATAAAATATACTGAGTCACTGAGCGACCTGCTATTAACTGAAAACTATGTTTCTTTTAAAGGGAAAAAGGTTTTATTGCTTGAGGAAGCTGTTTCATTTTTACCTGATGCTGATAAGCCTGTTGTCGACTTGCTTATCCTTTCCGGGAATCCTAAATTATATATGAAAAAACTGGCCAGTTCACTTGAAATAAAACAAGTGGTATTTGACGCATCCGTACCCGTCTGGAAAACAAACTACTGGAAAAAAGATTGCGACTCTCTGCATATTCCCTGGCATGATGTTACCACAAAAGGGGCTTTTGTCATGAAGGTGAATTAAGTTAGTTTTGCGGCCTGCCTGCCGGAACTTTAGTGAAAGCATGGCCCTTGCGATTTGCCTGCCTCTCAACTCCTTAAATATTATGAACAAGAAGATTCAATCGGCCCTGATTTCTGTTTTTTATAAAGACGGACTCGAAAAAATTGTACAGGAATTATCTGACTTGGGTGTTACTATCTACTCTACCGGTGGCACACAAACATTTATTGAAAAACTGGGTATCAAAGTGATCCCGGTAGAGGAACTGACTACTTATCCATCCATCCTTGGAGGAAGAGTGAAAACACTACACCCTTCTGTTTTTGGTGGTATACTGGGAAAACGGGATGATGCTACCCATGTTGAGGAAATGAAGCAATATAAGATTCCGGAGATAGATTTAGTAATCGTAGACTTGTATCCCTTTGAAGAAACTGTGGCAGGTACAACCGACGAAAAAGCCATTATCGAGAAAATTGATATCGGCGGACCATCAATGATCAGGGGTGCCGCCAAGAATTTTAAAGATGTAGTGGTGATCGCTGCCAAAAAAGATTATGCAGTCCTCGAAAACCTATTGAAAGAACAAAAAGGAGAGACTACCCTTGAACAAAGAAAAACATTTGCGGCTAAAGCGTTCGAAGTAGTAGCTCATTATGATGTGGCGATTGCCAAATATTTCAATCCGTCAGCATCTTTTTACTTTCTGGAGTCTATTCCTTATCCAAAAGCAATGAGGTATGGAGAAAACCCGCATCAATCCGGAATTTTTTATGGTGGCCTTAATAAGCTATTTGATCAATTGAATGGAAAAGAACTTTCCTACAATAACCTGGTAGATGTGGATGCAGCTATACAGCTGATTAAAGAATTCAGCGAAACTACATTCGCAATTATTAAACATACAAATGTATGCGGTGCGGCACAACGCTCCTCAGTAAAAGAAAGCTGGGATGCTGCGCTGGCAGGCGACCCGGAAAGTGCTTTTGGCGGAGTGCTGGTATGTAATGACACTATTAATAAAGCAACGGCAGATGCGATTAATGAAATATTCTTTGAAGTACTTATTGCTCCGGCATTTGAAACAGATGCATTGGCCGTTTTGAAGTCAAAAAAGAACCGGATACTGCTGCAGCTGAAATCTCAGCCAGCTGCCAGGGAGCAATACAAATCTTTGCTAAACGGTGTGTTGATACAAGGTATAGATGAAGGGAATTATACCGAATGGAAAGAAACAGGTGGCAGGGAAACAACCGATACCGAAAAAACGGATCTTGGCTTTGCTAATCTTATCTGCAAACACCTGAAATCAAATGCTATCGCACTGGTAAAAAACAAGCAGCTCATAGGAAAAGGCTGCGGTCAAACAAGCCGGATCGATTCTTTGAGACAGGCTGTAGAAAAAGCAAAACAATTCAAATTTGATCTGGCAGCTGCGGTCATGGCAAGTGATGCTTTTTTCCCTTTTAATGATTGTGTGCAACTGGGACATGAAGCAGGTATTACTGCTTTTATTCAACCGGGTGGTTCTATAAGAGATAATGACTCTATTGAATATTGTAAAAAAAATAACCTGGCAATGGTAATAACAGGTATGCGGCATTTTAAACATTAATGAATTTTTTCGACTTTCATAAAACAATAGTTCAATCATCCGCTGATTCATTAAAGAAACTGGCGGTATTCAATCCGCTTACCATTCATAAAAAAGGTACAAGAGCAAAAGCGCTTTTTGCCTTAGCATTGGTTTGTGTACTATGGGGTACCACCTGGATTGCCTCGAAAGAAGGAGTCCGTCACATGCCTGCACTACAGCTGGCAGGTATTCGACAGCTTCTTGCCGGTATCATATATGTTGCATTCTTTATTATCAAAGGTGCCAGTTTACCCAAAGGGAAAGAATGGATACCGGTATTAGTATTAAGTTTTCTGAACTTCATTATGAGTAATGGACTTAGTACATGGGGTGTAAAATATATCTCTGCCGGCCTTGGATCAATTATGGGGGCCATATTTCCTTTGTGGCTGGTCGTAATTGGTCTCTTTGTTTCTAAAGAAAAAATTCCCTTAAAAGCTATTGTTGGTTTGTTGCTTGGCTTTGCCGGTGTTTGTATCATTTTCTACGACCACCTGCATGATTTTTTGAATGCTGACTTTCGATTCGGTATTATTCTATCATTGATTGCCACCTGGACATGGGCATTTGCTACTCTTTATACTAAAAAACAGGCAGCCAGCTTTAATCCTTATTTCAGTTTGGGACTCCAGATGGTGATAGCAGGCTTGAGCCTTTTCATATTTACGAATATTACCGGGAATGCAGTTCCCGTTTCCGCTATTCCCTGGCAATCATGGGCTGCCATTGCATACCTTATTATTTTTGGTTCACTGATCGCATTTATCTGCTACCTGTATGCTTTACAAAATCTGCCTACTGAGCAAGCTTCAATTTATGCTTATATCAACCCGATTGTAGCCGTTCTTTGCGGTTGGTTAATATTTAGCGAAAAGATTACTATTTATATCACAGTTGGTGGTCTTGTTACCTTACTGGGAGTGTACCTGGTAAACAAAGCATTTAAAGCAGCAGTGCCTCCTCCCGAGCAGCCGGAAACTGAAGGTATCTAATACTGCTTTCCTGCTACTTCTTTAATGAATGTTGAATACACATCTCTCCATCCTGCAAATCGTTCATCAGTGCCTAAAAATGTATTATGCCATACAGTAATTAGTGTGCCGTTTACATTCTTTACTTCATTGTAATAGTGCCTCATCTCTTGCAGTGCCTGCTGCGGGGAATATTTTTGCTCGTAAAATGAATTGGCCTCCATATAGCAGAACGGGTATACCAGCAGGCTGGTTGTTTCTTCCTTCTCAAGATCGTACCAATAAAAAGGAGAGGCTACCGATGCCCTGAAGCCGTTTATACTTCCATACCCCATGGAGAAATCTTCAGTGATCCCGGCATCTATTAAATAACGATAGGTCTGTGGTAACGTAAAACGGATGAAATGCTGACGGGAGCAAATGATTAAATGCCCTGATGCCTGCTCAATAATTTCCTTCTCCTTTTTTATCAATGAGAAATTATCTCCACTTCGCCAGGACGGGTGTACTCCAATCTCGTACCTGGCAGCATGTCTACTTATAAGTGCTTTCAGTGCAGCACTATCTGGTGAAATATTTCTATCATATCTACTGGTTCTTTTTGCCACCAGAAAAAAATATCCTGGTTTTAGCCGTAACTCATCATGCAGGCTATCTATCCATTCATAAGAATCAAACGGATCCTGGGCCTTGCCCTTTATTACTTTCCTCCTTAACTCAAGTTTTTTCAACTCTCCCTTCAACAAATCTTTCAGCATTGCTCCGGCACTTCTCTTCCAGTTTTTATGTTTATAAGAGTACGCCTCATCTATATCGTAAGTAGGGTAGAAAGTAAAATGTGAGTGAGAAAAAGTGAGTGAGGGGAACTTCTCTTTTATTTTTTGCCTGAAATCCTGCATCCAGATATTTATTAAAGGCCTATTCAAGAAGCCCTCCCTAAATGCCAATGAGTTTTCATGACCATAACGGCCATACATATCTTTTTGATGGGGCATATACTCCTCATACCGGCTAAGCAGGTAGAAAGATGCTGCCAGAAAATCAAACGGAAAATCTCCATTGGTTCTAAAAAAACCTTTGTATGCTGGCACATCAAAACAATCAATTACCTGTGAATGAATATCTTTCTCAAACAATAGAGAATGAGGCTTTAACCAAAATTCACCCGGTTTAATTAGTGTATCGCTATAATTTATTCTTGCCCCTGTTTCATTTTCATATAAATTCTTGTCTGTTGTGATAGAAATACCCTTACCAGTCAGGATATTCCCGACAAAATCGCAGATGTACTGCAGCCTTGGCGTTATTGTCTTACAATATAAAAGCATACCTGCTCTCGTCTGACAAACGAATATACTTATCCGGCTTCAATTGGATTTTTTTTCCGGATGCATCCTTTTATTTTCAATCCCGTCCTCTAAATTGGGTCAGGAAACCCATGAAACCATTACCATTCAGTGAGAAAACATTTCTCCATACTATTACTTGGCGTATTTGTTCTGTTCCAGCATGCAAAACAGGCGATATACCTGGAATGCACCATAGCAAACAAGTATAAATCTCCAGCGCAGCAATGCGATTGTGAAAAAAAGGCGGGTTTTGATAAATCCGGTTCAAATAATGATCCTCTCTCAAAGAATCATACTCATATTCATCTTGAAGAATTATTTCAGCATGTAAAAGAAAATATACCGCATTTTAGCTGTTCGTTTCTACCTGGTAAAAAGTATCAATTCTCTCCTGATGATCTATGTGAAGGAATTACCGTTGAATTGTTCCGTCCTCCTTGTGTTTAGTGTCCCATTCAATTACTAATGCATGCCAACTGGCGTAGAGTACCTGCATTTGCCGAACAGGTAAAGGTCAGGTAGTTATTTCTATATATTTTTTATTAATAACCTCTTCAATTTATTTTATGAATAAATTATTTATATCTTTTTGCCTGCTTTTCCCAGCCATAACAATGGCTCAAACAACTACAGAGGGACCAAACATCATATATGGTATCTGTTCTAAAGATAACCTGTCAGCAGATCCATTCGGAAAATGGTTTATCAGTGGCTATAATGATTACACTCCCAATACTGCAATAACAGAACAACTCAAAAAACAAAGTATTGATAAAATAAGCATTGAAATATTTTTTGGTACCTGGTGCGGAGACAGCAAAAGAGAAGTACCCCGATTTCTCAAACTCCTGCATAACATTTCATTTCCTGAAAAGAAAGTAACACTGATAGGGCTTGGTAACGGTGATTCGCTTTACAAACAGAGCCCCCGGCATGAGGAAGCCGGTAAAGGAATTTTCAGGGTGCCCACATTCATTATTTACAGAAATGGAATTGAGATAAACCGCATCAATGAATTTCCAATTTTCTCATTAGAAAAAGATCTGCTGACTATTATCAGCAACGGGCAATATAGTCCCAATTACCATTCTTTTGCGCTTGTAAAGCAATGGTTAACTGAAGATATACTTCTGGATGACAATATCAGTACTGCCGGATTGGCCCAGCAATTGAGATTACTGGTTAAGAGTGAACATGATTTAAACAGCCTGGGTTATCTGCTGCTGAATCATGACAAAAAGAAAGAAGCATTGCGGGTATTTCAAATAAATTATTTCCTGTATCCGGAATCTGCTAATGTTATCTCAAGTCTTGGCGAAGGATATTATGAAACTAATGACTTTAAAAAAGCTATTTCTTTTCTTGAAAAAGCTTTGGAAATAAATAAAAAACCGGATGATATCAAAGGCATCCTGGAGATACTATACAAAACAAAACAGAAAGAAAAACTGTAACTGCAATACCGAATCTTCCCCGATATAGAGTAACCTGTGGCGGGGAAGATTTAGTTTTTACCATGTTTCTCTCTCCACAATTCATTAAACGATTTTTTAGGAAACTCCATTTCCCCCCGGTGCCGTTTCCATCCTTTTAACAGGCTATTAACCACCCAGTTTTTAATGCTTCCGCTGGCCATGTTCATCCATCTCCGTCGAAGCATCCCTTGTCTCCACATTTTCCAGGCTATCTTTTCACCAAACGAACTATGGCCCTCATTCACCGCCTCATGCCTGTTTTCCAATAATAATTCATGCAGGTTGATCTTTACAGCACACACTTCTGTACAGTTTCCGCATAAAGAAGAAGCATAGCTAAGGTGTTTCCATTCACCCATTTCTTTCAGATGCGGAGTTATTACAGATCCTATCGGACCACTATAGGTGGCTGCATAGGTATGTCCCCCTATATTTTTATAAACAGGGCATGCATTTAAGCAGGCGCCGCAACGGATGCAGTATAAACTTTCCCTTTGTTTCTCATTTGCGAGAATATTAGTACGGCCATTATCCAGCAATATCACATACATATCTTCAGGCCCGTCTGTTTCATTTATTTGCCGTGGACCGGTAACAATTGTATTATAAACCGTAATTTTTTGTCCTGTGCCAAAAGTTGATAAAAGTGGCCAGAACAATGCCAGATCAGTAATAGAGGGAATTACTTTTTCAATACCTGCCACAACTATATGCGTTTTAGGGAATGCACAGCTAAGCCTGGCGTTTCCTTCATTTTCTGTTACCGCTATTCCCCCAATATCCGCAACGATAAAATTAGCTCCTGTCACCCCTACCTCTGCCTGCACATATTTCTCCCTAAGTACTTTCCTGGCGGTGAGTGTCAGCTGCTCTGGTGTGGCTTTTGGATCAGTACCCAGTTTTTCTGCAAAGAGTTTAGCCACATCTTCTTTACTTTTATGCATAGCAGGAGTTACGATGTGATAAGGTGGTTCTCCATCCAGTTGCTGAATGTATTCACCCAGGTCCGTTTCCACACTTTCAATGCCGTTCTTTTCCAAAAAATCATTCAAGTGAATTTCTTCTGTTACCATGCTCTTGCTTTTCACCAGAATTTTACAGCCTTTTTCGTCACATATCCTCTTTATAGCATCAAGAGCCTGACCTGCATCTTCCGCCCAAATAACCTTTGCACCTCTTTTTGATATAGCTGCCTCAAAATTTTCCAGTTGTTTATCCAGCGTTTCAATGGCTTTCCATTTTATATTCTTGGCTCTTTCCCTTGCCAGGTGCACATCGGTAAATTGTTGTTTTCCCTGCGGCACTACAGCATTATATTTACCAATATTAAAATTGATCTTCCGGCGATGATCTTTATCGGCAGCCTTGATGGTACTTTTGGCAATAAAGTCGGCAGCTGTTTCTTTCACTGGTAAAGTTTGTTGAGTTACTCTTTAAAATCGATTTCTTCCCATTCTCCTTTTGCTATTGTGTCTAGTGCATTATAAAAATCTTCTCCGTATTTCCTGATCAACGGTTCTTTTAAAAACTGGTAAACGGGTACTTTTAATTTTTCTCCCAGCGCACAGGCAGGACTGCACATTTGTTCCCGTGGCTCATAATTCACTCTTTCATAATCACCATGTTTCCCCTTTTTGGCAATGATAGGATACAGGTGGCAACTGATCGGTTTTTTCCAGGGAATAACTCCTTCATTAAATGCCTGCTCAAAAGCACATTTGATTATCCCATTTTCTTCACGGATACCATATACACAAATTTCATTATCACTATCCAGGGTTGGTGTCACCCATTCAAACTCCTTGTCATATACATAAAACCCTTTCTTCTCTATTTCAGCGATAGCAGCCTTTGTAAGATAGGGCTTTACCTTTTCGTACAAGTCAGTAATAATTTTCAGCTCTTCCTTATCCAACGGCGCACCGGCAGCCCCATCTTCACAACAACCTCCTTTACATTTGTTAAGATCGCATACAAATTTTTTATCCACCACATCCTCGGTGATCAGGATATTATCAATTACTATCAAAACCGTTTATTTTGATGCAAAGGTAAGGGCCGGTTTATTGCCGGCCTTCATTTGTTCTTTTAAAGAGTTTGTTCCTTATATGATGTCCTGCAGAGGTGAGCCTGTTGTGCGAGGTAAGATAATGCAACACCTTATGCTCCAGCCAGTGGTGCAACGGCACCAGCAAGGCCGCCAGCGCTATCATAAAAATAAGATCTTTCCACGGCTCACCGTTGGTGATAGAATAAATATTCTTTTTAAATACAAGGAAAATGAATTCAAACAACATCAGGAATACGAAGAAACCAACTGCTTTAATCAGCCCGGCAGAGACTTTAAACATACCCAGAATGACAAGAGCAATGAAAAGCACTACAATGCCCAAAGTAATGGCCATATACTGAATATTGTTCTTTCGTCTTTTCGTCTCTTCTTGCTCTTTCCTTATTCTTTCATTTCGTTGTTCCTCTGCTGTTGCTTCCACTTGTGCCAGCTCTTTCTCTTTATTTAGTTTATCTATACTGTCTTTATACAGGTAGTACATACCATTGTACATACTGGCAGTGCGAAAATCACTCTTGTTTTTGTGCAATGAGTCCAGGTATTTTACAGCAGTCATCGTAATCTCCAGAGAGCCGTTCTTTTCTCCAATCTCTTTTGCTTTGAGATAATTTTCAATTGCTTTTGCCGTCTCCCCTGTTTTGGTAAAAAGCTTCCCCATCTGCAGGTAGAGTCCCACTTTATTATTATCGTTCAAGTTAGCTTCAAAATAGGGAAGTGCCTTGTCGAAATATTTTCGGGCCGAATCATATTTACTCAACTCTGTATATACAAAAGCATAGGCCTGGTCAATTATACCGGACATCCTGAAAGTAGTCAGGTATTCTTTTAAGTTTTTCCCGGCTGATGAATTCAGGTAATTCAATGCTTTTTCGGGTTGGTCCATTCTCAGGTACTGATTTAACATACTGACATATCCCGGTAGTTTTAGTGTAGCAAACTTCAGGGAATCTGCCATGCGGATTGATCTTTCAAAATAACTGATAGCAATATCGTAGTTCTTTTTCTGTGCGAATAGGTTACCAATTGCATTGATATCTATACATCGTTGGTAAGGCACTCTTCTGTCGGTAAGGTTGTCAAGCATCTTATAGGCTGAAGTATAATTGTCGATTGCCTTATCAAAACTTTCAATGGTAGCGTAAAAATTAGCCAGGTAGAGGTAACAATTACGCTTCAGTTCATTCTTCAACCGCTTCTTCTCTGCATTGTCTGCCTTTAATTCCTCCGATATCTCGAGAGCGATGAGGTGCTGCCGCAGGGCCATCTTTTTTTCATTGCGGGCCAGGTATACCTTACCGTAGATATTGTTTGACTCCACTTTCAGGCTATCATCCTTCGTAGCAGCGATTCGGGAAGATCCTTCGGCCACATATTTCAGGGCCTTATCCTTATCAGGTATGGCAAGATGTATATCCGCCAGTTGTAACAATGCGGCTCCTGAACGTTTTTCCATATTGTTCTGCTCAGCAATGAGGAGGGCCTTTTCATAATATACTATACTTCTTTCTATATAGGCTTTTTGCCCCCGAAAATAACTGCAACGTAACCCATTGGACATGTAAGCATCAAACATAAGCTTACGGTTACGGCTTTCTTCAGCAAAGAGGATAAACTGTTCACCCAAAGAATCAGCCGCTTTGGGGTTCACATTCATCATCGTCCGGGAAAGGTTATCGTACCAATAGCCTTTTTCATCCGGCGTTTTTGCTTCTGCCAGGGCGATTTTAAGAGAGTCTATTGCTTCCGGCTGCTGGGCAAACACCTTCATTGAAACAGCCGTACATAAAATTACAATATACCATAAAGCCATACGATTAACCATAGATAAGAGGTTATGAATAGCTCTCAAATTAAGAAACATTCAATAGCTATTAAAAATTCCTTTAACAAAGATGTAACAAGAGCTGGTTATGGAGAGATTTTATGGCAGGCATCTATCTGTTATCACAACCAGCTGTATGCACAACACAAGAGTCACTACTTTCCAGCAATCGGCCCGGGTTTTCATCCAGATGTTGTTTTGGATACCGGTAACCGCTTTTAGCCTTTTACTCATTTACAATACATTACCTTATTTCTCTTTTAGCGAAAACTTTGATTTTATTGAGGAGCGAAGCCTGCTGTTTTCAAACGGTATGTACAAGTCATGCTTTTACATTCACATAGCTGCAGGTGCTATATGCATTGGAGCTGCATTGATCCAATTCTCCAGGTATATTTTAAAAAAATCTAAGTCAGTACATCGTGTAAGCGGAAAGATTTATGTGGCCGTGGTTTTATTCCTGGGAGCTCCTACTGGCTTGTATATGTCCTTTTTTGCCAAAGGGAGTTTTTGGGAAAGGGCTTTATTCATGTTTATGGCAGCCTGGTGGTTTGTAACCACACTTTATGGACTTAACACCATCCACAAAAGAAATGTTCTGGCTCACAAGGTTTGGATGATAAGAAGTTATGCGATGGCTATGACTGCTGTTACATTTCGCATTTATCATATTATATTCTACCTGCTTGACTGGGGGCACCTCGAAAACTATGAGCTATCACTTTGGATCAGTGTACTTGGTAATATGCTTTTTGCTGAATGGGTTATATACAGGCAAAGCCGAAACTATTTACGATCATTCTCGATATAGTTAAATAAAAGCAACAGCAGTAACAATTTTTGTAACCATAAAATAATCAAAAATGAAATCAATCCTGTACGCAGGCGCAGCGTTAATGATCGGCGTCAGTATCTATGGTTTTGTTGACTATAGGAAAACAAGCCATAAAAAAGAATTTAAGAGCATGTATGTCGAAGAAAAAAAGAAACCAGCAGTAACAATTCCTGTTAACAAACCAACAACTGGAATTGCCAAAGAAGAAGTTATCAATGAAAAGGAAACCAAACTCTCCAAAAAAGAAACTGTTACTATTAAAAAAAGGAGTAAAAAAATAGATGCTGAACTTTTTAGCCGTGCCCCCCTGAGGGATGAGATTAAAGAAGTAACACAGCCCCGGAAAACTGATCCTAAGAAAACAGAAAATAAAGAGCAGTAAATTATCGACAAGTTGCTCATCCTTCCCGCTTACAACGGGAAGGATTTTATTTCCATTTAAGAGTATTAATAAGATGCTGTAGATCTTTCTTCAGAAAATCATTCACAATTCCCAATGAATCTGCATTGGGAGCTGCATCAAAATAAAGAGCGCCTCTTAAAAAATGTTTTGTTGAATCAGTTAAAAAGAACTGATTAGCCGTAGCTGTGTTTCCGCCAAGAGAAAAATAGATACCCTCAACTCCATTAGGAGTTAGCATGGCGCTGTCGTTAATCCCTGTAGCGACATCAACATGTTGTTTATACGCCATCTTAAATCCATCCCTGACTAATGAATCGAAATTATTCTGTGCATTAATAGGTTTGTAGCTTACATGTATTCTGCCATTAAAACGGGGGATATCAATATTGATCCACCAGTCACCGGCTTTATCCTCAAAAAACGTAGTGTCTTTGATTATATTGGCATAAACAGGGTACTCAAATGTATAAGGGTAATCGGGCTGCTTAAACTCCTGGTATTTTTTTTCAGGAAAATCAATCTTGAAATATCCTTTTTTCTTACCTGCAGAATAGTCGCTGTTACAGGAAAGAAACAAAAAAAAACCGGCTGTAAAGCCTGCAAAATATTTATTCATTTTAATCATCCTGATCTGGTGTATCTGATTTAGGTTTTATTGTCACTTTCACTAATTGAATCCGGTTATTTTCAGCTTGCATAATAGCAAATTCAAAATCTCCGCAAGGGATTACCCAGTCCACAGTAGGTAGTTCCCCTGCCAGCTCCAGCACCAACCCGGCAAGTGATTCACTTTCTCCTTTTACATCATCGAAAGTGGTCATGGGTATTTTCATGATCCTGCACATATCATGCAACATTACCTTGCCTTCAAAGATGTAGTTATTATCATCCAGTTTATAGTTATCGCTTTCTTCATCATCAAATTCATCTTTAATATCCCCAATTACTTCCTCCAGTATATCCTCCATCGTGACAATACCACTCGTACCACCAAATTCATCCACCACAACTGCAAAATGAATTCTTTTTTGCTGGAATTCTTTTAGCAGATCCTCGATCAATTTAGGTTCAGGTACAAAATAAGGTTGTCGCATCAGGGGATGCCAGTCGAAATCTTCCCCTTCGTGCAGGTATGGGATCAGGTCTTTGGTATTTAAGATGCCTACCACATCATCCAAACTATCTTTGTAAACAGGCAATCTTGAATAATGAAGCTCTTCTACTCTTTTGATAACATTAGTAAAGGAAGCACTATGGTCTATTCCATTTACATACAACCGGCTTCGCATAATCTGCTTCACTGATATATTACCAAACTTTACTACTCCCTTCATAATGTTTTTTTCTTCCGGAGACGCTTCTTCATCCGTTTTTATATCAATAGCTTCATCCAATTCCTGCATACTTAATATATCACTCTTATCTGCACCAACCCTTTTGCCAATACCATCAGCGAGTTTAACGATCCACTTACTGATACGGCGCAATAAAAGATGCAGACCCTCTACAATAAAGGACCAGTCATAGGCAAACCGGAGATTATTCTGTGTGGCCCACACCTTAGGTAATATTTTTCCAAAAAACACTAATACAAAAGTAATGACCACTACTTTAAACAATATTTCCACAACAGGTCCGGCTTTACCAAAAGAGATAAATTCCGAGAGAAGAAAATTAGAGAGAACAATAATGCTGATATTAATGAAAGTACCGGCAATTAATAATGAGGCATATACTTCTTTCGGCTCTTCCAATAAAGTAACAATACGCCTGGCAGATGCATGCTGTTTTGTTTTCAGCATATTCAAATCCTTTTTATTAAGCGAGAATAAAGCTACTTCCGAGCCTGAAATAGCAAAAGTGAGGAGTAACAAAACAACTAATGTAACGGCCAAAAAAGTAGTTCCCTGCGGGTTGACATACAGCAGGAACATGTAAATCATATCAAGTAAAGAAATAAGGACCGAATGATTCTCCAAAGCAAAGGATTATGTTTATAATTTAACCTCTCCGCCAGCAAAAAAGGTTAAAAAAGCAGGTCATAAGGCCTGCCTTCATATTACCGGACAAAGGTATCATATTTGAAATTGATTACTAAAAGGGGAGATTTTCAGAGGGGTCCCCTATCGGCATATCCGAACCACCCATTCCTTCAAGACCTCCGCCCTCTCCGGCCGAACCAGTTCCATCCATTCTTTTATCCAGCATAATAAGATTATCACCCACTACTTCAGTAGCAAATTTGCGGTTACCATCTTTATCATCCCAGCTGCGGGTTCTTAATCTTCCCTCAATGTATACAAGACTGCTTTTGTGTAAATATTTCTGAGCCAGTTCAGCAAGGCCACGCCACAAAACGACAGTATGCCACTCCGTTTGTGATACTAATTTTCCGGTTCTGTCTTTAAAAGTTTCTGTAGTCGCCAGGGGAAATTTGGCTACAGCAATATTTCCTTCCAGGTGTTGTACGTCCGGGTCTTTGCCCAGATTGCCAATAAGCATTACTCTGTTTACGCCTCTCATACATTTATTCTTTAGGTTAAGAAATCATCTGCGGCAAACAATGTTCCTTAAAGTTAATTTCTTTTTCAGGCTGAAACAACAAAAAGTAGATTGCCCCGGTTTATTTAACATCAGAACAAACTTTGCTGCCCTCCATTCTCTCTGAGATACTGATTAATGAACTGCGGAAAAGCATATTTCTCTATCCTGCTTTTAGTAACCCATTGCCCGGCAGGCAGATCAGCCGGCTTTTGTGAAAGTTTTATTCTTATAAATTGTCCGGCAATCAGTTGATGAGAAAGTTGTTGCTTAAAAAGGGGTGAAACCGATATTAATTCATAGTTTTTCTTTTGTAACCATCTCTTTTTTTCGAGCTGATTCAAAATTATCTCTCTAACTGTCTCTTTATTTTTTTCGAACAGTATAAACTCATACAACCCCTGCCAGATATCTTTTTCCGACCGCTTGTTTACAGCTATTTCATTTTTATACTCAAGCACTGCATAGTAAAACCATCGTTTCTTGATATTGATTTTTTTCTCTTTCACAGGTAATTCATTGATTTTATCAGCCGTAAAAGCCACACATTCTTTTTTGAAAATACAGCTTGAACAAAGAGGTGCCGCAGGTTTGCATATTACTGCCCCGAAATCCATGATGGCCTGGTTATACAAACCTGGCTTTTTCTTATCAAGAAGCTTTTCAGCAAGAAGAGAAAAGTATTTTTTACCCTCTGCAGAATCGATGGGTTTATCAATGCCAAACAGGCGGGACAAAACCCTGAACACATTACCATCTACGACAGCATAGGGTAAATTAAAGGCGAAAGAAGAAATAGCTGCAGCAGTATACGGCCCAATTCCTTTTAGTTGCTTTATTTCCTCATATTTTACCGGAAACCTTCCTTTTAATTCTTTTGAAATATACCTGGCGGTGGCAAGCATGTTTCTGCATCTTGAATAATAACCTAACCCTTCCCACAATTTGAAAACTTTCTCCTCCTTAGCTTTTGCCAACCTATGTACATCCGGGAAAGTCTTTACAAAATTGTTATAATATTTCAGTCCTTGCTCTACACGGGTCTGTTGCAATATGATTTCACTTAACCATATCTTATAAGGATCCTTTTCTCCTTTCCATGGCATTTGACGGGTATTGCTTGTTGTATTCCATTTTAAAAGAGTCTTTGCGAATCTGGTTTTAAGCTTTTCTGTGCCGTTTTTTTGCATAAAATTGATCCCGGTAATTAATTTCAGAGCTCAATATCCACCATTTTAAGCTCACTGGTGCAAAGCCGGTTGAAAAAAATTATGCCTATTTAGTTGACTATCATATTATTTTGTCATAAATTGGCTTTATAAAACCCCTAAAAACCTGCAACAATGAGAAAAGCCGACCTGGTAAATCAGATTTCTGAAAAAACAGGCATACCAAAGGTAGATGTGCTTGTTACTCTTGAAACCATGTTCAAGGAAGTAAAGGACACCCTTGCTGGTGGCGAGAACATCTATATCCGTGGCTTTGGTAGCTTTATAACAAAAAAGAGAGCTGCTAAAATTGGGCGTAATATCAAAAAAAATATCGCCGTTCATATACCCGAGCATTATATTCCTGCATTTAAGCCTGCCAAAGAGTTTGTAGCAGAGGTAAAAAAATTAAAAGAACCTAAACCGGATCCCGGGCCAGGAGAGGAAGCCGAATAATACTTATTTCTGAATCCAAAAGATTTTTTCTTACCGCCTGCAATTCATTGCCTTTAGGGTAACTTTGCAATCTGAATTTTTTGATTGTGAAGAAACCTCAGCTTATTACGATTATAGCAGCCCTCATCCTTGTTGCGGTTATTTATGCGTTTGGACGAACTGTTCCTGCCAAAAAAACAATAATAGCATCTGAAAATCAACAGCATAGCGCCGATGATGGGCATGATCATGGGAATGAACAACCTGCTGTATCCATTGATAGTATTCTGGTTATAGCCAAAAAACAATTAAACCCGGAGCAGGTAATTCGACTAAATACACTGGAAAATTCCATTACCCGCGGAGATATTAACAATCAGCAACTAAAGGTTTACCACCAATTATCTCATTTTTGGAAAGACTCTGCGAGAATTTTTGAGCCCTATGCATGGTATGAGGCAGAAGCGGCCAGATTGGAAAATTCGGAAAAAAGCCTCACATTTGCAGCCCGCTTATTTTTGGATAACCTGCAGAATGATGAGTTGGTGCAACGAAGAAGATGGAAAGCACTGCAGGCCAAAGATTTGTTTGACAGGTCTTTGAAGATTAACCGGGATAATGATTCAGCCAAAGTTGGGCTGGGTGCTTGTTTCTTATTCGGAAACATTTCTCCCACTCCAATGGAGGGTATTTCTAAGATCATGGAGGTAGTAAAGAAAGACAGCACCAATTTATATGCACAGATGATGCTGGTAAAAGGATCCATGATTTCCGGGCAATACGACAAAGCCATAGGCCGTTTACAAACTGTATTAGGTTTGCAACCGGATAATATTGAGGCTATATTACTAATGGCAGATATGTATGAGAGGAAAGGGGAAAAGGCTAATGCCATAAGCTGGTATCAGAAAAGCCTTTCATTTATCAAGCTGGCAGATATTAAAGCGGCCATCTCAGAACGAATTGAGGAGTTGAAGAAATAAACCCCTCCTTTTAAAAGGATAAGAAAACTTATTATAAACAAGATTTAAAAATTATTTGAGTATGCCTTGTGGTAAAAAAAGGAAGCGTCATAAAATTGCGACGCACAAGCGTAAAAAAAGACTGAGAAAGAATCGTCATAAGAAGAGGAACAAATAAGTGAATTAGCTAATTTGTTGATTAAGTTAATTTGGCATTGAGATTTTATTAAATGAAATCTCATCCGGAATCTGGAAATCCTGATTAACTTAATCAACAAATTAACCAGTCACCCACCTCTCAGTCCATCGGTTGTTTTGCCGTATACGTTTGCAGCCCCAAATTAACCCGCAAATATCCTACAGGTACAACCCCGCATTCCATACGGATTCCTGGCAACTGGTGTTTACAGCACTAAGGTGTTTCATTTATGTAAGCTGTAATGAACAAAGAACTAATTATTAATGCAGCTCCGCAAGGTGTGGAAATAGCCTTGCTGGAAGACAAAAAGCTGGTAGAACTGCATAGCGAAAAAAGCGATGCCCGTTTTGCAGTGGGAGACCTATACCTGGGAAAAGTAAAAAAACTGATACCCGGGCTGAATGCTGCTTTTGTGGATGTAGGATTTGAGAAGGATGCGTTTCTGCATTATACAGACCTGAGTCCTTATGCAAAATCGCTGCTCAAGTTCACCGGTATGTGTATGTCCGACAAAAGCGAGGAAGGACTTGATTTCAGCAAATTCACTATCGAGCCGGAAATCGTCAAAACAGGAAAGATTAACGAAGTGTTGGGCGGTAAACCTAACATTCTTGTTCAAATATTGAAAGAACCAATTGCAGCGAAAGGCCCGAGACTGAGTTGCGAAATTTCTTTACCTGGCCGTTTTGTGGTTTTGACACCATTCAATGATATTGTTGCGGTCTCGAGAAAGATTCACTCTTCTGAAGAAAGAAAAAGATTGCAGAAGATAGTCGAGGCGATCAAGTCAAAGAATTTTGGTGTAATTGTAAGAACTGCTGCTGAAGGAAAAAATACTGCCGAATTACATGAAGATCTTTCAGCCCTGGTGGACATGTGGAAAAGCATCCAGCAAAATCTGAAAGGAGCCGCAGCGCCTGCAAAGATTCTTAGTGAGCAAACAAAGACCACAAGTATTCTTCGTGACCTGCTGAATGAAGACTTTAATAAGATCGTTGTTAATGACAGGAATATTTACAGCGATACTAAGAATTACATTCAGCGCATCGCACCGGAAAAAGCTGACATCGTTTCTTTTTATCAGAATGGTTCGCCCATATTTGATTCATTTGGTATTACCAAGCAGGTAAAATCATCTTTTGGAAAAACAGTAAATCTTAACAGCGGCGCTTATCTTATCATTGAGCATACAGAAGCCCTGCATGTAATAGATGTAAACAGCGGTTATAAAAGTGTAAGTAATAACCAGGAACAAAACGCACTGGAAACAAACCTGGAAGCTGCCGAAGAGATTGCCCGCCAGCTTCGCCTGAGAGATCTGGGTGGTATTATCGTCGTTGACTTCATAGATATGAAGTTGCCCGACAATAAGAGAAAACTAATGGAAAGAATGGAGGAGTTCATGGCACCTGACAGAGCCAAACATGCAGTACTTCCTATTTCCAAATTTGGCCTGATGCAGATTACCCGCCAACGGATGAAGCCTGAGATGAATATCAATACACAGGAAGTTTGTCCAAGTTGTAATGGTACCGGAAAAATTTCATCTACCCTGTTACTGGAAGATGAAATAGAAAAGAATTTAAGCTATCTCATTACTCACAAGAATGGCAATCTTAAACTGGTTGTTCACCCCATACTCTATTCATACCTTACAAAAGGCTGGCCCTGGAGCACCAAGATGGCAAAGTGGAAAAGGAAGTTTGGACAAAAAACAAGACTCGAGCAAGACAGCAATTATCACCTTACCGAATACAAATTCTTCGATCAGCATGACGAAGAAATTAAGTTATAAGTTTTAAAGAAAAAACCCCGGATTAACCGGGGTTTTCTTTTTCTCACAAGCAAATATTTTTAGTACCCATCGTTTTGAACAAGAACACCGGCTGAAGCGTCTATCTCTCTATAAGGTATAGGCAAACCCATCTGCACTAAGCCTGAGTCTTTTCAGATCAGTGGCGAAAATATTTAACGAAAGCTTAAAGACAAAAAAAACCGTGCAAATTGCTGCACGGTTGTAAGAAAGGATTTAAAATTAATTGACTATTGTTAAGAAAATCAGCTTCTGTCCCTGCTACCCATATATATCATTATGTATTGTATAAGCGTAACGACTGCTGCTAAAGCTGCCACCACATAGGTAGTTGCCGCCCATTTTAAAGCATCTTTTGCTTTAGGGTATTCAGCGGGGCCAGTAACATTGGTTCTGTCAAGCCATGCTAAAGCTCTCTTACTGGCATCAAACTCGACCGGGAGAGTAATAAGGGTAAAAAGAACGGTTACACTCATAACAATGATACCAATGAGGAGAACTGTAGGGCTCTTTGTGGTCGCCAAAATAATCATTCCGGCAAGCAAAATCCAGTTAACCAGCATTGAGCTTACCTGAACAGCCGGAACCATTTTGCTCCTGAAAACCAACGGTCCATAAGCGTTAGCATGTTGTACTGCATGACCGCATTCATGGGCAGCCACTGCTGCAGCTGAAACGCTGGTTCCGCTGTACACATCCGGGCTCAGGTTCACTGTTTTATTTACCGGGTTATAATGGTCGCTTAAAAAGCCTTCTACAGATGTTACTTTTACGTCATAAATTCCGTTCTCCCGGAGCATTTTTTCGGCAATTTCCCGGCCAGACAAGCCACTGGAAAGCGGGACTTTAGCATACTTCGTAAACTTACTCTTAAGGATGGCCGAGACGAGAAAACTGATGCCTAAAAACACCAGGGAGACTATCATAATTTCACTTGTCATGTCTAAAAATTGTTTAGTTGAACAGATTATATAACAAATTTATTACCATTTGGATCAGGACGATTTTTTCAGCCTTTTTGTCATTCAAAAAAGTCAAAAAGTAGAATACAGCTTAGTTTAAAATTTATTGAGCAACTCTATAATCATCTTTTAACTATTTGAAAATCAAATAATTAAAAAAATAAATTCTTTGAAAATTTTTTACTTTTTTCCTTCATGACAGCCTTCGTAAGTTATTCACAGCACTAAAAATTTATTTTGAAATGTGGGGCATAATTGTAACTTAGCAATAGAATTTAATGGGTTAGTAAGTAAAAGGGTCAATCGCAAGGTTGGCCCTTTTTACATTTTAAATACCGTCGTCATTTCTGGCAATCCTGATCTTTTTTTTTCAGGCATTTTCCTGGTTCTTGTTTATTGTTTCAGTCATTTTATTTTATTCATTGATCCGGAAACTGAATAAACACAAGCAATCATTTAATTTTATTACATGAGTAAAGTGAAGACATCATTTTTTTGTCAGAATTGTGGCTACGAAAGTGTGAAATGGGTAGGTCAATGTCCTTCTTGTGGTCAGTGGAATACATTTGTTGAAGAACTGGTTCAAAAAGATAATTCAAAAAACAGCAATACCTGGAAAGACTATTCAGAGGAAAAAAGAATCAGCAAAACCATCTCATTGAATGAGGTAAAGAGCAGCGAAGAAAAAAGATTACCCACTGCTGATCCGGAGTTGAACCGTGTATTAGGCGGTGGTATTGTTCCCGGAAGTTTGGTGTTGGTTGCCGGAGAACCTGGTATTGGTAAATCAACTTTGTTTTTACAAAATGGCTTATGGCTTAAAAATGTTTCTGTTCTTTATATAAGCGGAGAAGAAAGTGAACAGCAAATTAAAATGCGTGCCAACCGCCTGGGATTAAAAAATGATAATTTCTACTTGCTAACTGAAACGTCCACGCAAACTATTTTCCAGGAGATAAAAAAACTGAAACCGCAGTTAGTCATTGTAGATTCTATACAAACATTGCAAACAAATTTCATTGATTCTTCCCCGGGCAGTGTATCACAGATAAGAGAATGTGCTGCAGAATTTCAACGTTTTGCTAAAGAGACCAATACTCCTGTTTTCCTGATAGGGCATATAACCAAGGATGGTAGTATTGCCGGACCAAAGATCCTGGAACATATGGTCGATACAGTATTGCAGTTTGAAGGTGACCGGCATTATGCTTATAGAATTTTAAGAACACTAAAGAATCGTTTTGGAAGTACTGCCGAGTTAGGCATTTATGAAATGACCGACGAAGGCATGAGAGGCGTTTTAAACCCCAGTGAAATATTAATTACTCAAAAAGAGGATCAGCTTAGTGGTATAGCCATTGCAGCAACAATAGAAGGTATGCGGCCTTTACTTATCGAGGTACAGGCATTGGTCACTCAATCTGTTTATGGAACACCTCAGCGTACTGTCAGTGGTTTTGATCTAAGGCGTTTACAGTTGTTACTGGCTGTATTGGAAAAAAGAGGTGGGTTTCATTTCGGTATGAAGGATGTGTTCCTGAATATTGCCGGAGGAATTAAAGTAGAAGATCCTTCTATTGACCTGGCTGTACTCTGCGCCCTATTGTCATCTTATGAAGATGTTACTGTGCCCCAGCACATATGTTTTGCCGGAGAAGTAGGCCTGAGCGGGGAAATAAGAGCTGTTAACCGCATTGAACAACGTATTGCAGAGGCTGAAAAACTGGGTTTTGAAAAAATCATTGTTTCCAAATACAACCAGAAAGGATTAGCAAAACAAAAATTCAATATTGAAGTGGTAATGATGGGCAGAGTGGAGGAAGTGTACAGATACCTGTTCCAATGATCACACTAAAAGAAATAAAAGACTCTGTTCTGCACCTGTTATTCCCGCATATATGTACGGGATGCGGCAGCGATATATTGCACGAGGAATCCGTATTGTGCATGAGATGTATAGATGCTATGCCGGAAACAAATTTTGAATTACATCCCGATAATCCCGTGGAGAAAATATTTTGGGGACGATTGCCACTCGCTGGTGCCACTGCCCAATTCTACTTCACTAAAGAATCACTGATGCAGCACCTGATGCACCAGTTTAAATACAAAGGAAATAAGGAACTGGGGATGCAATTAGGCAAAATAATGGGAGAACAGATAAAAAAATCAGCCCGGTTTGAAGCAGATGCACTGGTTCCACTCCCATTATTCGCTGCCAAAGAAAAAAAAAGGGGGTATAACCAGGCTGCCATTTTATGTGAGGGAATGGCTGAAGCCATGAACCTTCCGGTGCTGGATAGAATAATCAGCCGTCCTCAGTATACAGAAACACAAACAAAAAAAGGCAGGATAGAAAGATGGAAAAATATGGAAGGAAAATTTATCCTTTCAGATGCTGATGCAATAAAAAATATGCACCTGCTGCTGGTAGATGATGTAGTGACCACCGGTGCCACACTGGAAGCTTGCGGAAATGAACTATTAAAAGCCGAAAATGTACGGTTAAGTATTGCCACACTTTGTATAGCATCCCGTTAATCTCAACTAGTTGAAGTATTTTTGACTGCAATGAAGACTCCCGGAATACTTACGATATCCTTATTGATCATTCTTTTTTCATGCCGGAAAGATTCATTTATCACCTCTTCGGATGCAATAGTCAGTATTAGCGCTGATACATTGAAATATGATACGGTATTTGTTACAGCCGGCTCTACGTACAGAACATTTAAGATAATAAACGAGAATAATCAAAAACTTCGTTTGTCTTCGCTGAAGCTGCTGGGAGGTTCCTCTTCTTCTTTCAAAATGAATGTAGACGGTGTTCCCGGTTCGCAGTTCAGCAATCTTGAAATAAATGCCAATGATAGCCTTTATGTATTTGTACAGGTCAATATTAACCCCACTGCTGCCAATCTTCCTTTTGTTATCAGGGACAGTATTGAAATAAGCTATAATGGGAACGACAAACTGGTGCAGTTGGAAGCATGGGGACAGAATGCTCATTTTTTCAGGGATAGAGTGATAAACACAAATGAGATATGGAATAATGACCTGCCCTACGTTATTCTTGGATCATTGCTGGTAAACACTAATCAAACACTGACCATTAATAATGGGTGCCGTATTTATATTCATGCAGATGCTCCCATTGTTGTGGATGGCACTTTACAGGTAAACGGGTTGAAAGATACTGCTGACAGGGTTTACTTCCAGGGAGACAGGCTGGATGATCCCTACAAAGATTTTCCTGCCAGCTGGCCGGGTATTTTCTTTTTGGATAATGCGAAAGACAATATTCTCAATTATACAGTAATAAAAAATGCCTACCAGGCAATTGGCATTACAGCGCCATCACCCAATGCCAATCCAAAACTTACCCTGAATGAATGTATTATTGATAATGCCTATGATGCTGGTATCATTTCATTGAATTCAAGTATCAGGGCCCGAAATTGCCTGATCACAAATTGTGGTAAAAATCTTTTCCTGGCCCAGGGTGGTGATTACCAGTTTACCCATTGCACCGTAGTTACCTATGCCAATCGTTTCATTGAACATAAAAACCCTGTACTTACCTTAAGTAATACGGCTAATAATATTTCAAACAACCTGAATGCTATATTCCGCAATTGTCTTTTCTGGGGCGAAAATGGATTGGTGAATGATGAAGTGGTGGTAATTAAAAATGGTACCACCACTTTTAATGTCAGTTTTGATTATAATCTCTGGAAAGTACAAACCCCTCCTTCAAATATCACCAGCAACCAGATCATCAATAACCAGCCGCCCCTGTTCGACAGTATTAATACCTCAAAAAATTATTATGACTTCAGGCTGAATACAGCGTCTCCCGCCCTTAATAAAGGAGTTAACGCAGGGGTAACTACCGACTTAGACGGAAAACCAAGACCTGTTGGCCTGCCGGATCTCGGTTGTTTTGAAAAGCAGTAATGGCAACTTTCAATATTTAATGCCCGATTAAAACAAGGTTGATATAACTTTGTTATTCTCCTGAAACGAAAACTTCAATTATGAAAATATTGCTTTTGACTATGATCTTAGCTACTACTTTAACCGGCGGCTCTATTTATGACTTTAAAGTACCCGGTCTGGATGGAACTGATATTGATTTTTCCCAATACAAAGGAAAAAAAATCATGATCGTTAACACTGCCTCTAAATGCGGCAACACTCCTCAGTATAAAGACCTGGAAACTTTGTATGAAAAATATAAAGACAAACTGGTAATAGTAGGTTTTCCGGCCAATAACTTTGGTGAACAGGAACCTGGTACTAATGCTGATATAAAAGAATTTTGCACTAAGAACTATGGCGTTACTTTTCCGCTGGCCGAAAAAGTATCTGTACGGGGTGATGATATTCATCCATTGTTCAAATACCTGAATGAGGAATCTAAAGAACTGGCGAAAAATGTACCAGTCGGCAATTCAAAAGATATTGTCTGGAAAAGATTTTTACAGGATCCTGTTATCTGGAATTTTACCAAATTCCTGCTGGATGAAAATGGAAAATTAGTTGCTGTGTTTCATCACAAATCAAATCCGATGAGTGAGGAAGTGCTGCAATACCTGAAATAGAACCAGGAGCTACTGTAATAAATAAGATTACCCGGAAAAGCGATGCTGTATTATATAGTGTCGTTTTTTCTTGTTTAGAAGATTTATTTTCGCCTTCCATGCAATTCTCCGACATCATAGGTCAGCAGTCAGTAAAACAACAACTGGCAGAACTGGTGCAACATAACCGGCTGAGCCATGCTTTACTATTCTTAGGAAAAGAAGGGAGTGGCGCATTGCCATTGGCACTGGCCTTTGCCCAGTATGTAGTTTGCGAAAAGGTAAACGGAAAAAATATGGCGGCCTTACAACAAGCACCGTCCTTATTCGGGGATGAACCTCCTTCTCTCCCGCAGGAGAGGGGGCCTGGGGGTGAGGTTGATAGTTGTGGTATCTGCCCGGCCTGTCAGAAAGCTGCCCAATTGGTGCATCCCGATATTCATTTTTCTTATCCTACTGTTACTAAGAAAGCCGGGGATAAACCTGTCGCCACTGACTTTATTACTGAGTGGAGAGAATTTATAAAACTAAATCCTTACGGCAACTCTTTCGACTGGATAGAACTGATCAAAGAAAAAGAAAACAGCCAGGGAAAGATAACCGCAGAAGAGTGTAATGACATTATCCGCAAACTGAGCCTGAAGAGTTTTGAAAGTGAGTATAAAATCCTCATCATGTGGATGCCGGAAATGCTGGGAGCAGAAGGAAATAAATTATTAAAACTGATAGAAGAACCCCCGCCAAATACCTTGTTTATTCTTGTGGCTGAAAATGATGCGCTGGTGTTGCAAACTATTGTCAGCCGTTGCCAGATGATAAAAGTACCTGCATTAGAAACAAAAGATATTGAAGAGGCTCTTACCAATCGCAATAAAACCGAATCGGCTATTGCCCGGCAGGTAGCCAGTGTAAGTGAAGGCAATTACCGGGAAGCCCTGCAATTGGTGCAACATGCTGAAGAAGACTGGCAGGCTCTTTTACGGGAATGGCTGAATGCTGTTTTGAAAACAGGGCCGGTGGCACAAACCAAATGGGTGGAAGAGATCAGTCGCCTGGGACGGGAAAAGCAAAAACAGTTTCTCCGCTATTTTAATCATTTGCTGGAACAGGCCATCCTGCTCCGGGCCACAGGTGATGCCCCGGGTGCCTTCGGTACCGAACGGGATTTTGCAGAACGACTAAACAAAATAGCCGGTATTGAGCAGCAGCAGGCTATTATTGAGGAGCTTGACAGGGCCAGCTACTACATAGAAAGGAATGCCAATGGCAAAATACTCTTCCATGCCCTCACCATTAAACTATACCATATTATTCAGGATAAGAT
>JAKQEA010000011.1 GCA_029558715.1 Bacteroidota bacterium | reverse complement strand
AATTGTTAAGAGTAGCCGCTATTATGGGTTGCCAGGGATAATTTTTCAGGGCAAAGGTTCCGGTGCTTTTTCTGTTTTTTTTGGCAGCGCCAGCGAAAATAGCATGATAAAAAACAGGGCAAAAATCAATGAAATGGCGGTAATCATTATCAGGTAGGAGACACCCAGCGATTGAAGAAACAGCCAGGGGAGGGCTAGTAACAGCAACTGGCACAGCGCATACAGAATCAGGCCTTTTCGGAGGCCTCTGGCCAGTAATACCAGGGTGAAAAGGCAGAGAATATGCACACCGGCTTTGATGAAATAAAAAACTATGGAGCCGTGGCGTAATTCTTCGGCCATAATATCAATGTATCCCTACTGCCACGAGCATCTTTTTTTCAGGCATGATAGTGCCGACTTTTGCTGGTAAAAAATTATGATCCGACAAGAACACAGTTCCGCTATGCTGTCCATGGTAGAACAATGGCAACAAAGCGGTATGACGCAAACAGAATTTGCACAGGGACAAAACATCACGCTGGTAAAATTTCGTTATTGGATTCGAAAGTACCGTGAGACAGAACAAGGACCGGCATTTATACAACTGAATAGTTTTATGCAACAGAATATCAACATCAAATATCCTAACGGTGTTGAACTGTCATTGCCGGCACAAACACCTGCTGCAATTCTACGCTCCCTGATCAATTTTTAGCATCATGTTTTCCATAGGTGCAGCCCGATATTACTTGTATCGGGAACCGACAGATATGCGAAAAAGTTTTGATGGTTTATGTGGGTTGGTCAATGGCCGACTTGGTCAAAGTCCCATGAGTGGCGATGTATATATTTTTATCAACAGGCCACGTAACCGTATAAAACTACTTCGTTGGGAAGCAGGCGGTTTTGTATTATTTTACAAACGGCTTGAAAAAGGAACATATGAATTACCCCAGTTTAAAAATGGAGGATTATCTCAGATGATTGACTACGGAGAACTGGCAATGATAATTACTGGTATTTCAATGAAAAATGCAAAAAAAAGAAGACGTTTTTTACAACAAAATGATGTTGAAAAATATCGCTGAAAAGCTGAATTGACAAAGGTTTTGTAACATATCTTTGTCATATGGAAAGAACGGAATTAGTCACGATAACCCAAGAAGAATTTGACGAGTATAATCGCCTTAAATCTGAAGTTATATGGCTCAAACATCAACTTGCCGAACTAAAGCGGTTGATCTTTGGAGCTAAGAGTGAACGTTACATAGCCCCGAATCCAGATCAGCCCACACTATTTGAACTTCCTGAAGAAACCCTTATTGAAAAACCACAGGAAGAAATTACCTACACACGCAATAAACCTGAAAATAAAAAACAGCCTTTGCGTTTGGAAATACCTTCACACCTGCCGCGCAAGGTTGAAATCATTGAACCGGAAAATTTGCCTGAAGATGCAAAGAAAATCGGCGAGAATGTTACGGAAATATTAGAATATGAACCTGCCAGCGCTTATGTTCGCAGGATTGTTCGTCCCAAATATATTGTTGAGCAGAATGACGAAGAAACCCGGATTGTTACAGCAGAAATGCCTACGCTTCCTATTCCCAAAGGTAATGCAGGGCCGAGTATGCTGGCTCATATACTGGTAAGTAAATTTGTGGATCATCTACCGTTTTACCGTCAGGTGCAAATCTTCAAACGCCAGGATCTTTATATTCCCGAATCTACCATAGGTGGATGGTTCAATGCAGGCTGCAGTCTTTTAGAACCATTATATGAAGTATTAAAGACCAAAATATTTTCCAGTGATTACCTTCAAGCTGACGAAACACCCATTCCGGTACTTACCAATGACAAGCCCGGAGCGACACACAAAGGGTATTACTGGGTTTATCATGATCCGGGGAATAAATTAGTCTTGTATGATTATCAAAAATCCCGGGGACGTGAAGGTCCGGACGAATTACTGAAAAATTTCTGTGGATACTTACAAACTGATGGCTATACAGCATACAACAATCTTCAAAACCAATTAAACATCGTTCATCTGGCTTGCATGGCACATGCAAGACGTAAGTTCCAGCATGCATTGGACAACCATCCTGTACTTGCTGCCGAAGCACTGGAGATGTTTGGAGAATTATATGATATTGAGCAGAAGGCTCGTGAAGGATTATTGTCGAATGAAGAAATAAGAGCCTTACGCCAATTAAAATCCCAACCTGTTCTTGAGAAAATTGAGGCCTGGCTGAAAAAACAAATTATTCATGTCCTGCCTAAAAGTGCCATTGGAATTGCTATGGCATACACCCTAACATTATGGCCTCGCCTGGTCCGCTATATTGATGATGGTCGCTTACAAATTGATAACAACTTGATAGAAAACGCTATCCGGCCTGTAGCTTTAGGTAGAAAAAATTATTTGTTCGCAGGCTCACATGATGCCGCACAGAATGCTGCGATGATGTATTCATTTTTAGCCACCTGTAAAATCAACAACATCGAACCGTTTGCATGGCTTAGGGAAACACTCTCAATTATCCCGGATTACAAGGTCAACCAACTGCACAGACTTCTGCCCGGGCAAAAATAGATCACTACGGCCTTATAAGAAAGATGCACTTTGCCGGTCGCTTACTTTGTATTACCATATGATCCATATAGTAATAGTGCTTTTGATTGCACCCCAACATTTTGGCATGGCACTACTGTTGCTGGTTTTGTAGCTGCTGAAACAATTGAACAAGGTTCGCAAGGTAATAATGGACAATTAGCATCTGTTGGGTTTAAAACAATGTTGGTAGGCTACAATGCTTGGGGTGGTAATTATTTACA
>JAKQEA010000231.1 GCA_029558715.1 Bacteroidota bacterium | reverse complement strand
TGATTGCTCTTCTAACCCTATTGCCCTGTGCAATACTAATAGGCTGGAAAGAACCAAAATCACTAATACCGATTCTGGTGATGACAATACTATTAGGTGGATTAATTGGCTGGTTAATTCCAATTATCGGCAAATAGGAATTGTAAACCATCACGACTGCTTAACAGGCAGGTATATGTCACTGGCGCTCTGCACCGCGAGTGTAAAACCACGCGCCACCACTACTCTACACCAACCCTGCATTATTCGCCACTCACACAGGTTCGTGGCTCATGAGTTCTTTCGCTCCGCGGCCTCAGTTCTGCCGAACGTTATAGCACATTTTGAAAACGAATGGTAAAATGAATAGATAGACAGATGAAAAGCATAAAAAAACTATTTCACGGGCTTAGTTATCTGCAATATCCCCTGGTATTAATAGCCTTTATTTTGCTTATAAAGCCACTATTCAAAGGATTTGATTACCTTTCATTGAATCCCGAATATCTTTTCAATACGTACAGCAATGCACTAATATTTTTTGGAGTAACCCTCAGCCTTTCGGCACTGCAAGACCCAACCCGAACATCTCTGTGGTTTGAGAAAAAAATATGGCAAAATCCAAAAAGAGCAAAATTGCTTTTAAGCATTACCCTTATAACCACTCTCATCTTTTTTGCATCGGGCTTGTGGGGATTTATTATATCCGGCAGCTCTCAAAGAGAATTTGCTTTTGCATCCATAATATTAGCCATCGGGCTTTTGGGCTATTTAAAGTTTCAAATAGAGGTATTTGAAGCACACAGAGAAAACGTCAGCAAAACAGATATAACCGATTGGGAAAAACTTTCTGAAGCTCAGAAAAAAGAACTTCCCGATGAAACCAAACATTCGCAAACACAAAATGTAAACAATTGATAATTAGCTGAATGAAAAAGCATAATAAATTCGGTATACCATACCAAGTCATTATAACAGGCCTGGTTTGTACAATCTTATCAAGCTGCTTCCTGTATAACAGGATATACTCGGAAGATGATGTTGTTTACTCAACCAAAAGATTTGAACTCAAATATGATTACAAAACCCGGGATCGCAGAACGCCGATCTATTACTTTACTCAGTCAATCGTCAAGGAAGTGGATCAAAACAATGATGCATCATATCGCGCCTATGATGTTCTCTACCTGATCAGTTCCAGCTTCAAACTTGATGAAAAGGTTATCCTGATTATTGATAATAAGCCATATCCTATGGTGATTGATAATATTGAATTTGAAAACTTGAAAACTATTTCAAAGAACACAGCAGATATTCAAACCTCAGACTCAACAACCGTTTCTGTAATAACCGGATTTTCAGAAAACAACAGGAAGATTACCAGGTTCAGCTACAAAATACCGATTTCAACTATAATGCAAATCAAGAATGCAGATCAGTTTTCTATTCGTTACTACTCAGGCCCAAGTATGATAACTGTTAAGCCTAAGAAATTGAGCATTAAAAAAATAAAAGAGCTAATTAACACTGAATAAAACTGTTACGTCTGCCGTCAGGCTGGAATATATTATTGGTTTTCTGCACCTCAGCTGGTTTTTGCGAGCTAATCCACCAGAGCGGCACACTAAAAGCAGATGGGCTTTGTTGACTCGGTTGGATTTTTCAAGCAGATCCACCAAAGCGGCACACTAAAAGCAGATAGGGCTTTGTTAACTCGGTTGGATTTTTCAAGCCAATCCACCAGACCGGTGTACTAAAAACAGTTGGTTCTTTATCAGCCCAGCCTGGCAGCTAATGCCGACGGGTAAAAACCATTGCACGGTGCAGCTTGCCTCAACAGCATCGTTTATGCTCCTCGCCTTACCGAAGGTAAAAACCATTGCACGGTGCAGCCTGCCCAGGCTCCCACAGGGGATCATACAGCACCAGGGAGGCAACTTCTGCCTGGTTATCAATCAGCCACAGAGAGGTGACCTCCACGGGCACCAGGCACCAAATTCTGCTCCGGCTCCCGCCAGTGAATCAGCCGGCACCAGGGAGGTGACCTCCTTTTGGGAGTCAAGCACAACATCAGGAAAGTGACTACTTCCAGAACATCAACAGGCACCAGGGAGATGGCTTCCGCCGTGTACTCCCCCGGTTCTGCCAAACGTGAGCACCAATGAAAAGAGTTTTTATCAAAAGCAACTACGAAATGCCTGAAAGAAACAGTTGCTAAAATGGAGTCTGGAACATCTGAGTGAAACAAAAACTTTACAAAAACTTAACACCTTTTCTATCCTGGTTACAAGCAAGGTGAATATTTTTGTAATTATCTGAATTTTAGATATATGAAAACGAACTCTGTTTATTTGTCTATCTTTTCGATTGCAGTTTTTTATATTGGCTGGGGAGTTTCTCAGCTACTAAGTATCAAAACGCAATACTCACTACTGTCAAGCCTGTTGTTTTCTATTGTTTTTACAGGTCTGATCGGATGTTTTATCCCAATATATTTCAAAAACAGATTCCATTGGAGATACAATAAACCAGGTTCAAACAGAATAGCAGGTTATCTTTTTCTGATACTGGCAATAGTGTTTTCAACAATATTATCGGGAGCCTTTGTTAAAGCCATTGATTCGAAATATTCGTGGAGCTTGATTCTCAAATATATACTGTTGTTTTTCCCGATGTCCCTGGGAATTGGCTTGTTCGCATTTTTATTAATTCCGAACATGTTACATGATTGGAACAAGAACAAAATTGAAAGCGTATTGTTAATTGTTTCAATAAGCATCTTTTTCTTTCTTTCATTTTATGTTGATTCATTGTTTCAGGATATGGAGTTAGCCGCTACTATGGGATTTATCGGATTGTTACTGGGTTTGGGCTATTTCTTTCTCAGAAACTTTTGGGTTGTTTACCTGACGCTTTTTATAATAATGTTGGTGAACACATTAGCTGACAACAAGTACGATGAATATAGCTATTGGGTTGTAATTGCCAGTACTCTTTTGTCTTTAACAATACTTGCGTTTGACTTTATAAAAAACAGAAAATCAAGAACAGAATCTTAATAATGGAAAAGAATATGACAACTGAAAAGGAAAAATCACTTCAGGCTGTCCTGGATAACATAGTTGACGGCAAAAAAGTATTCGGAACATCTTTTGCTTTTAAAAAAGATGGAGTAACCTGGCAAGGGGCATCGGGTGATTTAACCATAGACCGGCCTTACTTTATTGCAAGCACCACCAAACTGTTTACTACCGCTATCATACTGAAACTGAGAGCAGAAGGCAAGTTAAGTCTGGAGGATAAAATAAGCAAATACATTGATGCTTCAATTTTATCCGGACTGCATGTTTACAAAGGAAAAGACTATTCCCGGGAACTATCCGTCAGGCACTTACTCTCTCACACATCGGGTCTTCCTGACTATTTTCAAGACAAAGGAACAAGCGGGAAGAGCCTGGAAGATGAAATAATGGCAGGTAATGACCAGTTCTGGACTTTTGAACAAGCCATTGAAAAGTCAAAAAGGATCTCCCCTCTTTTTGTTCCCGGAACAAAAGGAAAAGCAAAATACTCAGACGCCAATTTCCAACTTTTGGGAAAAATCATTGAGACCATAACGGGTAAATCCTATTCCGAAAACTGTCAGGAGCGTATAATTCAACCTCTTGATTTGTCAAAAACTTACCTCTATCAGGATGCAACTGATGAAACGCCCATGATGTTATATCATAAAAGCAGGAAATTGAATATCCCCAAAGCAATGACATCTTTTGGAGCTGACGGAGGAATCGTGTCGGTCTCTGCCGATATGCTTGTTTTTATTGAAGCATTCTTCACGGGTAAATTGTTCCCGTTAGCCTATATCGCCGAGCTGCAGGAATGGAACAGAATTTTCCCGCCAATGCGTGCAGGTGTTGGCATTCATCTGTTCAAACTTCCCCGGATTTTTGATCCTGCAGGCGCAATTCCATATTTCATAGGGCATTCAGGACTTTCAGGCGCTTTGGCATTTTACAGTCCAAAAGAAAATCTCTATATCGCCGGAACTGTAAATCAAACAGCACATCCCGACATCTCTTTCAGGACAATGATTTCATTAACTCAACGAATACTGAAGAGATGAGAGATAAAGGCAATTCAGTTACAGTTTTTAATGCCCGATTAATAGGGGTTTTCTTTCTGTTGGCTTTTTTAGCCTATGGTATCGGAAGACAATTATTCGAAAGCACCGATGATCCTGAAAAATACTCAGGTGCTTCATTAATCATCGCCAACTCGGTGATGGTTCTGTTTATAGGGATTTTATTGAGAAAAACATTGAA
>JAKQEA010000226.1 GCA_029558715.1 Bacteroidota bacterium | reverse complement strand
GCATCAAAAGTTGGCTGTGGATGCAGGTTACTGGTTACTCTATCGTTATAATCCTCTAAATAAACTGGAAGGAAAAAATCCGCTGACTTTGGATAGTAAAGAGCCCACAATTTCAGTTCAGGAATTTCTGGATTCGGAAATTCGCTATGCCGGATTGAAAAAAATCTTCCCTGAAAGAGCTAAGGAATTGAATACCAGCGCTGCTGTATTCTTTAAGGAAAGATACGAAACCTACAAAAAACTAACGGAAGGTTGACCTCCTGGTCAACCACCGCTTACTATTTATTTCTTTACCAAAAGGCAAGCGGTAACGAAAAAATCCTGGTTTCTTATGGACGATGAGGACATCGTCCTTCCGAATAAAAAAACCCATTAGGGCGACATCGGAAGGTTGATGTCCTCATCAACCCTTTGAAAGCCAGGGATATAGTTCTTCCGGGCTAATACCTGAACCAGATATAGACAGAAGAAAGAAGCATTGACTCCAAAGCAAAGATGAGACCAATCTTAGTATAATCCATAAACGATATTTTATATCCGTTACGATTAGCAATTCCTACAGCTACAATATTGGCAGAAGCACCAACTAAAGTTCCATTTCCCCCTAAACAGGCTCCTAAAGATAAAGCCCACCACAGAGGTTGAACTTGAGCTGCATTTTGCATATGCAAACCAATACTTTTAATCATCGGAATCATTGCTGCTACGAAAGGAATGTTATCTATCCAGCCGGAAAGAATTCCCGAAAGCCAGAGAATTACCATAGAAGTTGTTTTTGGCTCTCCATTCGTTATGGACATCACACCCTGGGCTAATAAATCTATAAAACCCGTATGAACCAAGCCCTCTACAATCATAAAAAGCCCGATGAAGAAAAAGATAGTAATCCAATCAATATCATTGAGAATAATAGTTTCCACCTTTTTCCGACTGCCGATAAAAACCAGAATAAGACCTGCTGCCATAGCAATAGTGGCATTTTCCAGATGTAACGGTTTTTGGAAAATAAATGCCAGCAACATCAAACCAACAACCCCCAGAGTAATCCATAATAGTTTTGGGTTAGTTATCAGGTTCTTGTCATTGTATTCCATAATTTTAGCGCGCCGTTCATTACTTACATACATTTTCCCTCTGTATAAAAGCCATATTAATCCTAAGCTGCCAATTACAATAATCACGACGGCAGGGGTTAAATTCAGGAAAAAGTCAATGAAAGTATATTTGGTGGCACTG
>JAKQEA010000224.1 GCA_029558715.1 Bacteroidota bacterium | reverse complement strand
CGTCAGAATGTGAAAAAACCACTTTTCACTATCAAAACCAGTTGTATAATCAATTTATATCTTACTGTGAACTATTGTTGCGGCATGCAAAAAAGATCATCCGGTTGGCCGTCAAAAAAATGAATCGCTCATTTTGGCGATAAATCACTTTCATAAACCTGTTTTTTAAAACACCGGTTATTCTTTTGTAATCCGGTTGCCAGTTGAGGATGGCTGCGAGCATCTTTTCAAACCCTAATATGGACAGCGTTCGCTTCATATTATATACCAGCATGATCAGGTTCATTTCGCCGTTTACTTTTTTGAGCCCTTTCATCAGTGTATAGGTATAGCCCCATTGTCGTTTGATAGTACCAAAAGGGTGTTCGCAGATACTTTGCCTGCGTTTGTAATAATCCGGGTTTTTACGGATGTTTTTGTTATTGCGGTCTACTGCATCCTGGTATTCGCTACGATGAATGATCCGTTTATTGAGTTTGGTGCAATGCTTCTTTAATGAACAACTTTTACATCCATCAGTGCGATAGGTTTTAAAACGATAACTCGTTTCTCCGGCATCGCCTTTTTTATAATGCCAGGTACCCAGCGAGGTTAGTGTTTCACCAGCAGGACAAGTGTAACTGTCCTGCTGTTTGTTATAAATAAACCGTGTGCTCAGAAATTCTTTTTCCAGATGTTTGACCGATGACTGTTCCTTGAAGGCAACATAGGTTTCAATATTATCATCGTGGCTTAGCTGCAATTGCCCGCCGGTGTGATAACCTTTATCCAAAAGAGCATCTATCGGGTCTTGTTTGCCTAATCCCATATTTTCTTTGGCCTGCACCGCAGCACGGTACAACGCTTTACCATCATTGGTGTTGGTGGCCTCTGTATGAACCAGCAAATTATGTTTTGCATCTACGGCAGTCTGTGTGTTGTAGCTTACTTCTACAATATTTTTATTGATAATAATAGCCCGGCTGTCTCTGTCGGTGGCACTGATCTGCTTTTCTTCTGTGTTGTCCAGTTGCTGTTGAAGCTCATCGTATTTTATTTTTCGCTCTACCAGTCTTTGTAAAGCGGCTTCCACTTCTTCTTTGCGATAGGAAGGTCCGCCATCATCTGCGTCATCGTTGTCATGCTCATCCAATTCTTTTAAATATTTACCGGCTTTGTCGGCAATCATCGCCTGGTGCTTGCTGATCTTTCGCTGGTTGTAATTGTTTTTGCTGCTGTTGACAGCCCTGAACTTGCTGCCGTCTATGGCCAGGGTTTGCTTGCCTAATAAATTCAGCTCATCCAAAAATTGTACATACAACCGGAAAAGACTTTTTAATGCGTCGCTATTGTTTTTTCTGAAGTCGGCTATGGTGTGATAGTTGGGAACCTGTTCCTGTATCAGCCAGCGCAGTTCTGCATTACGGCTGCACTCCTGCTCCAGTTTACGGCTGCTGCGGATCTTATTGAGATAACCATACAAATAAAGTTTGAGTAATAACTTATCGTCATACCGCGGAGCACCCCCGGGATGGATTTGTTGTTTGGTGCTATGCACCATCATACCCAGCTGCTTTATATCGAGCTTCTCTACAAAAGCATCAAGGATGCGAACAGTGTTGTCAGCAGCAATCATGTTGTCAAGGCTGCTGAATTGCATTTGATGACGGCTTGTTCCCTGAATTGTCTTCATGCTGACTCAGACCAATTCTGCCTGTAAAATGTTGCCCGGATTTCTGTATTTTTAATTAACAACTGTGAATAGTTTTTTCACAGACTG
>JAKQEA010000222.1 GCA_029558715.1 Bacteroidota bacterium | reverse complement strand
CAGAGCCAGTTACCGCTAATGTCCAGCTTAGCAACAAAGATGTCTTCATCTCCACTACTGGTTAAAATAGTAGTACCAAAGGTAGCACTACCCATAAAATAACCGGTAACATAGCTGTTTCCATTGGCATCAACAGCAATTCTATAACCAAAATCTAAACCTGTTCCGCCGGCTTGCTTAGCCCTGAGCCAGTTCCCGTTGCTATCCATCTTAGTAACAAAGATGTCATAATCACCACTACTGGTCAATGTAGTAGTGCCGAAGGTAGCACTATCATAAAAACTACCTGTAACATAGCTATTTCCGTTAGCATCAATAGCAATGCTAAAGCCATAATCCTCACTTGTTCCCCCGGCTTTATTAGCCCAGAGCCAGTTCCCGTTACTATTCAGCTTAGCAACAAAGATGTCATAACTACCACTACTGCTCACTGTAGTAGTGCCGAAGGTTGCACTTTCTACAAAATCACCTGTAACATAGCTATTTCCATTGGCATCAACAGCAATGCCATAGCCTTCATCATAATCTGTTCCCCCGGCTTTCTTTGCCCAGAGCCAGTTACCGCTGCTATCCAGCTTAGCAACAAAGATGTCATAATTACCACTACTGGTCAATGTAGTAGTGCCAAAAGCAGCGCTACCTCTAAAATAACCGGTAATATAGCTATTTCCATTGGCATCAACAGCAATGCTATAGCCCAAATCACCGTCTGTTCCCCCGGCTTTCTTTGCCCAGAGCCAGTTCCCGTTGCTATCCAGCTTAGCAACAAAGATGTCATAATTACCACTACTGGTCAATGTAGTAGTACCGAATGTAGCACTACCATCAAAATAACCGGTAACATAGCTTTTTCCATTGTCATCAACAGCAATGCCATCACAATAATCATTATCTGTTCCACCGGCTTGTTTAGCCCATATCCAATCCTCGTTTTGGGCAAAGAGTGCTATGGAGCAAAGAGCCAAGATAAAGAGTAGAAATGTCTTTTTCATAATATCCTCCACGATATTTTTTTCTTTTGAGTAATAATCTTAAAATACAGGGTTAAAACAGGTATACTTATATTATGAAGATAGAGAAACAGTAATCTGCTGTGCGTTGTTAAGATAAATATGTTAATGTTTTGTAAATATGGAAATGGGGTTTGCTTGGTTAAGACAATGCTATTTTTTCTAGGTAAATACTGTAGTTTGGTTTGCTCTTTGAATATCAACATATCCTCTTAATCCTTTTAAAATTTATACACTATACCTTCTATAAATTTGATAAAAAATCTGTCAACTTTTTTTTTTGGGTAGACGGAAAACGCCGTTCCTCCGTCTACACAAGTTATCCCAGAGCTATTAAATCCCCAAAATCCATTAAATCCTGTTCATCCCAGATCTATTCACTCCTCTAAATCCTAATTTCTAAAATAAAATCTGT
>JAKQEA010000219.1 GCA_029558715.1 Bacteroidota bacterium | reverse complement strand
CAGTTCATCTTTCTCTGTTTCTACCTTCAAGCCAGTGGCCATTATTTTTGACGATTCAGGGAATGAAAATGTTATTTCCTTTTCTTTTTTGTCTGATTCGATAGAAAGAGAAACAAGATCAGTTTTAATACCGGCTGCCATTTCTTTCTTTGTGTTCACAGCGTCTACTCTTATTTCTGCCATGAACTGGATAGCTTTTAACGTATCAGGCAAATTGTATGAGATTGTAGAGTCGGTATCAGCAGCATTACTTATAATAAACGAAAAAAGAAGTAAGCCAACCAGAAAAATATTTTTCATTTGATCAATTTGTTAGTTTGTCAATGCATATACTGCAAAACTGGCCAGCCAGTGTTCACCACCATAACTGCCGCTCACTACATGTGGTAGGGCAATCGCCAGGTGATTAATCGCTGATCGAAGTAATTGTTTTTTTAGTGGATCTTTCGAAGAAAGGGTGGAAGCTAGTCCTTTCATACACCAGCTGCGACTGAAACAAAGCCCGTCAAGGTGAACAATCTGCAGGTCGTTTCTATCAGAAACCACAGGTAATATCGACAGATGTTGTAAACTTTTAGCGGTAAAGAAATTTTTTCTCCATACCAAAAATGCTGCAGGGGTTAAAACCCTCCTCATAAGGTCGGCTTCTTCTAAACTGGGAGAAAGAAAATCAGCCCCGTTGGGTTCCCATATTGCTGGAGCATTTTTATCCTTCAGGTAAATATTCTTGGCCGATTCGATAATAGCCTTTTCAAATACTGCATGTTTTGCAGTTCTTGCATAATCCAGTGCAAACACCAGCCCAAAAGCTGTATTGGGATGTACACCCGTACGGTTGGGGTAAGTTTGCTTAGGCAAAAAATTCATCCACAATTCCAAGACCTTTTTTGTCAAAGGCTGTAATGCAGCATGCCATCTTTTCCCATCCATATCATCCCAGTTCATCAATTCTTCATCCAGTTTCAACAGCCATGCCCAGCCATAAGTACGTTCCCAACTTTTGGCAAGTGGAATATCAAAATACTTTACTTCTTCTAGTATATTCTCTATTGTTATTGTTTTATTTATCCCTTTACGTATTGCATTGGCCTCTGGCAATTCAGGAAATAGTTTTAATAGTTTAATAAGCATCCAGTGTCCATGCACAGAGGAATGCCAGTCGAAACAACCATAGAAAGCCGGATGCAACTCTGAAGGCAATAATACATGGTCACTGCTGCTATTTGAAGTATGGTTGGTTTTATTGGGAAACTCCTGTTGAATACACTTTAAAGGAAGGGTAACCAGGTGAGATGCACCTTTGACAGTAAGCTCAAAACCTGAACTATCTTTCTTCACAACAAACATCTCATTTACCTGGGCAGTGCTTTCAATAATTAGAAAACCTGTACTTAAACAAATGAAAAGGGCTTTCATTGGTCAAACATATTAAATATTATTACTAGAAAGCAAAAACCCGGCTATTTGCCGGGTTTTGATTTATACGATACGTTTTAATACCTGGTCCTTGGTGGCCTGTTATTGCCATAACGGTTAAAATTCCCTCCGCTGCCGCCACTATTGCCACGATAGCCTCCGCCGCCACCGCCTTGTTTATCTTCTGCTTCTTTTACCACCAGTGTTTTTCTGCCTATCGGAAGATCATTCAGCCCTTCAATAGCTTCTTTAGCTTCAGTACTATTTGGCATTTCCACAAAAGCAAAACCTTTGCTTTTACCTGTTTCCCTGTCCATAGCAACTTTAACAGAAGTAACTGTACCGAATTTTTCAAAGAATTCTTCTAACTCTGCATCATCCATGTCATAAGGCAAGCCTGCAACAAAAAGCTTCATCTAAAATTAATTTTAGCAAATGTAAGTAACTTAAGGCTGTATCATAGCAGCATTTTCAACAATTTATCTTCATTTATTCAGGGTAGCAGCATTCATTTCCCTTCATCAACCCGCTTCCCAACAAAATAACCGCCGACTGCTCCGGCAAGCAAACCAACTGTCATCCATAAAATAACCCCTTCAGAAGCGAAGTAACCAATAGCAAATCCCGCCAATGCTCCAACAATCATGATAATGTTAGCTGCTTTGCCTTTTGTCGCCGGGCTTTCAGCCATATCATGACTATGCCTGAACTGTCTTACATGCTCTTTGTGTTTCTTACGATGATGTGATCTGGCCATTTTTATTTTGAAATTAATCAATCTTGCCTGATAAGAAAAGGGGGGTGATAAGAATCATAGCCTGGCAGGAAGAAATACTGATTTTAAACAGTAGTTCCGGGGAAATCCTCATACTCTTACCTTTAAAGAATAAACTAAACAGTATGCAAAAAAAATTGGTACTCCTGTTTCTTGTATTTACTTCTTACGGTGTGATCGCACAACAGACACAGAAACCGGTTTTACATGGAAAGAACTGGATGGCCATTACCGGGAAACCCCTTGCAGCAACAGCCGGAGCCATCACTTTTCAGAAAGGTGGTAATGCTGTAGATGCTGCCTGTGCAATGCTGGCTGCCACTTGCACCATGTGGGATGTATTAAGCTGGGGTGGTGAAACTCAGGTATTACTTTATAATCCTAAAAACAAAAAAGTAATTGCAATAAATGCCATGGGTATTGCTCCCACCGGAGCCACACCTGAATTTTTCAAAAATAAGGGATACAACTTCCCCCCTGAATATGGCCCGTTAGCAGCAACCACACCCGGAACCCCCGGTGGTTTATGTTATATGCTGGCTGAATACGGTACACTTAGTTTAAGAGAAGTACTGGCACCAGCCATGCAATTAGCTACCGGTTACCCGATAGAAGCTCAAACAGCCAATAGTATGGAAAGAGGTAAGGCAAGGATTAAAGAATGGCCCTATAGCAAAAAAGTTTTTCTGCCACATACCGGAGAAAAGAGAGAGGCACCGGAAGCAGGAGAAATATTTGTTCAAAAAGACCTGTTACAAACTCTCACCAAAATGGTAGAGGCAGAACAAGAAGCATTGAAGAAAAAGAAAAGCCGTAAGGAAGCAATCATGGCAGCGTATAACAGGTTCTACAAAGGAGATATAGCCAGGGAATTTGTTCGTGGTTGCCAGGAACAGGGTGGGTTAATAACTATGGAAGACCTTGCCAAATGGAAACCATTAGAAGAAGAGCCCCTGAAAGTAAATTACAAGGGCATTGATGTATATAAATTACAACAATGGACTCAGGGCCCTATGCTTCTTCAATCCTTGAACATACTGGAGAATTTTGACCTGAAAGCTATGGGTTATAACAGCACTAAATATATTCATACTCTCTACCAGGCAATGAACCTGGCATTTGCAGATCGGGATTTCTATTATGGAGATCCGTATTTTCCTCCGGAAGAACCAATGAAAGGTTTGCTGAGCAAAGAATATGCAAAACAAAGAGCATTATTTATCAATTTCGAAAAGAACGATGCCGTGATTGGTCCTGGTGACCCTTACCCTTTTGAAGGGAAAACTAACCCTTACCTGGAATTAATGAAACAAAGAGGATTCGTAACGGATACCAGTAAAAGAAATTTCATGCCTTCGCATGATATAAGAAACAGCGCATCGGTTGATAACGAATATATGGACAGGCTCTGGCGGGGCACTACCAGCATAGAAGCAGCCGATAAAGAGGGTTGGGTAGTGTCCATTACACCCAGTGGGGGATGGTTGCCAGCTTGTATTGCAGGCAATACTGGTGTTGGTATGAGTCAGCGTATGCAGAGTTTTGTACTTGACTCAACACTAAACCCTTTCAATGTGGTGGCGCCGGGTAAAAGGCCAAGAGTTACATTAACACCCACACTGGCGCTGAAAGATGGTAAACCCTACTTATCATTTGCAGTACAGGGAGGAGACACACAGGATCAAAACCTGCTACAATTTTTTTTAAATGTAGTTGAGTTTGGAATGAATGTACAACAGGCAACTGAGGCTGCCAATATCAATAGTAACCAACTTTGGCTTTCATTGGGCGGAACAAAAACCGATGACCGAAAACCTAAACCAGGAAATATATTATTACATGACAAAACACCTGAAAAAGTGAGGAATGAATTAAAACAAATGGGATATACCCTCAGCTTTGATGACAGAACCAGTGGCCCGATCAACGCTATTTTTTTTGACTGGAAGCATGGCAGCTTCTGGGGCGGAAGCAGCAATCATGGAGAAGATTATGGTATAGGATGGTAATTTAACCCTGCATAATGAAAAATACTCTTGTATACCTGCTGATTGGTATCGCAGTAATTCTACTGCTGATAGTACTTAACCGGTTAAATAAAAAAGATAAAAAACAATTTATTGACAAATTAAACAGGGATTATAAAAGACATGATCAACATAAAGATGATAATGACCCGGAAGATCTGAAAAGCGATTGAATCAATTGTTATCTTACCGGGCAGCTTTAACAAATATTTTCCCGGTTAAAATTTACCAGGTTATTTCAGCAGCTTATTTTTAAAAATGTTTATTCGGGCTGCTGCTGTTTTTCTGTTATTACTTCTCTGTACCATCATTCATTCACAGGATATATTAAAAGGAAAGGTTTATCATGCCACTACTGATTCGGCATTGGGAGGTGTATCAGTCATCAATATTAATAGCCATATTTCTGTATTCTCAGACCAAAAAGGATATTATTCTATTAAGGCAAAAGACGGAGAGAAGGTGGTTTTTATCACCGCCGGGTTTGAACCAGATACTGTAACAATTCAGCATTATATGCTGTACACAAGCTATGATGTTACACTGCAGGTTAAAATCATTTCTCTAAAACCGGTAACTATTATAGCCAGGAACTACCAAACTGATTCATTAGAAAGAAGGGAATATTACAGGCAATTGTATGAAAAGAGAGAGCCTGGGATTACAGGCCGAAACACTCCATCAGGCTTTGGAGTATCTTTTAGCCCTCTTAGCCATTTTTCAAAGGAATCAAAACAAAGAAGGGCTCTCCGTAAAAGACTGGCCCGCTTTGAAGAAGAGGATTATATAGATCATAGCTTTCCGGTTGAGTTGATAAAACGCATTACAAAACTGGAAGGTGATTCACTACGGTTATTTATGTATGTATATCGTCCATCTTATTCATTTTGCAGAAAAACGAGCAGTCAGGACATGCTTATTTACATTAGCGATAAACTGAAAGAATTCAGAAAGCCAAAATCTGGCACAGGCAATTAAAATCAAAATATCGGGATCCTGCTCACACTAACAATCGTTATCTTTGTCTTTCAATTTTAAAACAATATGAAAGAAGTTGTAATAATCGCTGCCGTCAGAACTCCTATGGGCAGTTTTGGAGGCGGTTTAAAAAATTTATCAGCTACACAACTGGGAGCAGTTGCCATAAAAGGAGCTTTACAAAATGCGGGTATCAAACCAGAACTGGTGAATGATGTTTTAATGGGTTGCGTTATCCAGGCAAATCTTGGCCAGGCTCCAGCCAGGCAAGCAGCTAAGTTTGCGGGTTTGCCCAACGAAGTAAATTGTACAACAGTTAATAAAGTTTGCGCTAGTGGTATGAAAGCAATTGCACAGGCAGCACAAAGTATTATGTTGGGTGATGCTGAAATAGTAGTTGCAGGAGGAATGGAAAGTATGAGCAACGTTCCTTTCTATGCAGACAGCGTAAGATGGGGCAATAAATATGGTAATACAACACTAATCGATGGATTGGCAAAGGATGGATTGACAGATGTATATGATGGGAAAGCAATGGGCAACGCAGCAGAACTTTGTGCAAAAGAATGTGGTATCAGCCGTGAAGAACAAGATGCCTTTGCGATAGAAAGTTATAAACGTTCCCAAACAGCCTGGGAAAAGGGTTTATTTGCTAATGAAATAGTTCCGGTTGAAATTCCACAACGTAAAGGCGACCCGGTAATTATTGCCAAAGACGAAGAACCCTTTAATGTAAAATTTGATAAGATACCTTCATTGAATCCGGCTTTTACAAAAGATGGAACTGTTACGGCGGCAAATGCTTCTACTATGAATGATGGAGCAGCAGCCCTGGTACTGATGAGTGCCGACAAGGCAAAGGAACTGGGATTGAAACCTATTGCAAAGATCCGTTCATATGCTGATGCAGAACAGGCGCCGGAGTGGTTTACCACTACGCCATCATTAGCTGTGCCTAAAGCAGTGGCAAAAGCTGGTCTGAAAATGGAAGATATCAGTTATTGGGAATTGAATGAAGCATTTGCAGTAGTAGGAATTGAAAACAGCAAAAGAATGAAATTGGATCCTGCAAAAGTGAATGTACACGGTGGAGCAGTTTCTCTCGGTCATCCATTAGGATGCAGTGGCGCTAGAATCATCGTAACGCTGATAAATGTATTGAAAGCTAATAATGCCAAATATGGTGCTGCCGGTATTTGTAATGGTGGTGGCGGTGCTTCTGCGATGGTAATTGAAAATCTTTAAGATCGTTGTTAAAATTAAAAGCCTCTTCAGTGAGAAGAGGCTTTTTTTGTGATTATTTTGAACCAAGATCTGCCCTGAGAAAAAGCATTTCGCTCCATCTTTTCTCTACATGTTCTGCATATTCGGCCAGAAAGTAATTCCATGAACCCTCTCCATGTACTGTATTATATCTTTCCGGTAATGGCTTGCGGTAGGACGGATCCAATTCTTTCAATCCTGCTTTCAGCCGTGTCACAAGCGAATATTGAGGCTCTCCGGAGGAAACAGCAGAATAAACTGCTACACTTTCGTTTCCTGCCACCCATACTTTCTTTAATTTTTTGATCAGATCAGTAACCCCGTTAATTTTTCCAGGCTTGGGATACATATGATTGATAATGATTTTGTCCGAAAAATCTGTTAGCTGAACTGTACTGAGTTCATCGTTAAAAGCTCCGTAGCTTTGAGAGCCCATACCTGTTGTATGAGGTGCCACATTTTTGTTCCAGTCTGCCGTATGATCGGCACCTAAATCACCCCGTGAATCAAATTCTCCCCAGCTTAATGGCCCTTCGGTTACATGAAATCCCCCTGCATCAGGTCCGGTCTGAATCTCGAATACCCGCCACTTCCAGTTGCCGGTGTGATACTTTTGAGCATGCGCAGCTAAGGCTTTTTCAAGTTCAGCATTCTTTTCTGGTTTAGGGAAAATGCGGAATGAATTGAGCACATTTTTGGTTTGCCCTATCCCAAATAAAGGAATAAGCAAGCATAGAAGGAAAATCTTTCTCATGTCTTGATGATTTTTGTGGTTAAGAAATAGAGGGTATGTTGCGATAGGGAGCGAAAGAATAAGTAAGGTAATAATATAAATGCCATATAAAAAAATTTATTTAGCTTTCTTAAATGGGAAAATTGGTAATACGTTATGCTTTACCGGCAGAGGCATCGCTGATTGCAGATATCAGCCGTCAGACCTTTTACGAAACTTTTGCAGAATCAAATACATCTGAAGACATGGAGAAATTTATGAACGAGCAATTCTCCAGGGATACGTTGATAAAAGAAACAGAAGAGCCCGGCAGTATATTTTTACTTGCATACGATGATGCTGAACCTATTGGCTATGCAAAAGTGCGAGATGGCGAAAAACATTCTGAATTTAACGGCTTTACTTCTATTGAAATAGCAAGGATATATGCATTAAAGAAATCCATCGGAAAAGGAGTTGGTCGGGAACTGATGCAAAAATGTATCAGCATTGCCCGGGAAATGAACCGGGATATTATCTGGTTGGGTGTCTGGGAAAAAAATGAAAGGGCCATTCAGTTCTACCGGAAATGGGGGTTTGAGAAATTTGCTGAACATGAGTTTATTCTTGGCAATGATGTACAAACAGATTGGCTGATGTATAAACGTCTGTTCAAAAGTGAATAATGGGCAGGTTTGGTATCGTAAACTTTCAATTATTCAATAGTAGATTTTCTTTTGCATAATAGTACTAAGAACATTCCCCTGACGTTAAAGAATGGCTTGGTTGGTAAAATAATCAGCCTTCATTAAACCAATCAGTCACTAAGACCGTCTGATGTCTGTCATTTTAATAAAAACAATCTAAAACCCAATTATGAAACCAAGGATCCTATCCCTCGTAATTTCGATTCTTTCCTTAACAATATTGTTTACAGCCTGCAAAAAAGAAGGCTCAGATTCACAGGATTATTCTGCTGAAACCGCTGCGCATTCAGATGACCAGTCAAGATTTTCAAATGAAGTAGATGCAGTAGCTAATGATGCTAATCTGGCACTGGAAGTTACACCGGCTTTCTCTGGCCGTGGCGGAGAAATTCAATCACTTATCTGCGACGCTGATATAACAGTGGACACTTTAGCTAACCCAAGAACAATCACTATAACTTATAATGGTACCAATTGTCTTGGTAACCGCACCCGTACCGGGGTAATCGTTTTATCCATGGCACAGGGTATTCGCTGGAAAGATGCCGGAGCAGCACTTAGCGTAAGCTACCAGAATTTTAAAGTCACCCGCATTAGTGATAACAAAAGCATAACTATAAACGGTACTCAAACTTACACCAATGTAAGTGGCGGATTGCTGATAAATCTGCCGGTTTTAGGAACTATTACTCATACTATCACCAGCAGCAACATGTCTGTCACTTTTGATAATGGTTCACAACGCACATGGCAGGTAGCCAGGCAAAGAGTGTTTACTTATAACAATGGAGTTGTTATCACTGTGACCGGTACTCACACTGATGGATCTGTTACAGGAATTGCAGAATGGGGAACTAACCGTTTTGGTCGTTCATTTATTACTGCTATTACCCAGCCACTGGTGTTGAAACAGGATTGTAGTTTCAGAGTCGGAAGCGGTAAAGTAGTACATACTACACCAATGTATAATATTGCCGCTACATTTGGACTCGATGCTAACGGCAACGCCACTTCATGTCCCGGTACTGGTTATTATTACATGAAACTGGAATGGACAGGTCCGGCAGGGAATACACAAACAGCATTGTTGCCATATTAATATCTTCCGCATTTTCGTAAAAAAACCGCCGTCATACAGGGCGGTTTTTTATTTCTTTTGATGCTGCTTGCATTTTTACAAGTAAATTAGCAGCCAATGGCTACCACTTTAGTTACCAATATAAAATTACTCGTCAATACACTTGAGGAGAATAAACTGCTTCGTGGAAAGGATTTGGCAAGGCTCCCCTGCATAGAAAATGCTTATCTAATCATTGAAGATGGAATAATAACAGGAACAGGCAGCAGCAATGAAATTCAACATCCCGCATCAAAATTCAGTCATATTATAGATGCTGAAGGACAAATGGTGCTACCCGCCTGGTGCGATAGTCATACACATCTTGTATTTGCTGCCAGCAGGGAAGAAGAGTTTGTTGATAAAATAAAGGGGCTTAGTTATGCAGATATTGCTGCCAAAGGAGGGGGGATATTGAACTCTGCCAGGAAGTTAAACGCTGCATCAGAAAATGAATTATTTACGAAAGCATGGAAAAGGCTGGAAGAAGTAAGTAAACAGGGAACAGGCGCTATTGAAATAAAAAGTGGCTATGGGTTAACGGTGGAAGGTGAATTTAAAATGCTACGGGTAATAAAAAAACTGAAAGAAAAATCGGCATTGCCAATCAAAGCTACTTTTCTTGGTGCGCACACTTATCCATTGGAATATAAAGACAATCACCAGGGGTATATTGATCTTATCATGAATGAAATGTTGCCGGTAATTGCCAAAGAAAAACTGGCGGACTATATAGATGTATTTTGTGAGACCGGCTTTTTCTCTCCTGTAGAAACAGAAATGATCTGCAGGGCGGGCATGAGTTATGGCCTCAAGCCCAGGATACATGCCAATCAACTAAGCTTGTCAGGAGGAACACAAACAGGAGTAAAATTGAATGCACTAAGTGTTGATCACCTGGAAACAATGGATGATGATGCAATCACTACGTTGGCTCAGTCAAACACCATTGGCACATTATTACCTACGGCCGCATTTTTCCTGCGGATGCCATTTCAGCCTGCCAGGAAACTGATCGAAGCCGGCTGTGCCATTGCCCTTGCCTCTGATTTTAATCCCGGTTCTTCTCCCTCAGGTAATATGAACCTGGTAATGGCCATGAGCTGTATACAAATGAAGATGCTGCCTGAAGAAGCTATCAATGCAGCTACTATTAACGGGGCTTATGCTATGGAACTTGAAAAAGAAGTTGGGAGTATCAGCATCGGAAAAAAAGCAAACCTGATCTTTACCAAACCTGTTCCGTCACTGGCTTACCTGCCTTATGCATTTGGTTCTAATCTTATTGATAGGGTAATGATCAACGGAGAATGGATTTAATTTTCTATTAACTGATAAAGCGTTGTAATTTTAAGAAATAATCTTTAATTAAGTAGTTGAATATGTCTTTACGCCAGTTCATTTCTGCCCGGAAAATATTACGATCGCTAAATTTTTTAAAAGATAATGTATCCCTCAAATGGAAAGAAGTAGCTGATTTGTTTGGCTTACAGGAGGATGTTTTTGAAAACCCATTGCACCAAAAACTTGAAAAGCCTGTT
>JAKQEA010000044.1 GCA_029558715.1 Bacteroidota bacterium | reverse complement strand
TGCGGCACCACTGTTAAACTATCAAAAACAAAATGATCCGTTCCGTTCAGTTTGATAACTGCTCTTTCATTTGTATTCGTTGAAAGATTGGTGATCGTTGCTCCGTTACCATTGAACGTAACAGTATTCGTGGCAGAGGCTCCCTGGATCTCACCGATAATCACCTGTTCATTGTAAGGGCCGGAACCACTTACTACATTAAATACTATCGGTCCGGCAATACCGCAACGCAAAGCAAATACCGCATCAGCAAAGCTCTGGAAGTTAGTGCCACCAGTTGGCGCAGCACTATTGATTGTGTATGTACCTGCCGGGAACAATGCATTTACCACTACCTCTACCGGTGTGGAGAAAGTGGTAGATCCACTACAGGTAACCGCACAACGGTAATATAAAGTAACCGTTGGGTTGACGCTATAGGCCGGATTATTCTGCGAAGGCCCAATATTTGTCCATGGACCAGCCAACGTTGTGGCGGTTTGCCATTGATAGGTTTGACCGGTTCCAAAAGTATTATTTACAAGACCCAGTGCAACCAGTTCATTAGGACAGATCGGTACACTGATGCTTGAAGTAGCATCTCCGGCATTGGGTGGCGCCGTACAGCCACCCACATCAAATTCCCATGCACCAATATCAGGGGTGGTGGCACTTCTGGATACTCCCAAAATATCTGCAGTGACTCCAACCGGTGCACCGAGGTCATTCATTCCTGCAGCTGTAGGCTTCAGGTTACCCAGGGCCAGATTAGTGTATACAGGATCTATAAAGGCGGAGTTTGCATCCTGTGAAGAAGCTGTTTGCCAGTTAGCCAGCGTAGCCTGCCCGGTTGTACCCCATGAACCATAAAAGATATTGGCTGCCGGGGTAAAGAAAACATCATTATTATTAGAAACAATTGTTGATGTGGTGGTATTAAAAAATAATCCATGTTTTTGGCCTGTACCTCCCCTGCGAATGGTAATCAGGTTATTCCTGAATTCAATACCGGCAGCGGCTGTTGTCTGATAAAAACCACGGGTCACTTCAGTTGAAGTGCTGGCCAGGTCATCCAGTGAAATAGTATTATGATAATAAAATATATTGTCGGAGCTGGAATTATAAATGCCATATATGGTTCCATTGCTTTTGATATCAAAAATGGCATTGTTACTTACAATATTCTCAAGGCCTGCAAGGGCATCTACACCTGTAAAATAAATACCATAAACATCATTCGTACTGGCGGTGTTTACATCAAGCAATCCATGAATGTAATTTCCATTCACCTTTGCACTGGTGCTGAGTGAGGTGAAATAAATAGCATAAGAAGTTCCAGTACCAATATTGGCACGGGCAGGGCGGCTAAAATCATTGCCCTCTATTAATGAACTGAATGTACCACTTGTGTAAATACCATACAGGTAATAATCTTTAATGATATTCCGGATAAACTTATTGCGCTGGTTAGCCACCGTAGTGCTGCCCACATTCGTAATTCCGTAATAACCCCCGGTTATAGTGTTTAATTCAAACAAATTATCGTCACACTGGGTACTACCGGTACCAGTTGCGGAAGTGGCGCTTGCGCTTATAGAGATTCCAACATGATTTGTAGATGTCTGGGCATCAGTTACATTGATCGAACATTTTCTCACAATATTTGAATCTGCGTCATTTAACAACTGCACTGCAAATCCATATTCAGTGGTAGTTGTAGCTGTAGCATTGATAGTAAGACTGTCAAAGATAAAATGATCTGCCCCGTTAAGCTTTATTACTCCTCTCTCATTGGTATTGGTAGAAGTAAACTGCAACACTCTTCCGTTACCATTAAATGTTATCGTATTAGTTGAAGATGCACCCGGAACAGGATTAATGACCAGTTGTTCTGTATAAGGCCCGGAAGCCGGATCAACATTAAATATGACTGGTCCGCTGATTCCGCATGATATATAATTATAAGCTGCATTAAAGGTCTGGAAATTGGTTCCGCCTGTTGGTAAGGCGCTATTGATGGTAAATGTTCCTGATACGGCAGCCGGGGTAACCACCTGCAAACTGGCAGAGTTAACTGTATTGGCTCCGCAGGTTACGGCACACCTGTAATAGTTGCTTGATGTTTGAGAAGTAGTATAGAAAGCAGTGGTAGCACCAGTAATATTAGTCCAGCTGGTATTATCAGGAGATATCTGCCACTGATAAGTTTGCCCTGTACCGCCGGTGCCGCCGACAAGTGTAAGGTTAAAGTTTGTATTCAGGCAGACAGGGTTTTGGCTGGCTGTTACTGTTCCTGGTACAGGTGGGTCTGTACAAGGGCCTGCTGGTGCAAAAGTGATGGCTCCGGTAAAATATCTTGGTGTAAGTGTAAGTGCGGTTCCTGAACCACCATAGCCCACACTTTGTCCGGCTATCTGTACGTCTCCTAATTTAAGGTTCACACCTCCACCACTAAAAGTGTTTGGAGCAATGGCACTGCCCGTTCCTGAATACCGGCAATTACCAGGTCCTGTATTACGTAATGCAAAACGATATTCCGTACCGGCTGGAATAGTAAAACTCAACCCGGGAAAATTTAATGGAGTTATACCAGTAGCAACTACCGGTGTAGCTAAGGAAGTTGCTGCCAATGTCCAGGGAGCAGCTGTTACATCAGTCGCCGAACCAGACAATGCAGAAGCTGTATAGTACAACTGCCAGATTGAATTATTTTCTGTAGTGGTACACCAGTTTGATATGGCCGTAAGCAATACCGGAAATCCGTTGGTATTTTCTATTACAAAACTTACTTGTGCCGGCGAACCGAGTGAGTTGCCTCCGTTATAAGGAGGATTTGGCAAAGTAGTCAGGGTTGTTTGGCCATTCAGTTGGCTTACTGAAAATAATAACGCAAAAAACAAAACCAGGATAGAATTGGTTCCCGTAGCAATGTACTTTCTCATTTCAGCTTGTTTGGTTGTAGTAATAATAACAAAGTCGATAATCCTGTACCAGAACCTGGTACACATAATTCAAACGGATACGGAAGCTAAATTGAGTTTTTTCTCAGGATAATGTCACTAACAGCATTCTAAGCGGGGCGGTAATCAGCATATAACAATAGTTCATGAGCCGGGAGGCTTATGAGAAGATTGCTAGCTACTAATCCTGCAGTCTGTTATCTACTAAAAAGCGAAAGTTGGGTGAAAAAACGATTACCTGTCTAAACTGAAAATTAACATTTACTGCAGGCCAAATTTATCATTTAAAATCCTGAAAAGCAAAAAAAGAAAGCTCTTTGCAGCATTAAGTTTTTCATGGGCATAAATGAACATTTTGAGGGGATAAAAATCATTGATCAGGCAAAAAAATGATATTATTCTACAAGATTTATCAATTAAAAATGTTATTGAAACCCTGGCCAAAACAAAAACAATCATATATAACCTGCTGCAATAAAATCAAATGTTGCAGTTGGGTGCAAATAATAAAAAGTTCGGCTCAGTAAATACTGAGCCGAACTTTGCGGAGAGGGAGGGATTCGATCCGCCGCGGCGGAACAGCTTTATGACCGTACAAAATATTATAAAATAAAAACCTCCGAATTTCGGAGGCTTTGCGGAGAGGGAGGGATTCGAACCCTCGGTACAGGTTTAAGCCCGTACAACGGTTTAGCAAACCGGCCCTTTCGGCCACTCAGGCACCTCTCCCGGGCGGGCAGCAAAAATAAAGATTAATTGGCTTTCTCCAACAGTGTTTTTCATTTTACTGCAATAAAAAACCCGGCTTTCAAACCGGGTGATTTTGTTTCAATATCCTTGAAACCGTCCAGTAGTATTTTACATAGCAGCCAGTTGTACTTTCTGCTGCAATTCCAGTACATTCTCCCTGAATACACCATCTGTATCCATTAGATCTTTCACGGTCTGACAAGAGTGAATGACAGTGGTATGATCACGGCCGCCGAAATGCTCCCCGATGGTTTTTAATGAGTTTTTAGTAAAGGCCTTGGCCAGGTACATAGTGATCTGCCGGGCCTGTACGATCTCTCTTTTGCGGGTCTTCTGCAACAGTTTATCGTATGGCACATCAAAGTACTCGCAAACCATTTTTTGAATGGTTTCGATCGTAATTTCTTTGCTTGATGATTTTACAAAATTCCGTAACACTTTCTTTGCCAGGTCCAGGTCTATTTCCCTTCTGTTTAGCGAAGATTGTGCCAACAGTGATATTAATGCTCCCTCCAGTTCCCTTACATTATTACTTATATTGTATGCTATATACTTAACCACTTCCTTAGGCATCTCCAGGCCGTCATTCTTCATCTTTTTCTCCAGTATCTCTATACGGGTATCATACTCCGGTACCTGCAGATCAGCGCTGAGGCCCCAGCGGAAACGGCTCAGTAATCTTTCCTGCACACCCTCCAGGTCTTTCGGCGATTTATCCGAAGTAAGTACCAGTTGTTTATGTGACTGGTGCAAATGATTGAATATAGCAAAGAAAGCATCCTGTGATTTTTCAGCCTTTGCAAAAAACTGTACGTCATCAATGATCAGTACATCGATAAGCTGGTAAAAATGGATGAAATCATTTATTGCATTGTTCCGGCTGTGATCCATGAACTGGTTGATGAACTTCTCGGAACTTACATATAATACTACCTTGTTAGGGTGCAATCTTTTAACCTCGTTTCCTATTGCCTGTGCCAGGTGAGTCTTGCCTAATCCTACACCCCCATAAATAACCAGCGGATTAAAGGAATTGGCTCCCGGCTTTTCGGCCACTGTTTTACCGGCCCGGCGGGCTACCCGGTTACAATCACCTTCTATAAAAGATTCAAATGTATAGATATGATTCAGCTGCGGGTCGATCTGCATTTTCTTAAGACCCGGTATAACGAAGGGATTCTTAACAGGATTATTTATGACTAAAGGAAAATCCATTTCGTTATTTGAAAAAGTTTTAAAACCTTGCCCGCTTACATCCATCGTAACAGGTTTGTTCTTGCTGTTACCACTGTCCACCATGATACGATATTCGAGACGGGCTTCTTTTCCCAATTCTCTCTTCAAAGTCTTTGCCAATAAATTTACATAATGTTCTTCGAGATATTCGAAAAAGAATTGACTGGGAACCTGGATGACGAGAACATTATTTTTTAGCGATACAGGTTTGATAGGTTCGAACCAGGTCTTGTAATGCTGCCATTCAACAATATCCTTGATGATCTTTAAACAATTCGTCCAGATTTTTTCAGCATTTTTCTCCATCAGTCAGTAAGCAGTTTATGTCGTATTAACTATAGTTGTTCCTGAGTTTGTCCATTAAAAATCTTTGCACATTGTCAATTAAAAAAGTTGGACAGGGAGGCGAATATCACCATTTCTTTTCTAAAAAAAAATTTTTATCCCCCTGATTTTTGTGAAACAGAAATTGTATGGCTTTTTGCTAATTTTTGGCCTGAAAATTTGGAAAATTCAAAATCAAGCCTTCCCAAAATAATACCTGCAAAACCCACCTGATTCACCACCACATCATTACCTTTTTTATTTTTGTATATTACCGGCGCATCTAAAAATGTATGCGTATGCCCGCCGATGATCAGATCAATATGTTCTGATTGTTTCGCCAGTACTTCATCACTTACTTTGTCACTTCCTTTGTATTGATTACCGAGATGTGATAAACAAATAATCATATCGCAGTATTTAAATTTCTTCAGTTCATACGCTACTTCATTTGCTTTCTGAACCGGGTCAAGGTATTTTGTAGCACCAAATAAATTATCCGGTATCAATCCTTTTCCTTCAATGCCTGCACCAAACACTCCAATCTTTAACTGGCCTTTTTTAAAAATTTTATACGGTTGTGTTTTGTATTCCATCGGTGTGCCGGCAAAATCATAATTGCAAACAAGCATCGGGAAGTTGGCATGGCTGGTAAGCTGCATGGCAAGGTTTTCCATTCCTGCATCAAAATCATGATTACCGATAGTACAGGCATCATAGCCTAATGATGTCATTGCCTTTATCTCAGGTTCTCCTTTATATATATTAAAATAAGGAGTGCCCTGGAATATATCACCTGCATCGAAGAGCAATACATGTTCTTCTTCCTTCCTGATCTGGTTGATCAGCCTGGCCCGCCCGGCCACTCCTCCCAATCCCTGGTTACGGCCACCATCCATGGGAAAGGGCTCAAGCCGGCTATGCGTATCGTTGGTGTGTAAAATGGTCAGTTTCAAAGGGGTTAGATACCCGGCTGCTTCCATTATGGAAGGTCCCGCCATTAGCGCCCCTGCTGATAAGGCGGCCTGCCTGATAAACTTCTTTCTACTGAGCATTGGTAACCCTGTTTTCTATGGTTGCAGTAATATTTTTACCCTGGCTTTTCAATTTGCTGATATAATCAAAAATAGCATCCCTCATCAGGTAGCCATTCGTTATTTGCGGAATAGGGCGAAGCATATCAGCATTATCGCCTCCATTGGCGATAAAATCTGAATTAGCGATCGTATACACCCGGTCAGGATCTATCGGTTTGCCTCCTATCATTACATTGACAGCCTTTTTATCTTTTATCTGCATGGTTAATCCCGCCATTGGCCAGCCTCCCCCGTAAGCTGTAAGATCCAGTAATTGTTGCAGTACACTGCCTTTCACTTTTTGAAGAATTAATAAATTATCAAAAGGCATTAACTCAAAAATCTTACCTCTTGTAACACTGCCTGCAGGTAATTGGGTCAGGCGGATTCCGCCAAAGTTTACAAAAGCAACATCTACTTCTGTGTTATACTTTTCCCTTGACATTATTAAAAATGCATCCACCATAAAATTACCCAACGTCGCTTCAGGTTGTTTTTTTTCAAGACTCGTTTCAGTAATACCCACTACTGCATTCATACTGCTGTTCACACTATCACTGTATGGTTTTAAAAAAACAAGAACTGCCGAATCCTGTTGTTGTGTATTACTGATACGGTATCCCTTGTACTGAAGAGACTGACTCTGGTAAGGAGTTTTGCAGGAAATACCTGCCAGTAGAAATAGTATCAGAGCCGCTGAAGAAAATAACCTTGTATTCATAATTGTCCAACTCGTTTGAAGGTATTACTATTTTACTTTCATAACAAAAAAATGAAAAAATTATCCCGGAATTTTCTTTGCATCTTTGTATAAGATTTTTCAGGATAAAAACCTGACAATATGAAAAAAGACATTTCTCTTAAATTGCTGCCTTCTGAAGCAGCAGATGAAGCTATCATAAAAAAATATATAGCCAGCGCTGAAGCAGTACAAACAACTGCTATAAGCGGTTTTCATATCCTGAAACAATCAATAGATGCCCGCAGCAGGCAACCCTGGATCAATCTCACTCTGAAAGTATATATCAACGAACCTTTTCAGCAAAGAGAATTAATTCCTTTTGATTTTAGAGACGTAAAAAAAGCTGTACGAACAGTCATTATCATTGGTGCCGGGCCAGCTGGTTTATTCGCCGCATTGCAGCTGCTTGAAATTGGCATTAAACCAATCCTCCTGGAAAGGGGAAAAGATGTAAGAGCCCGGAGAAGGGACCTTGCATTATTGAATAAAGAAGGGGAAGTGAACCCCGACAGCAATTATTGCTTCGGCGAAGGCGGTGCCGGTACCTATAGTGATGGGAAATTGTATACCCGCAGCAGTAAAAGGGGCGATATCAACCGTATACTTGCCCTGTTCGTTCATTTTGGGGCTGAAGAAAAGATTTTATACGAATCTCATCCGCATATCGGCACTAATAAACTGCCGCAGATCATCACTGCCATGCGAAATAAAATCCTGGACTGTGGCGGAGAATTTTTATTTGAAAAGAAAGTGACTGATTTCCATATTCAGGATGAAAGGATAACAGGAGTAAAGACAGCAGATGGAAACTATTTTGAAGCTGATGCATTTATTCTTGCCACCGGCCATTCCGCCAGGGATATTTTCAGTTTACTTCATGCTAAAAAAATACTTATTGAAGCAAAGCCCTTCGCCCTGGGTGTGAGGGTGGAACATCCTCAATCACTTATTGACAGCAGCCAGTATCATTGTGATATCCGAAGTGAATACCTGCCACCGGCATCTTATAGTTGGGTGCAGCAGGTGGATGGAAAAGGAGTTTTTTCATTCTGTATGTGTCCGGGTGGCATTATTGCTCCCGCAGCCACTTCACCGGGTGAACTGGTGGTAAACGGATGGAGCCCTTCTAAACGAAATAACCCCTTTGCCAATAGTGGTATTGTGGTAACAGTGGAAGAAAAAGATTTTCAATCCTTCAAACAGCATGGCCCGCTGGCAGCTATGTTCTTTCAGCAAGCCGTAGAGAAAAAAGCATTTGAAACAGGGGGAGGAAAATTTGTGGCACCAGCCCAACGCCTGGTTGATTTTGCCGAAAATAAAATTTCTTCCTCCCTGCCTGCATGTTCTTATTTACCAGGTGTCAGCTCTTCTTTATTAAAAGAGGTATTACCACCATTTATTCATAAAAGCCTGCAACTGGCTTTTAAGGAATATGGGAAAAAGATGAAAGGATACTTCACCAATGAAGCTGTTGTGGTGGCAACAGAATCAAGAACCTCCTCCCCTGTTCGTATACCAAGAGACCCGGTTACTCTACAACATCCGCAAATCAGGAACTTATATCCCTGTGGTGAAGGTGCAGGCTATGCGGGGGGTATTGTAAGCGCTGCTATGGATGGGGAAAGAGTGGCGAGACAAATAAAATTGTTCATTAGCTGATAATTCACACTACAGTTTAAGCAGTTTGCACTGGTATAACCACCACTTACCGATTTCAGCCCATCATTTCATCAGGAGAACTAATTTTACATTCCAAAACCATCACTATGGCCGCTATTCTTGAATTACAAAATCTGAAGAAATACTTTGCCACTCAAAAAGCAGTTGATGATATCAGCCTGACAGTAGAACGGGGGCAGATATTTGGTTTACTGGGTCCTAACGGCGCCGGAAAAACCACTTTGATAAGAATGATCACCGGTATCTTCTATCCTGATGAAGGACATATCATCTTTGATGGCAAAAAATTTGACCCTGTTAATGATGTAGGTTATATCGGTTACATGCCCGAAGAAAGGGGCTTGTATAAGAAAATGAAAATTGGCGAACAGGCCATGTACCTGGCGCAGTTAAAGGGGCTCAGCCATAAAGATGCCATGGCTAAGATCAAAAAATGGTTCATCAAATTTGAAATGGAAAGCTGGTGGAACAAGAAAGTAGAAGATCTTTCAAAAGGAATGGGACAAAAACTGCAATTTGTCACGACTGTATTACATGAACCAAAGCTTATTATCCTCGATGAACCTTTCAGCGGATTGGACCCGGTAAACAGTAACCTGATCAAAGATGAAATATTCAACCTGGCCCAAAGTGGTTCTACCATCATATTCAGTACACACCGCATGGAACAGGTGGAAGAGATCTGTAATCATATTGTCCTGGTGAATAAAGGAAAGAAGATACTGGACGGAACCGTAAAGCAGGTAAAACAGGAATTTAAAGAAAACCTGTTCAGTATTGGCTCTGAACAGACCTTATCATCACTAAACGGTATGACACCTTTTGAGCTGATCGGGTCAAAAGATCACTCACATGTGATCCGGATAAAAGAAGGGCAAAACCCGAATGCTGTGTTGCAGTACCTGCTGCAACAGGGTATTGCCATTCAATCTTTCAATGAAATACTGCCTTCACTCAATGATATTTTCATCAAACTGGTGGAAGGGACACCCACTGCCCGTCAATTTCAAAAAATAGAGGCATAAATTAATTTACCATTTAACCATCTGTCATGAATAAGATCTGGATTATCATAAAAAGAGAATACCTGACAAGGGTGCGGAAGAAAACTTTTATTATTTCTACCCTCTTGTTCCCATTGCTTTATCTGGGTTTAATATTCGGCATGGGCTTTATTGCGGAAAAAAGCAAGCAAAATCTGCATGTAGCAATCATCGACTCTTCCGGATATTTTACCGAAGCGGCTATTAATAAACAAAATCAGGCTGATAACAGTTCACTGCTAACACTTGTAAAAGGTAACGCTGATAAAGTAATTGCCGATTATAAAACGGCCGGCTATGATGGCTATATTGTAATCCCGGCTATTGACTGGAAAGAAGGCTCTGACAGCCTTTTCTTTAAATCCAATAAATCATATGGCAGCGGATCTACTGCAGCGGTGGAAGCCAAACTAAACAGGATCTGGAGTGATATCAAGAATGACAGCCTGCAGATAGACCTTACAAAACAACAGATACTGACAAAGAAACTTGGCGTAACACCTAAAAACATACAGGATGAAAATGCCAACGCTAAAACAGCAGAAGGTATTGGTTATATAGCCGGTTTCCTGATATACTTTATACTCCTTATATATGGTTCGCAGGTAATGATGGGTGTAATGGAAGAAAAAACCAATCGTATTGCTGAAGTCATTGTTTCTTCTGTGAAACCATTCCAGATGATGCTGGGAAAAATTCTTGGAATCGGGTTGGTAGCTTTAACACAGTTCTTTTTATGGATAGCATTCATACTGATTGTATACAATGTAGGTAAAGCATCCGGGTCAGGTGGCATGGCTACACAAATGGTGGGCAGCATGCAGAAAATATTTACCAGTGTGAATGTGCCGCTGATACTGTTTTGCTTTGGGTTTTATTTCCTGGCCGGCTTCTTCTTTTACTCATCCCTGTATGGCGCTATTGGCAGTGCCGTGAATGAAGATATGCGGGAAGCACAATCACTTAGCTTCCCTATCACCATGCTGGTCATTATATCCATTGCATTAATGACAGCCGCTATATCTGATCCAACAGGTCCTATTGCGGTATGGGGAAGCATTATCCCTTTCAGCTCACCTATAGTAATGATGGCAAGAATACCCTACGGGGTTCCGGGTACAGTACCCTGGTGGCAGTTAGCCTTGTCCATGGGACTGCTGGTACTTGGTTTTATTCTCACAGTATGGTTTGCCGGAAAGATCTATCGCACCGGTATTCTAATGTATGGCAAAAAGCCCACCTGGAAAGAAATGATACGCTGGGCCTTTCGAAAAAACTGATACAATAATATACACACTGTAAAGCCTCTTGCCCCTATGGTAAGGGGCTTTTTGTTAAAATTTCCCTTTTCCCGGCGGGATTGTTTCATAATACGAAATCAGTCGTATATTTGGTACGAAGTATTTCGTGAAAAACAATTTAAACACAATCTTTAAAATTTTCGTTTATGAAACCAACAACCTTCACAACCGGCAGGTTATTTTTAATTCTTCTTACTGCAGGCCTTACCATCGGGCTTGTTTCCTGGGATCACCGCCAGTCTCCGGGTCAATACCAGCAATCTGCCAATGATACTGTTCCCAAAAAGTCAAAAGACAGGGAAAAAAAGGTCCGTGATCTTGATGATGTGCTTGCAGAACTGGACGGAGCAGATTTAAAAATTGACATGGATAAAATGCAGAAAGAACTTTCAGAAGCCCTGAAAAAAATTGATGCCGATAAAATAAGGCTGGAAATAGAACAGGCTATGAAAGAAGTAGATTTTGATAAAATCAAAAAAGAAGTGGAAGCATCTATGGCAAAGGTAGACTGGAATAATATCAAAACTGAAATTACCAATGCCATGAAGCAGGTAGATATGGCCAAAATACAAGCGGAAGTACAAGAGTCGCTGGCGAAGGTAGACTGGGATAAAATGAAGGCAGAGATGGATAAAGTAAAGAACATCGACATGAAACATGTGCAGGAAGAGTTACAAAAAGTACAGGAAGAAATGAAAGACCTTGGCCCCAAACTCGAAAAGGAATTAGCCAATGCTAAAGTGGAAATTGAAAAAGCCAAAGCAGAGATAAAAGAATACAAGGAGTTTGTAAACGGACTGGAGAGTGATGGCCTGATCAACAAAAAAGAAGGCTACACCCTGAAACATAAGGATGGAGAACTTTTTATCAATAAAAAGAAAGCATCTGAACAGACATATAATAAGTATCGTAAGTTCCTGGAAAAACATAAAAAGTTCAGCATAGAAAAATCCGATGACGATTTTGATATAGATATGGACTGATCAATAAAATTTATCAAAACCAGCCGTGAAAAACAAAAGACCCCTTTCACTAAAGTGAAAGGGGTCTTTTCTATATTGCAAATTTAGTTTTTATAATCCTCCTACATTAAACGGAGAAGGCATGATCTCGAAATTACTCATTTCTATCATTTCGATCTTCATCAGGAAAGTTTCATCTGTTTTTATAACCACTTTTTCCTTTGTGATCTTTTTAAAGCCGGATTTTTCAAATACAAACTTATATGTGCCGGGCTTTAATTCATCAAATGAAAAGCCCCCCTCATCATCACTGAGCACAATTTTCTCTTTTTTGGATACGAGGTAAGCTGTAACACTCACATCTTTCAAAGGCTTTTTTGTTTCTGAATGCACAACAATGCCATTCAGTTCATCTTTTTTGCCATCACCGGGTCCGTTGTTTGCTTTTGCAACAACAAAACCCAAGAGGCAAAATGCCAGCAGTAGAGATTTTTGTTTCATTGTACTTTTTTGAATGGTTGTAAAATAACCTTTCAGCACTTCCCTTTGCTCTGGTGGTAGGTTTAAAATTAGAGTATTTTCACCGGATTTACCAAACCGTCCGTAAATTCCTTCCACACATTTTTCACTATCAGGCCGGCTGGTAAAATATCATCTAAAATGGCGCTGACCTGGCCTATCTCAAGCTCTCCCTCTTTCAAATCACCTTCAAACATTCCTTTTTTAGCCCTCGCCCTACCCAATAACGTAGTTAATTCCTCAATAGTTGCCCCTTTTGATTCGGCTTCCTGCACCTGCCTGAAAAAATCATTTTTTAGCAGTCTTACGGGGGTCAGTTTCTTTAAGGATAGTTGTGTATCACCTTCCTGTGAACTGATCACTGCCATTTTAAAACTTATATGCGAGGAGGCCTCTTCGCTGGCTACAAAGCGGCTTCCTAACTGGGCAGCTTCTGCCCCAAGTACCATGGCCGCCAGCATCTGCCTGCCTGTGGCTATACCCCCGGCAGCGATCACCGGGATCTTTACTGCATTTACAACAGCCGGTATCAGAACCATAGTGGTGGTTTCCTCTCTCCCATTATGTCCGCCGGCTTCAAATCCTTCTGCCACCACGGCATCACAACCAGCTTCCTCCGCTTTTTTGGCAAATTTGGAAGAGCTTACGACATGTACAACCGTAATTCCATTTTCCTTCAACACACTGGTCCATGTTTTGGGATTGCCTGCTGAGGTAAAAACAATTTTCACACCCTCCTCAATAATTATACGAACATGCTTATCAATATCCGGATATAATAAAGGGAGGTTGACTCCAAATGGGGAACTGGTTGCTGCCTTGCATTTTTGCAGGTGTTCTTTTAAAACTTCCGGGTACATTGATCCCGCACCAATAATACCTAAACCACCAGCATTGCTTACTGCACTAGCCAGCCGCCATCCACTTGCCCAGATCATACCAGCTTGTATAATGGGATAATCAATACTGAAAAGTTTGGTGATGCGATTAGAGAAAAAAGTCATTAGTCATTAGTCTTTAGCGCAGTAAAGATAATTATGACCAGGGACTTAACTATCCAAGGTCAATACTTGTATTGTCACCGATATTCAGTGAACGGGACTCTCCCCGCAGATTGGTATCACTGCCAATAACAGAGTCATCCAATACAATATCGTACAGGTTAGAGAAGGAACCGATGATAGAATCTTTGACAATGGAATAATCCACAGTCGTGTTCTCTCCGATAGCAACATTGGGACCTATGATGGAGTTTTTTATAATACAACCGGCACCAATGCTAACTGGTGATATGATCACTGAGTTTTCGTACTGTTCTGCAGAAGTTTCCGGGGCAAACTTCTTCAATAAAAGTGCATTTGACTCCAGCAAAGTTTCCTTACGGCCACAATCAAACCAGTTCTCCACTTTAAAAGATTTAAACTTTGCACCATTCTTTATCATACAATCAAGCGCATCGGTAAGATTATATTCACCGTGACTGCGAAGTCCCTGGCGGATATTATTCTCGAGGCATTGAAAAAGCTGTTCACTTTCTTTGATCTTGTAAATACCCACCATCGCCATATTTGATTTGGGTATCTGGGGCTTCTCAACCACATGTTCTATATAACCATCCTCATCGATCTCGGCTACACCAAAATCACGGGGGTCATCTACTTTTCTCACCCCGATCATCGAGTCGGGACTATTTACTACCTCCTTTACATCATACTCACAGATAGTATCCCCCAGTACTACAAATACTTCGTCTTTGTTCACCAGGTTTCCGGTCAGGCGAACGGCATGTCCTACTCCCTGCCTGTCAGTCTGATGTACATAATGGGCGGTAAGGTCAGGATATTTATTTTTTACATAATCCTCTATCTTTTCTCCCAGGTACCCCACAATAAAAATAAACTCATTGATCCCTGCTTCTTTGAGCTGGTCAATGATAATACTTAGAACCGTCTTTCCTGCTAATGGAATGAGTGCCTTGGGTTGAGTATAACTATGAGGCCGCAGTTTAGTACCTGCTCCCGCCACTGGTATGATAGCTTTCATTATTGAGCCAACGATGTTTTTCCGGAGTTTAATCCGGGGTAACTAATCAAAAGCCATCGAAAATAGCACTTTTACAGTAAACAAAAACCTGAATAGTTTACCGGGGTTCATTCCTTCTACTCTCTTAATTTTGCGGCATGCAAAAAGACACCCTTGTTTTCGACCTCATACGTAAGGAACTGGACCGTCAGCGAAACGGTATTGAACTTATCGCCTCTGAAAATTTTACTTCCCTGCAGGTAATGCAGGCAATGGGAACTGTTCCCACCAACAAATATGCAGAAGGTTATCCCGGCAAGCGATACTATGGCGGTTGCGAGGTAGTGGATGAAATCGAAAACATTGCTATCGACAGGTTAAAAAAAGTATTTAATGCCAGTTGGGCAAATGTGCAGCCGCACAGCGGGGCTTCCGCTAATGCAGCCGTTTTCCTGGCTGTGATGAAACCCGGCGAAAAATTCTTAGGCCTTGATCTCAGTATGGGAGGACACCTGACCCATGGCAGTCCCGCCAACTTCAGTGGCAAAACCTACCATGCCCTTCATTATGGTGTTACCAAAGACGGCATCGTGGATTATGAACAACTGGAAGCAAAAGCAAGAGCGGAAAAACCAAAAATGATCATTTGCGGTGCTTCTGCCTATAGCCGCGACTGGGATTACAAACGCATCCGGGCAGTTGCCGATGAGATCGGTGCGATCGTATTTGCCGATATTGCTCATCCTGCCGGTTTAATTGCATCAGGATTGCTGAATGATCCGTTTGACCATTGTCATATCATTTCATCTACCACACATAAAACATTACGTGGGCCCAGGGGTGGTATCATCATGCTGCGTCACGACTTTGAAAACCCCTGGGGTATAAAAGATCCGAAAGGAAACCTGAGAACCATGAGCCAGTTGCTTGACCTGGCTGTATTCCCCGGCTCACAGGGAGGACCACTGGAACATGTTATTGCTGCAAAAGCCGTGGCATTTGGAGAAATTCTTTCTGAAGATTTTAAGTCGTACGGTAAGCAGGTCATTGCCAATGCACAGGC
>JAKQEA010000166.1 GCA_029558715.1 Bacteroidota bacterium | reverse complement strand
TATTTCATAATAGCCGCTTTGAAATTATCCGCTTCTTTGGCTTTTGGTACATCCATTGCATTGATCTCATCAATCTTATCCTGTATCATTTTTTCCATTTTCTCCCCGGCGATTGCTATACTGTCAAATTGTTCTTTATCTGCATACTTTTCTACTTTATCTTCTGTTTCAGAAATATACTTTTCAAGACTTCTTTCTTTGGCCACAACATTCTGGCTGTAATCAAAAGCTGATTTTGACTTACAGGCGATAAGGCTGGTAAACAGCAGACAGGCAATTAATAATTTTTTTCCCATAGTTGTTTGGTTAAGGTTATTTGAATGCATACAAGATACGATTATAAATTAATTCACAAATTATTGACCCACCAGGAACACTGCATTACAGAACATCAGTTTACCGCTTTCCCAAAACTGGCGGAACATCACATTATCAGTAATATAACTGATACTGCCCCCGCCCATTTCATATACACCAAACAACAGACCGTCTTTCAATTTGGGTTGCAAGCCTGCTCCTACAAAGCCGGCCACCTGGTTTTCCTTTTTGAGAACTCCTACATTCCATCCTCCCTCTTTAATGAACTCGTAAATATTATCATCCATTTTTAATGTGTAATAAAAATCAGGATAACCAAAGGCCAGCGGATGAGAATTATCCATTTTCACTTTCCAGATAGAGCCGGGTGTGAAACCGGATATAGCATCTCTTTCACGACTTTGATATTCCTTCAGTGCATCATAATTGTCAGATTTATCCTTCTCTTTTTTATCTGTCTCTTCTGCTTTCTTTTGCTTAATGCCTAATTCTGCTTTTGCCAGTTGCCCTACGGCTCCTTCCAGCGCCACCACTCTTCCTCCTTTATTGATCCATGCTTTGAACATTTCCAGTTCATCTTTATTACTGAGAAAACGATAATTGCCATCCGGCATAATCAGCACATCAATATCATTCCAGTTAGCCCTGCCTGCATCATTGCTATTGATCAGTGTAACAGGATAATCCAACTGGTCATCAAAGAAATTCCATATCTCACCTGCTGCATTACTGCCAACACCCTCTCCTGTCAGCATTGCTACTCTCGGGGCTCTCATCGGATGCACCATATCACTGCCGAAGTCAAACCCTTTATCGACAAATCCGCTGCTTACCGGGTATAATTGCACTCCGTCAGCATCTGCTGTTTCCCGAACGATCTTCCACAGGTTGTTACCAAATTTCTGATTGGCAGTTCTCAACACGATAATAGCACCCCTGTCAAATTTATTTCCGTTCACCTCAAATGACTGCTCTGCATAACGAAGTAAGATCCCTTTTTGCAGCAGGTGCCCGACCAGCTTTGCAGCCTTTACACCACTCCATGGGATCACATACCCGTAGCTTGTTTCAGGATTAGCTGCTTTTGTTTTATTACTATAAGCTCCTGCACCGGCCATTTTTTCTTTTGATGCATACGCATTTAATCCATACGCATAAGGTAATGACCACGCAGTGATATCATAGGTAACAGAGTCTGCCAATTTTGATTTTGGCTCAAACAATACTTTTACCATAGCTGAACGGGGCTGCATGGCAGTTATTACAATGTCATTTGCTCCGGCAGTAAAAGCTTCATCCTTCCCGGTAAAATAATTCAATCCTTTTCCAGCAGCACCGCTTCCTGCAGTATACTGTATACCATTCTTATCAAGCAGCTCTGCGAGTTTCTCCATTCTTTCCTGGTTTTTAGCATCATACTTCACCACATAGGTTTTATGCTCACCGAAGCCTGCACTAACCGCTTCATTAAAAAATTTACGGAATTCTTTTACCAGCTTTGCAGCATTCAGGGAAGATATTTCTACGGTGCTTAATGAAGTGGTGAAATGATGCTGCGCCCTGTCCACCAGCGTTAACGTATCATCATCTTCGTTGATAATACCAAGGCCTGCTCCTATTCCACCCTGTTCATAGGTCATGCCGATACTACCATTATAAGTGGGGTATGTGTCACCATATGAAGGATAGAGTAAATCAAATCGTTCTTTGGTAAAATATAACCAGCCATTCTGGTCAAAGTACTTTGCATTGTTCTTTCCGATCGTTGTTTGAAATTCTCTCTGCCAGGGAGTGATTACTTCATGAAATGGTTCAGCAGCCGGTGCAAAATAATAAGGCTCATTGATGCCCTGCTCATGATAATCCACATGCACATGCGGCATCCATTGATTATACACTTTGATCCGTTGCTGGCTTTCTACCTGTGTTTGCCAGGCCCAGTCACGGTTCAGGTCAAAATTGTAATGATTGGTCCGGCCGCCGGGCCATGGTTCCCGGTGCTCTCTTGCTATCCGTTGCGGGTTAAAATTTTTACCCACTACAGAATTGAACCAGTTTACATAACGGTCCCTGCCATCGGGGTTCAAACAGGGATCAATAATAACTACTGTATTCTTCAGCCATTCTTTGGTTCTGGCGACAGCCGGGTTTACCAGTTCATATACGGTAAGCATGGCCGCTTCTGACGAAGATGTTTCATTGCCATGTACATTATAACTTAACCATACTATGGCCGGTGCATTTTCCTCTATTGCTGCAGCACGGTCACGGGCCAGGTTGGCCAGCCGGATATTATTCATCCTGACCTGCTCCAGGTTCTTCATATTATCCGGCGAAGAAACAAATGCCAGCAGCAAGGGTCTGCCTTCATTAGTTTCGCCATATTGCTGCAGCTTCATCATAGAAGGTGCATTGGCTGCAACATGATTGAAGTAGTTTACAATTTTATAATGCGGTGTATACCGGGTGCCCACTTTATATCCCAGGAACTCATCCGGAGATTTTAATTGCGCAGTACTTACAAGAACAAATAAAACAGCTACAAACGATAGGATACCTTTCCGGAGCATATTGATTTTTTTAGTGCAGCAAGTTAGCAAAGGAAGCCTTAATTACCACAAATTTTGATTACCGTTAAGTGCACCGGTTTCTGTAGCTTTATTTTATTTAAATCCCGCCACATGCAAAAAAAGTTTACTGCATTTTTATTCCTGCTGCTGATCCTTGCTGCCTGCAAATCTTCGCAGAAGAATACGTCCGCTACACCCACCATTAATGCCTACAATTATTCCGGAGTAAAAAAAGTTATCGCTGAAAACGGGGCGGTTGTTTCGGCTCATCCGCTGGCAAGTAAGGTGGGTGTGGAGATCCTGAAAATGGGAGGCAATGCGGTGGATGCAGCTATTGCCACGCAACTTGCTCTGGCAGTAGTGTATCCCAATGCAGGCAATCTGGGTGGTGGTGGTTTTATGGTAGCCAGGTTAAGCAACGGGGAAACCGTGGCATTGGATTACCGGGAAATGGCGCCGGGCTCTGCTCATCGTGATATGTATATTGATGCAAATGGAAATGCTAATACCGACAAAAGTCAACTCGGGCATTTATCATCCGGTGTGCCGGGAACGGTAGCCGGGCTTTTTGCATCGCATAAATATGCCAGGCTGCCTTTTGAAAAATTGATACAGCCGGCTATTGAACTTGCCGAAAAAGGATTTACCATCTCTGCATCAGAAGCAAGAGGTTTGAACAATATCAAAAATGACCTGGTAAAATACAATACTGTAACACCGGTCTTTGTTAAAAATACAGCATGGCAAAAAGGTGATACGCTGGTTCAAAAAGACCTGGCTGGTACATTAAAAAGAATACAGCAACATGGCGCTGCCGGTTTTTATGAAGGTGAAACAGCAAGATTGATCACCGAAGAAATGAAAAGAGGCACCGGTATCATTACCACGGAAGATCTGAAAAACTATAAAGCAAAATTCAGGACACC
>JAKQEA010000043.1 GCA_029558715.1 Bacteroidota bacterium | reverse complement strand
TTAACTCTACTTTGTCAAATTTAGTTCTTTGAATTTTTTAGGGTCGAAATGCACGTCGAAAGCGGAATACGCATAAATTTGCGGTCAGAAAAAAACAACACCCCACGAGTAGAAACTCACGGGGTGTTATAAAAAAAACTTATGGGTCGAAAATAGAAAAAATGCGGCTCATCCGGAGCCGTTTGCCCAAATTTATTTCTCGCTTTCAAAATTTATTTACCAGTCTTACGCGCAATGTATCGTCCACAGCCAGGATTTACCTGAAAGGCTTATTCTTGTGCCGCCGCCGTAATTGCCAGGTGATGGCTGAAGAATTGCAAGAGTCTAACGGGCAACGGTTACATCACTTCATTACACACTCCAGGTGGAGTTTTCAATCGGTAATGGATGTGGTTACATTACAGTTTTGGCAAATGCTTGAGCGTTTAGGTTTGACATCGGATAGCTGTCTGATTATAGATGAGTGCGGCAATCCTAAGAAAGGGCGTCATTCTGCCGGAGTCAAAAGGCAGTACTGTGGACAATTAGGTAAAACGGAGAACAGCCAGGTGGGTGTATTCGGTGCGCTATGCGCAGGTTCACTGGTAAACCTGGTACAGGCACGGCTATCCGGAATACAAAAGGAGGTAAGCAAAATTGATCAGGCGGCTGAGATCATCGCTCATGTAATAAAGGGGTTAAAGATAAAAGTTCGTTGGGTGTGTTTTGATGCTTTCTATGGACGGGATATGGCGCTGCTGGCGGATTTGATTAAAAATGAGATTGAATTTGTAGCGGACGTTCCGGATAATCTACAGGTGTGGCTGGAACCATTCCAGATGCGTGTGCCGGCAAAGAAAAAAGGCGCCCGTGGCAGGCAATGCAAAAACCCTAAACCTAACTTGGCAGGTACATCAATAAAGAAGTATGCAGGATCGCTGACCCAAAGAGACTGGAAGTACATTACGGTACGTCATCAAAGCGGCGGCAAAAAATTGCAGGCATGGTTCCACCGCAGAGATGTTTATATGCTCAACCCGTTGACCAACAGACGACAATTGATAACCTTGCTGATCAGGGAAGACAAAGACGGTACGGTAAAATATAGTTTTTGCCATTGTCCCGGAGCTTCATTAAAAGAATCAGCTTATCGGCAAGGCAAAAGATATTTTGTAGAAAAGTCATTCAGGGAAGGCAAAAAGGAATTAGGGCTTAATGAATACCAAACCCGAAGTGAAGAAAGCTGGCATAAGCATATGTCCATGATCATGCTGGGGCAGTTATTTTTAAATGAAGAAAAAATTGTTTTTTATGAACAGGAAAAAATATGGATGACCACGCAGGATGTGATCCAAATACTTAAATCCGTCATGGAATTTGTAAAAAGAAGTATTGAAGATTTATTGGATTACATCCTTACCAAACAGCCGCCGGATAAGCGGTTGATTAAAAAAACATTATTTTTAAGAATTTGACAAAGTAGAGTTAAA
>JAKQEA010000133.1 GCA_029558715.1 Bacteroidota bacterium | reverse complement strand
ATAGCAGCACCATTTACAGGTTTGGAATCCACGTATACATAATTACGGGTAGCACTTACTGTGCCCATATATACTTGCAAAATACTGCTGTTGCTAAAATTCCGTTGCTGTTCTACTTTTTCGTCAAAAGTCTTGGTACAGGATGCCAGGAATAGTGTTGCGGCTATTCCGGCTACTCCTAATATGTTTTTATTTTGTAGGTTCATATATATTCAGTTTGATAGTTAGTTATTAAGGTTGTGAGAACCATTGTTCCTTTGTGTGATAGTCTAATGCTATAGCACCTACCGCTGTAAGTGCGACAACATTATAAAGGTATTCAGAATTATACCTTGGTCTGGCTCTATAAACCAGCTTTCCGTTATTATTCGTAAACAAATCTGATCCCGAAGGAGCAGCAAAATCTGCATATACCTGCATACCGGTAACAGGATCAAGATCGGTGTAATGGTATCTTCTCATATCAACCCAGGTCTGAATAATGCCATACCCATACATGGCAATAAATTTCTGCAACATAATATGCGAAAGAGTAAGATTTGCTGCTGCCGGCACAACAGTAGGGTTTGCCAGGTAAGCTGCTTTCATGGCAGGTGTTATTTGTAATGCAGCAGGAACTTTGCTGTGATACTCAGGGGTGCCTGTCAGCATATCAAAGCTGAGGTTAATGCCATCAATATATGCGGTAAGTGCACCGGGCTTGTTACCACTTATCCATAGCGCTTCAGCTTTTGTAAATGCTATTTCAGCAGCAGTAATGATCGGGAAAGGAGAGCCGTTTTGAAAAATGTACCGACAGGCATTATCGTTACCCGGAGCAGCTGTAGAGGTAAAACTTCCTCCCCAGAAATTTTGAGGCTGGTCGGCAGTTGCCAATCCGTCTGTTCCTTTGGTGGGACGAACTCCTTTATATGTGCCATTAGTATTTTCCCTGATTATATAAGCAGCTCTCGGGTCAGACACTCCCAGGAACATTGTATTAACTCCTGACATAAGATCAGCAATAAACTTAGTTTGCCTGAGAGTACCAACATTAGAACGGAAAGGCCCGTAAAAATTTGAAGTACCGGTGATACCTGAATTAGCAAACTTTGCATAGGCATTATCAGTATTGCTGTTTATAGCAAGGTTACAATAATATAATACAGAATCAGCTTTGTAATTGACCCCTTTATTAGTAAGATGAAATGAACGGGCTAAAACAGAGTAAACAAATTTTTTCCATTTGTTTACATCTCCATTATAAAAATACTGGTCACCAAGGGCCAGGTTGGCCTGGCTTACACCACCGCCTGTTTTATTCAGGTATTCGATAGCAATATGGCTTAATCTTCTTACTTCGTCGTAAATCTCTTCCTGGGTTTCATAATTAAATACAAGTAGGGAAGGGTCAAAAGCCTGTTTCAAGATTGCTTCACCATACATATTGGTCAGATTAAGCCAGCTCCATGCCCTGATGGCATATCCCACACCTACATAATCCCATTTTTCCTCTTCTATACCCCAGTCAATCATACGGCCCAAATTTTGGCCCATTCCATAATAGTGCATGGCCCAAACAGAACCAAGAATATCACTGGCTCCGGTAGCGCCGCCCATTCTGTCATATTGGTTCAGTGTGGTATTAGTGGCCCAGAACTGTATATATCTTCCTACATACAAGCCGTCATTGGCGGTGCCATAAGCAGACCCTTGTGCTGATGAGCTGCCTACCATATTACCAATAATACCTGGTAGCAGGGTTTCAATAGGAACCCTCGTGGTAGCATTGGGGTTTAAAAAAGCCTCGTCAATCTTTTTGCTGCAGGAACTGAGAAGAAGCATTGCCGTAACCGGCAGCAAAGAAAATTTTATTAATATTTTTTTCATATTTCTAAGTTTTTAAAAGGTTAAAATGAAGCCCTGATACCAAAGTTTACAGTAAGTGCGGCAGGTAAAGTGCCATAATCAAAACCAAAAGCACCTACTCCCCGGCTGCCTGAGGTATTACCATTTACCATCGGGTCAGCACCACTGTAATTAGTTAGCAAAATCAGGTCATTACCTGTAACAAAAGCACTCAGGCTTTTAACTCCTTTAATAAAATTGGATGAGAAAGTATAGCTAAGTGAAATATCTCTTAATCTGAACCAGTTAACACCTTTTTCAATGAATGCTTCTTCCGGCATGGTAGTGTAATAATCCTGCTGGTAATAAGGAGTGATAGCAATTGTATTAGTAGTAGGATTAGATGTATTCTGCAATCCGTCATTCAATACACCCTGTATTACCCTTGGTACAAGCCTGTCAGCGGTCAATTTACTACGTCCGGTGCGGGTCAGGAACATGTTATTGCCATTAAATATATCACCACCAACTTTCAGGTCCCATAACATGCTAAGCTTCCACTTTTTCCAACTGAAATTATTCAACCAGCCCAAAGTGAAATCCGGGTTTCTGTCCCCTCTTACCCTGAATACAGCATCAACAACCGGTAATCCGTTTAATGGATTTATCAGAATTTGCCCCGCATTATTACGGGCATATCCATAAGCTGTTATGGTAGTAGTAGGTCCACCAAATACCAATCCACCTCTGGCATTTCCATATAGCCATGTATCGGCAATATAGTATTCGGCTACATTTCGTGGCATATCTTCCACTTCGTTCCACATTTTGTTGAAATTCAGTCTCATATTCCATTGAAGAGCTTTTTTCTTCAACATATCATAATTAACTGCCACTTCAATACCCTGGTTGCGGGTACTTGCAGCATTCTGAGTATTTAAAACGAAACCTGTTCCATAACTGAGCCTGAATGCATTAATGATCTGTCCTTTGTTAAATGTATTGTAGTAAGTAATATCCAGGTTTAACCTGCTGTTGAATAAGCGAAACTCTGTTCCTAATTCATATGTTTTTTGACGCTCTGGTTCAAGGTCTGCATTATTATTAAAAAATCCGTAGGAGAAACCTCCACCACTGGCAAAATTATTTACGAATACTGATTGAGTAGAGTAGGGTGGATTAAGCCTGGCCGTACCCGCTAATGATGTACGCAGTTTCCAATAACCAAGAACACCATTTTTCTTTAAAGCCGGGAAAATGTCACTCATAATAAGGCTAAGGCTTCCCCCGGGATAATCATACTTTCTGTTTTGCTCAGGTAGCGTAGATGCTTCTTCGAAACGATGAGTGTAGGATAAGAAGGCATAATTTTTAAAGCTGACAGCGAACTCACCAAACACGGCAAACTGGCGTAATATGCTCTGATTATAACGTCCAAAGTTGTTTTGCAGAAGTCGTTGTCTTGTATTTACTCTTGTAATGCTGCTATCCATATAATCACCAACGACACCTTTTAAGTCGCTATCTGTTAAGATTGTACCTGCTTTATACATTTTGCCGTTCACGCCTACTGAGTCAATAATATTGGTGCCGTATATGGCAAACATCTTTGTTTCATAATCCTGCCACATGGTACCACCCATCAGCCGAAGTTCCAGGTCTTTTCCAATCTTTTTCTTGGCAGTGGCAGTGATGGTATGATTGTAACCAACATATTTTCTCCAGTAGTTATCCAATGTACCGCCTGTTCCTCTTGCTAAATAAAAAGACTGTGGATGATAGAACTGGTATCCAACCATATCATATGTATCGTAACCAAAACGACCGGTTAATGAAAGCCACTTGAATGGGTTAATATTTACACCCAGTGAATATGTTTTCCGATCGGTTTCATCATAAGCCCTGTTCTTTTTAACATTGAAAAGAGGGTTGTCATAATCACTATTGGGGATAGAATTAAAGAGGCCGAGTTTATCGCCATTAGGGTCCTCAAAATTTGTAATGTCATTGGTTGTTGGCCAAATTAATAAACTAAGTAAATAACCACCGGCACTTCTCAGCACTTTGTTATTGTCAGACTTTGTGTATGCAAAAGATGGAGATAACTCCAGCTTTCCTTTAAAGAATTTAGTGGTATTTGAGATACGAACAGTGTATCGTTTAAAATCGTTCTCCGGAACTACACCCTTCTGATTAAAATAGCTGCCTGAAACACGGAATTTTGATTCTTTTATACCAAAATCTGCTCCAAGATTATGTGTCTGGGAAGTACCATTTCTGAAGAAGGATTCTTTGTTGTCAAACAGTTGAGTACCGGGTGCGTAAGCAGGTCCAAAATACTGAAATACATTTTGTGCAATGCCATTTGTACCGTTTGTGTATTCGTCCAGTGTTTCCGGCCAGCGGGTAACTTTTTGCACACGAAAACTATTATCGTACTGAATACCCAGTTTATTTGTTTTTGATTTACGGGTTGTAATTACAATTGCTCCCGAACTTGCCTGGCTTCCGTAAAGGGCAGTAGCTTCTGGTCCTTTTAATACGGTGATAGTTTCAATATCACTGGGATTCAAATCCGCAATTCTGTTTTGATAATCGGTATTACGGTTAGGCCGGTCTGAAGCCAAACCAATATCCTGTCCGCCACCAGAAGTTTCATTTATTGTTGAGTTATCGACTATTATCCCATCAATGACGTATAATGGCTGGTTACTTAGTGACAAAGAATTATAGCCACGTAGTACGACAGAGGTCGAAGCACCTGCAACTCCGGAAGTAGGATCCATTGTAAGGCCAGCAACCCGGCCACCGAGACTATTTAGAAAATTCTCCCTTTGCGTTTCCTGGATTTCAGCTCCATCTACTTTTTGAACGGAATAACCTAATGATCGGGGATTTCTTTTTATATCCATGGCAGTTACAATTACTTCTCCCATGGTATTATCAGCTGTTTTCAAACTAATCCCAACAGTATCGCCAGTTCCTGGCTTTATATCTGTCGTAACATAACCAACATAGGAAACCTGAAGTGTTTCACCCGCATTTACTTTAATGCTGAACTTTCCGTTCGCATCTGTTTGCGTAATGCGACGGGTACCTTTTACCCTAACCGTAACACCTGCAAGCGGTGTTTTGCTATCTTCTGACACTATGGTGCCGGTGATAGTTCGCTCCTGTGCCTGCACAGATGGAGGCAACAAAAGCAGCATCAGCGATAATGCCAGAAATAATCGGAGAATTTTTCTCATAGCTGTTTTTTTTTGATATAATTAATAAGCAGTTCCAAATTTGTTTTACAATACTTTAATACCTGCATCAACGAAAGGCTTCAATACAGGGTTGCCCGGTGACAGTTCTGTAATAAGCACATCGATATCATCAATTCCGCAAACCCTGATCGGCTGTACTGTATTTATTTTTTCTGCAATACTTAAGCACACTACCTTCTTAGAAGAGTCGATCATGGCCTTTTTTAGCTGCACCACTTCCCAATCATTATCTGTGATGCCATGTTCCACATCAATAGCATTGGTTCCAAGAAAACAGATATCAGGTTTCATCTGTTTTATTTTGGCAATGGCCTCAGAACCAACAGTTATCTTAGAGTTTTTTGAAATTTTATCCCCGATGAGAATTACCTCAATATTGGGGTGATGCATATACTCCAGGATAACAGGAATACTTCCTGAAATAAAAGTAGCTTTCAACTGGGGCGGTAAAGAACGGGCCAACTCCATGATGGTAGTACCACCACTGGTTAATACAAACATGCCATTACTAATAAGTCCTATGGCTTTTTGAGCAATTGTCTTTTTTTGATTTTGCGAGTAAACACCATTTACCGGGAACGAAACATCATTGAAGGAATGTGAAAGGGCACCTCCATGTACTTTTATTACTTTACCTTCTTCAGCCAGTTCCTGGAGGTCACGACGAATGGTATCTTCTGACACATTTATTTCTGTGCAGAGAGAAGAAGAAAGGACCTTATTATGAAGGTTTACCTGGTGCAGTATATAGGCCTGCCTTTCTTTTTTAAGCATCCGTCAGTTTTAGCAGGACTAAAATAAGGCAATTCCTGCATAAAAACGCAGAAACCGGAAAATATTTGCAAAATGTGGAAAGAGAGGGAATAAAGCACAGGGCAAGATTTGGTACAGGCCAGTACAAAATGAAACCGTCTCACTTTTGTGAGACGGGAAGCTTACATACAAGCAACAAAGTATCTTTTATTTTCCAAATGTGAACCTCGCTGAAAAACCTATAGCCGCTGGTTCAAAATTGATATCTGTAACAATATTGAGTTCGGGTTTCCAGTCTAATGAAATGTTAAGAGGGATATTCGCAAACTTGTAATCCAGACCAATTACACCCTGTGCACCAAAGTTTGGATCAGTTGATGTTTTTTGTGTGGTAGTATTAACAGTTTTAAGAAATGCCAGGTAGCCGCCTGCTCCATAGAAATAAGTAAGCCCAGGTGTGCCCAGTGGTTTATGAAACTCAACAAGGGCGCCTATGGCTAATGGATCGCCAAAGGATAGCAATCCTTCTATTGCAGTTTTTTCAGTAATAAAATGCTTTACCGAGACAGCATTGTTGACCATGGCGTTGGAACTGCTGAGGCGAACACCTAATGCTGTTTTATAATCCTGTGCCGAGGCAGTATTTACAAAGCTGATGGTGGTAATAACAAGAACGGCGATGACTATTTTCTTCATGATGATTTGATTTGTTCATTTCTAAACGAAAATGATGCCATCAAAGTCTAAAGAAAATGCAAAAGTGTGCCGGGTTCAGCAAAGTACACTTACTCAAACAATTCGTATTTGTTTTTTGGCCGGCGTTCTTCCAGCCAGCGAAAATTTTGCAGCCGCATTTCAGAAGGAGACTTTTGTTTTATCGGCCAGATAGTGCCGGTAACACTGCTGCGAAATACTACTTTCTGTAATCCCTGGTCTTTGAAATAAATATCTATCACATCACATTTTGATTCATTGATGCCGGTGTAGGCACTGTCCTCATCCTGTAAATAATATATACATTCAGCATAGCCCGCTGCCCGCACCGAATCGATTGTCCCATCTTTGAAATAAGCATCCATACGGATAGATTTTATCTGGTTGAAAACTTCCGGATCTGTTTTGTTGACCAGGAAACTGTTCTCATAGACTTTCACCCGGTCGGCTTTTTTGTTTTTAGTAAATACAAAAACAGTATCACCTGTTATCTGGCTCTCTTTTGACCAGAGTATCGGGTCCTGGTAAAGCTGGAATGCAGAGTCTTTGAAAGAGTAAAATAAACTGTCACAAACTGCCTGCATTGAATCGGCAAAGATCCGTACATGATGATAGGCTTCAAAGTACCTGTCTGTACTGTCTTTCTTTTTATTATCCAGGCTTACCACTTTTACTCCTTTCACGGTGTCTTTTACCAGTGAGTCTTTTGCACCGTACAAATCGCTGAGGCGGGCAGAGAATAACGTATCAGCCGTTACATAAATAGAATCATTATCCTGCTTAATGATCATAAGTGGTTTCCGGGTTGCCAGTAAACGATCTCTTTTATTATCCCGGTAAACTTCGCCTGCTACTATGGTGGTGCCTTGTGCAGAATCTACAATAATAACATTACCGATGGCTTGTGATGTACCAAGGCTGTCATTAAAAGCCACTTTATCTGCAATGATAGTTGTTTTGCCATCTTTAATTATCGGACGCTGACCAAATTCTGCTTTGCCGGTTACCATATTATAATAGCCTTCTCTTGTTTCAATCGTCCTACCGCTGCTGTCTTTTATAAAAGTTTGGGCAATAAATCTTGTTGTTTGTGATTGTGTGTTATAGATCAGTGAATCTGTTTTGATATAATAGGCCGGGTCTTTTAACTCTACATTATTCTTAAAGTAAACATCTCTGAGCCCCGCATAATAGTATCCTTCCTTGCTGGTAAGGACCGTATTCTTATTTATCACTTTCCCGCCATTCTTATAAATACCAATATCTGTTGTCATGTCATACTCCAGGTCTGGAGTGGTAAGAGTGCCTTTACCGTCAGTTAGTTTTACGCCTCCATCGAGGTAAGCAATTTTTCTGTCGATCAGGTATCGAAGGTGATTGGCATATACATTTATAGTGTCAGCATCATTGATGTGTACATTACCCCAGGCTTCAAAAGTTTTGTTGTCATTGTTTAGTACACAGCTGTCACATTTGAAAAGGCTTTTTCCTTGTTTCAGTCTTACATTACCCGCTAATATCTGAAGCGTGGTGCTATCGTTTAATTTTAATATTGTCAGGTGTCTTGCGCCAAGAATTTCAATATCAGTCAGTGTATCAACGGGGGCGGTAGGAGCTATAGTTGTTACCGGGGCCAGTTTGGGGGTGACCTGGGAATAAGAAATAACAGGACTTATTAAAAGCCCTGCAACAATAAAAATAACAAAGAAAATAAGGTTTCGCATTAGTTACCCCCCGCCGGTACAGTATCTTTTTTCGCAGGCGAAGTTAATGGGCCGCTTTTATCTTTTCTTCCAAAAATGGAAAGATTAACGTAGCGTTTAGGATGGGTACGCAAATCGTCCATTAATATCTCAGCACTAAGGATAGCATCGTTGAGTTTATTATAAAGACTCTTGTCGTTGATCAGGGCTCCCAGTGATCCTTCGTTGCTGGAAAGTTTTGCAGCCGTTACTTTCAGCTGCGATATCATGGCATTCAGCGAATCAATAGTCGGCTGCAATTGCAAAGCCGCTAACTTTTCTGTAGCAGTTTTGGCATTCCCGATAGTGGCTGTTATGTCAGCCGAATTACTTTTCAGGCTTTCGGAAATAGCCTGGGCATTGTTTAATGTCTTGGCCAAAGCACCATTTTGATTATCCAGTAAACCATTCAGGGCATTGCTGGCATTGCTCAGGTTTGCCAGTGTCTGTTTCAGGTAGCCTTTGTTTTCTGAATTAAGCATACCATTCACACCACTCAGGGTGCTTTGTAAGGAATCAAGCACATCCCTTACTTTGGCGAGAGTAGGATTTAATTGTGCTTTCACATCACCTAATATACCCGTTTCTGTTCTTGTAGCTAATGTATCACCGGATTTCATCATTTCTTTGGAATCGCCCCGCTCAATTACTATAAAAGAAGAGCCCACCAGGCCGGACGAAATATAAGCAACAGAATTCTTTGGAATATTTATATCACGGGTAAGATTGATAGTGACAACAATAGCGCTGACGTCTTTATCTTTTTCTCTTTTTTCGTATACTGTTCCGATGGGAAGGCCATTGATCTTTACTTCGTTTGACTTTTCAAGTGTACCAAGGTCGGTGAATACAGCATAGATCTTTTTGCTGCGGTTAAAAACATCTTTTCCCTTCAAAAAATTAAAGCCGATAATGAGGATCGTAAGGGCGGCGATGGTGAGTATACCTACTTTGGTTTCGTTGCTGATTTTCATTCCAATACTTTTGGTAAGACCAGGTCTTATCGGATGCCAAATTAGCTAATTATTTTTAAACGGTTCAGTAATGGCAAAAAGAGAAGGATGAACATCTGTCCATCCTTCTTCGGTTATAAAATCACCATTTATTTGGCCTGTTTCTTCTTTTCGTTGGCTTCAACCATTTCGAGGAATTCTTTTGTCTTTGCAGCTGTGGCTTTCCTGTCTGTATCTTTTGATTTTTCATCTTTTTCGTCTTTCTTATCATCCTCCTGTTTTTCTTCCAGCCATTTTACATACTTTTTTAATGCTCTTATTATGCACTCAGAAAGTTCTGTCTGGCCTTCCTCGCTGTTCAGGTACTTCTCTTCCTCTGGGTTTGAAATAAAACCTGTTTCTATTAAGACACTTGGCATAGCTGTAGCCTGGAGTACCCAGATGCCAACGCCTCTTTGCTTTACGTCACGATCTACACGGCCTACTTTTACAAATTCATCCTGCACATATCCGGCTAAAGTAGCGCTGCGCTTGAAGTATTGTTTTGTTTTAAGTAACGATAAAGCAATAAACTCAGGTGAGTTAGGGTCGATACCTCCATAATTCTTTTCAAAATTTTCTTCTGCCAGCATGGGGGCATTTTCCCTTACAGCCAGTTCCTTCTCCTCACTTTTGTGGGCTCCCCAGATATAGGTCTCAGTTCCCTTGGCATTACTTGGTAATGTATAATAACGGTATTGAGGAACCTGTTTGGTTTTCTTTTTCCTGTTTTTCCCTTTGCCGGTATAATACGTTACGGTTTTATAACCGACAATTTCCGACATGCGCCTGGATGGAGCTGAATTTACATGTATGCAGAGGAAGAGGTCTCCTTTGTTATCATTAGCATAATCTGCCCGGGCATGCAGAGCAGGGTAGGTGTCAGTAGTCCTGGTAAATAACAGCTTGATATCAGGGAATTCCTTCTCGATCATCTTACCCAGTTTTAATGACACATCAAGGCAGATATCTTTTTCATAGGAATATTGTCCTTTGGCCCCCGCATCACTGCCTCCATGGCCGGGATCAATGACGATAGTTTTGATCACTCTCTGTTTACGGTTGTCACTGGTAGTGGCATCGTCTTCAACAAATGAATAAAAGCTAATGATGAATGCGGCGGCAAGAAAGAGAAGAAAGGTTCGTTTGATCATAGTTTTTCATTTTACGTCCGATGGACTTTTTATCACAGGGTCGGCATAATATTCACAAATTGTTTGGTCTTACCCATAGGTGGCCTATCGATAAAGATTTACATTTGCCTCCTACCTGATGAAGCAACTGTACAAATTTAGGCCAAATTACTTTTTATACGGGATACTGACTGCGGTTATATTTTGCACACTAACGTGGAAAACAGCCGCTAATGGTGTTCCCGGCCGGTTTTTTTACAGTCTTTTAACAGAGCAATCAGACACAACAAAACCCGGCAATAAGAATGATTCATTAATAGAGGCGAAGGTTGCAGCTACTGATACAACCAGATTGCCCGGGGCAGATTCTTCTATCCTGAAACAAAAAGTGGATACTTTCTCTTTAAAAACATCAAAAGATTCGCTGGATGCACCGCTGAAGTATGAAGCTGCTGACTCAGCGGTGGTGATGATACAGGCCAAAAAAATATTCTTGTACGGAAAAACAAAAACGGAGTACAAGGATATTACGCTAACCGCACCAAAAGTAGAAGTGGACCAGGAAAAACAAATGGTAACAGCGGTAAATAGTAAAGACAGTACGGGTGAGGTGATTGAAACAGCCCATTTCAAAAGTGGTGAAAGTGAATTTACCAGTGATACCATTCAATATAACTTCAAATCGCAGATCGGCCTTACAAAAAACACCTATACCACGCAAGGTGAGATTCTGGTGATAGGAGAAGTGGCTAAAAAGGTAAATGAGAATACTACCTTCATCAAGAAAGCAAGATTCACTACCTGTATGCTCGATGATCCGCATTTTGCTTTTGTTACCCCGCAAATGAAAGTGATCAATCAAAAACTGGCCGTATCAGGCCCGGCTCACCCTGAGTTTGAAGGAGTACCTGTTCCTGTTTATTTGCCATTTGGTTTTTATCCCCTGAGCCAGGGTCGTCATTCAGGATTGCTTCGTCCTCAATTCATGACAGATGAAGTAAGGGGACTGGGATTACAGGGGCTTGGATACTATAAAGTGCTGAATGATTATTGGGATGCACAGCTCTCTGCTGATATATTTTCTTATGGTGAATATGCACTTTCCTTACGAACAACTTACCGGAAGATATATAAATACAACGGTGGTTTTAATCTTTCCATGCGTTCATCCAAAGTTAATTTCAAAGGGGACCCGGATTTTGGAAAAACCCAGGTATATAATATCAGCTGGAGCCATACTATGGATACAAGAACAAGGCCCGGTGTTAATTTTTCTGCCAATGTAAATGCAGGCTCTACTAAGTATAATGAATTGATACCCGGCAATACTTTCCTGAATTATCAAAACCTGCTGGGCTCCTCTATTACCTATAGTAAAGCATGGAGAAATAAACCCTTTAATTTGTCCATCAGCGCCACCCATTCGCAGAATAATGCCATTGGGCTGATCAATATTAACCTCCCAAATGCTGCTTTTACAGTTAGTAATATTTACCCGTTTCAAAGAAAGACCAGCAAAGGCACCATTAAGTGGTATGAGAAACTTGGGGTGGCTTATAATGGAAACTTCAGCAATACCATCAGTTTTTATGACACACTCAGTTATGGACAAAATGGGGTAAAGCCCTTCTTAAAGTATTTACTGGATACAGCACAATGGACAGCACAGCATAACATTCCTATTACTCTCTCACTGCCACCGATACTGGGAGGAAGGATCATTGTGGCACCAGGAATCAATTACGGGCAAACATGGATACAGCGTACAACAAATTATTCATGGAACGCTGCGTTGAAGAAGGTTGATACGGTTACTTCCAAAGGATTGTTCATTGATCAGCGGGGTAGTGCTTCACTTAGCTTTAATACTGCTTTGTTTGGTACAGTGCAGTTTAAGAAATCAAGGGTAATGGCCCTTCGTCATGTAATAAGGCCCACTATGGGGTTATCCTATACTCCTGACCTTAATAAAGGGCATATTAAAAGCACACAGGTGGATACAACAGGCCGGGTACTTTTCTACAATGAAATAGGAGGTGGTTTTTTGTATAATGCATCTACCCGTAAATCTGCTTCGTTGAACTTTGGCGTTGATAATAATGTAGAAATGAAATGGCGGTCAAAAAAGGATACGGGTGATCTGGCAGTAAAAAAAGTAAAAGTGATTGAAGGTTTTGGATTCAATGGATCATACGATTTTATCCGTGATTCAATGAATCTTTCGCCGATCAGTATTTACTTCCGCACTACGTTGCTTGAAAAGATCAATATCAATGCCAGTACCACATTAAATCCTTACCAGACTGATTCGAGAGGATATGATATTGCCAAATATGCATGGGAGGGCGGAAAATTGAAACTGGGTAGACTCACCACCGGAAATATTTCAATAAGCACCAATTTCCAGAGTAAACCAAAAGATCCAAAGAAAGAAGAACAAAGAAAGAAAGATATTGATCAAAGATTGAATGACCCGTCATTACTTGCCGATCAGCAACGGTTACTGGAATATATGCAGCAAAACCCCAATGAGTTTGTTGATTTTAATATTCAATGGAACTTAAGCCTGAGTTATTCGTTGTCTTTTGTGAATATCATAAAAAGTGATTTCAGCGGGTTTGAAAAAGATTTTACCTCAGGGATAAGTTTTAATGGGGGCTTTAATCTTACTGAAAAGTGGAAATTATCGGGGAGTGGCAGTTATGATTTTGATACCCGTGAAGTACAATATCTCTCTTTGTCCATTAACAGGGATATGCATTGCTGGCAATTATCCATTAATGTGATCCCGGTAGGGTATACCCGCTCATTCAGTTTCTCCATCAGCCCCAAAGCTTCCTTGCTGCAGGACCTGAAGATCAACCGAAACAGGTACTTCTCTACGTACTGATCTTACGGGTGGTATAATATTCTTTGGTAATAGCGAATATTTTTTCTTTCAGTTGTTCAGCTGTCTGATTCTCCACTTTTACAGCCGGTAAGAAATGGATTTCGATTTTTCCAGGCCAGAAGAAAAAACCCTTATTGGCAGGCAATACATTCCTGGTATTGAAAATAACAGCAGGTAATATGGCTGTTCCTGTTTCCACTGCCAGCTTAAAGGCACCATCATGAAATTTCTTTAATGGTTCATTAGTGCGGTTGCGGGTACCTTCGGGGTAGATGCACATATGAATCCCTTTTTTTAAAACCGCTTTCATCTTATCAAAACTCTGCCTGCGGCTGGTCTCACTCTTCCTGTCCACCAGAATTGAACCTTTCATGTAGAAAAAACCAAATAATGGCACTTTGGCAAATGATGATTTGGCAATGGTTTTATTCGGCCCCTGGATAAAAGGAGATGAGAGCGGTACATCCAGCAGTGAATTATGATTACAGGTAACAATATAGGTTTCTCCTTTTTTGAAATTCTCTTTGCCTTTTATTTTGAAATGGCAACCTGCTAACCTTAACCACACATTCATCCACAGGCGGGAAATACGTATAAAAATATCCTGTCCTCTTGGATCAGGTATCAGCCAGCAGAGCATGGCAGGAATGAATATGACCAGGAAAGTAATCATAAAGCTAAGCATAGCCCATAATGCCAGTATACCGCCAACTATTTCTTTCAGGATCTTCATGCTGGTAATATATCGCTGAAGTTAGTTTGTTTTACTGCCGGCCATTCATTTTTTAATACACTATAGTAGATGGAAGTGCGGCGGCGGTTATTCCACATGGTCATATGGCTGCGGAGAATACCTTCCTCAATACCACCTACATTTTGCAATCCTTTTCTTGCCCTTGCATTTTCCACATCAGTTTTAAATTCCACCCTTTCAAAATGCAATTCTTCAAAAGCGTAGTTCATCATGGAAAATTTAGCATGACGGTTTATTCCCGTGCTGCGGTAATCTTTGCCCAACCAGCTCCAACCGATTTCTAAGCGCAGGTCATGAAAAGAAATATTTCCCATGCTGCTGCTTCCTGCAATTTTTCCGCTGGCTTTATCAATAATGGTGAAGGGTCTGCGGCTTCCTGCTTCTTTGTCTGCAAATGCCATTTTCATCCAATGCTGCAATTGCGCTTCATCGCCAAGATTGTAACTGAAATAATACCACATATCAGTATCCTGCCGGGCAATATGAAGAAAATCATGATAGTCTGTTTCTTCAACTGGCCTTAATATCACCCTGTTTGTTTCCAGTATAAGATTATCCGGTATTATCATCTTTACTTATGATTTTAAAAGTTATAAACTCCAGTCAATGGGGTCGATCCCGTTTTTTACAAGGTATTCATTCGTTTTTGAAAAATGTTTACATCCTAAAAAACCTGCATGGGCAGAAAGAGGAGAGGGATGCGCCGCTTTCAGAATCAGATGTTTTGTTTCATCGATCAGTACTTTTTTCTCCTGTGCAAATTTTCCCCACAATAAAAACACTACATGTTCTTTTTTATCCGATATGGTTTTAATAACATTATCAGTAAACTGTGCCCACCCGATCTTAGAATGACTCATCGGCTCGCCGGCCCGAACAGTTAATGAAGCATTCAATAAAAATACTCCCTGTTGTGCCCAATGAGTAAGGTTGCCGTGAGTTGGGGGATCGATCCCTATATCATCCTGCAGTTCTTTAAAAATATTAACGAGAGAAGGCGGTGGTGGTACGCCATTTTGTACAGAAAAACAAAGACCATGTGCCTGCCCGGGACCATGATAAGGATCCTGCCCCAGTATCACCACTTTTACTTTGTCAAAAGGTGTAGTATTAAAAGCATTGAAGATGAGTCCGCCGGGAGGGTAAATGGTTTTACCCTGTGATTTTTCCGTTTTCACATGTAAAGCGGCCTGTTCGAAATAAGCTTTACTGAATTCAGTTTTCAACACTTCTTTCCAGGAGGCCTCTATCTTTACATCCATGCGATTTTCCTTTGGCTGCAAGCTAAAAAAAAATTAACTTCGCGGCTCGTTCTTTTAAAACTGGTCCGGTAGCTCAGTTGAATAGAGCAATTGCCTTCTAAGCAATAGGTCATTGGTTTGAATCCAATCCGGATCACAAAACACAACAAGTAAGCCCTGCAAACTAACAGTTTGTGGGGTTTTGCATTTGAGAGGGTAAACATAGGTAAAACATTTCCTACGGGGGTATTCCCCGAAACTTTAATCGCATAGATTTTTAATTTGTGAGGTTAAAACTGGTATATACTGCACTCATCACTTGCCAGCAATTACTCCTTAGCAGAAATGAAAAAAGCCCTGTAAAGGCTTCCTGTTGCATCTCATTCAGAATGGCAGCACTGATAACATCCTCATTCCATTACGGAAGTTGTGAACATACCAACCACTGCCAATATCAATGACAACTGTTCCCTTCCTGTACCTGTATCTGGCACGTCTCCTTAAATGACGGCTATATACCCAATCAGGGATTAAAGGCAACGAGTAATTATCCCGGCTCCACTCCTCAATGGTCAGGGATGGCCTTCCTATGCGTCTTATATTCTTTCTCATAAGAAGGGGTTTTAATATTCACTGGGTAATAGCAAGGTTCCATCTACCAGCCAGATGGTTGCTGTATCAAACGGAAAATCACTAAAAGGGATAAACTGCCGGGCTACCTTATTGTCGTTCCCGTCAGTGGCTACAATGTTGAAGGCATCTCTTTTGAAACGTTCCAGTTTCCAAACTTGGAAACGTTGGCAATTGACCTTTTTAGATGTCTGGTGACTGATGATTAAATCAATCAACCAGTATGCTTTGCAGTTCTCTACTAAATCCCTCACTCCATCTGTATAGGTTATCGGGAAGGGTCGGCATGAATAGATGTGTTCTGTTCCGTTGTGTTGACCAAAGTGGTCATTGGCATTTCGTGTTGTTGTCATAAAAATTGTTTTAAAGGAAAAAGAAAAAAGGAAAAAAAAGAAAGCATTGCCGTCAGGTGGCGTGGATAAAAACCAAAAGGAAACGGAATAAAGGATGGCCTTGTGAATGGCTTTGTGTTTATGCCGTAGTCTTTTGTGTTTTTAATGCACTGGTTTGTGATAGCCACCTATCTTGCTGCGCTTTTTAATTTTCCTTACTTTTTGATTGAAGATTGTTTGCTCTTTGCCGGTGGATGATGTGTGCTGCCTCCACCAACAGTTCTACTTTCTCATACAGGTATAATAGGTTATGCCTGTCCCTGCGTGGCTGTTTGTGATAACTACCACTGGCAGTTAATTTCAACCATTCCCAAAGTGCTTCACGTACTTGTGGGAGGTGTGCATAACTGAAGAAATCATGTATTACCCGGTAAGGGTCTTCTATTTCCTCCTTACTGAGCTAACGTGGCTCAAACTCCCGTAAGGGATAATTGTCGGATGTCATAATGGTGTTTTAAGAATTAATAAATGTTGTGTAGTGCTGGAAGAGTCTCTATGACTATGGTGGGAATTCATGTAAGGCCAATAGAATGGCCTTATGCCAGCCACCAAACTGGCTGCATTTAGTTTTCATCTGCTATTTATTTAACTGGTTAAAGAATATATCTGACCTGTAGGCATGAGGATTTGCAATCACTGAAATGAAGTAGTGACGAATGAAGTGAAATGAAACCCGGTGAATTGTGAAAGGCTTTTGTAAAGGGCATTAACACACTTTCATCATAGCTCTGTGTTTGGCAAAGTGTGTTGTGCCCTGAAACAAAAATGTATAGCTATGAACGTGGTGAATTGAAACGGAATGAGGAACGAACGAATGAAGTGTTTGCAAATCCTCCTTATACAAATAGTGTGACAAACTGCGCAGCACCTCTGGCATTGCAGTGATAAGCAT
>JAKQEA010000127.1 GCA_029558715.1 Bacteroidota bacterium | reverse complement strand
ACCTACAGGCATACCAAGTTTTTTCATTACATCCGGCATATTACATACTTCACGGATACCGAAGAATACACCAAGACCTGTTGCTTCACGGCGGCCACGAACACCACCCTGAGTGATTGGTTTACCTGTTACACAACCCGCTGCATCAATTTCGCCGGGATGCATAGCAGAGTAAGTATCCAGTATCCATGACATTTCTCTTTCACCTGTTCCGTAATCCGGTGCGGGTACATCTGTACCAGGACCGATGAAATTTTTCTTTATTAATTCAGCTGTATAGCGGCGGGTGATCTTTTCCAGTTCGTAAGGAGAATATTTTTTGGGATTGATCTTGATGCCGCCTTTACCGCCCCCAAAAGGAACATTTACAATAGCACATTTGTATGTCATCAATGCGGCGAGGGCCATTACCTCATCCTGGTTTACTTCTGCTGCAAAACGAATACCTCCCTTGCAAGGAGTTTTGTGGTGAGAATGTTGTACCCGGTATGCTTCAATTACTTCCACACTTCCGTCATCTCTTTTCAACGGAAAACGCATTTGAAATACGGCATTACATTCTTTGATCTGTTCCAGGATTCCTTTGTCCCATTTGGTGTATTTGGCTGCTTTGTCAAAGCTTTTTCCGACCGAGCCAAAAAAACTGTAATTGTCTGACATGATTTCTTTTTTAAGTTTTAGCAATCGTTATAATGAAAAGGGATACGGAGGCATATTTATAAACCATATCCCTGCAGTAAATCAGTTTTCCTTTTCCAGCCTGCTTATTTTTTTGTCCAGTCGTACCATATATAAAATAAGCCCGATAAGAATGGTAAGCACCACTGCCACCACCACATAAATGCGGCCGTTCTCTTTCATCATATCGGCCATTTCCGTTTTTTTATCCTGTGCAAAAGTGATAAGGGATAAAAAAAATGTTGCCAGCAAAGTGGTTATTTTTTTAGCACTATTCATGATACCATCTTTTTTTCTTTCAGTAAAGTGAAACGGATTTTTAATGTAGCGATCCATACTCCCAGTAAGGTCCATCCGATAACGGCCGGGTAAAACACTATTCTCATAGATCCGCTGATATCATTTTTAACATCCAGCGCCGGGTTATCTTCATTGCCTGGGTGAAGGCTGGGTAATATCCTTGGTAATATCCAGATGGAAGGAAATAAAATAGCATAAGCAAAAATGTTATACACGGCGCTTATTCTTGCTTTTTTATCAATATCCTGTATTGAATCCCGCAGTATCAGGTAAGCAAAGTATACCAGCAATGCGATGGCAGCACCTATAAGTTTTGGGTCTCTTGCAATAGTGCTGAAAGAATTATAGGCAGGTTTATTGGGGTCGGCCCAGGTATAGGAAGCCCAGATAGCCCCGGTTGAATAACCAAGCAACCCAAAAACAATGGCTACGACGGCAAAATGCCTGGCATAAATATCATATTTCAGGTTGAAGGTCCGGAGATAACGAACGGCATTCACCACCGACACGGTAAAAAGGATCATCATGGCAAACCACATACAAACATGGAAGTACAGGTTTCGTATAGTTTCCTGCAACAGGGGCAGTCTTGGAACCTCTCCCAGGAAACCTGCCACCACGGTGTAACCAAGCAAGACAATACTTGCTATTTTCCACCAGGACTTGTGCATATAGTTTTTTGCGTCGGTCATCAGTTTGGCCAGGAAGATATATGGCCGGGTAAAGTGTGGCAAAATTAAGGTGATGCCGCTAAACGGGAGTAAAAATTCTTTTTATAGAGTATGTACTAAAAACACATGACTGATCAGTCTTTCCATAAGAATGGGAAGAGAATAACGGCCAGTAATATGATCATGGCATCGAGTGCTATTAATAGCAGCACAGTGGTGAGCGGAATGGTAAGCAGCGGTGCAAAAGCGGCATTGGAAAGCCGCATTAATAAAATTAGTTGTGGAATGATGATAGGAAAACCAAGTACGGCCATGATGGCCGCATTTTGTTGTGCTTTTGCCGCAATGGCAGCAAGAAAACTAAAAACAAGGCTCAGGCTCCATCCGCCAAGTAATACGAGACCAATGAACTGTCCAGCCTTTTCCATAGGATTGCCCAGAAAAAGAGTAAAGAGCAGCAGGCTCAGCAGGCTCATCACCAGCATTAACAGAGAATTGAAAAGAAGTTTGGCTAAAACAAATGCCACCGGGCTTGCAATGGAATAAAAGTAAAGCATCCGGCCCCGGTTCTCCTGTAAAAAACTCTTGGCCACGGCATTGATACAAATGAACAGCTGTATCACCCAGAACAGGCCGTTCCAAACCTTGCTTTCAGGCTCTTCAATAGCCATGAATAATACGAAAATAGTAGCGCCAATATATAACAGGATGCCATAAAAACTGTATTGCTGTCTTATTTCCAGCAGCAGGTCTTTTTTGAACAGTGTTAGTATATGGCGAAAGGAGCTGATAAAATTATTTGGGGGCAAAAATACTACTTACCGGTAGCTTCTGTCTTAGTTTATTGTTCTAATTTGCCAAAAAAAGTAAATGAAGAATATGAAATTTTTTATGCTCGCTGTTGCCGTTGCGGGTTTCAGCTTAATTGCAGGCTTGCAGTCCTGCCAGTCTACCAAGTCTGCCACGACTTCCAAAATGCTGAAATTTAATTTTGAGAAGGGTAAAGGATATGATTATGAGATGGATATTAATATGGACCAGGAAATAATGGGTACGCCGACTAAAATCGGGATGACGACTTATTATTCAATGGATGTAAAGGAAGATGACGGTAACATAAAAACGGTACAAACAAAATATGACCGTTTTAAAATGAATATGGATATGATGGGAATGAAGATAGATGTGGATACAGATGAGCCTACGGATATGAAAGGAGAAGTAAAAGATCCTTTTGAAATGGTTAACCGCCTGTTCAGTGCTATCAAAGGGCAGCAGTTTTCGATGAAAGTAAATGCAGAAGGAAAAGTGCTGGAAGTAAACGGTTTTAAAGAAATGGCAGAGACGATCATTTCTTCAATGGGACTGGATGCGGAAGAACAGAAGGAGGCAAGAGATAAAATGAAGTCTCAGTTTGATCAGCAGTTCAATGATAAGGTCATAAGAGAGCAGTTTGAGAGGGTTCTGTACATCTTTCCTAATAAAGAAGTAAAAGTGGGTGACAGTTGGGAAAAGACAACGGCTGTTGGCAGCGGGCTGAATGGCAATTTTGCGTCGACTTACACTGTTACAGATATTGAAGGAGATATGGTAACGCTGGATGAAAAATCGGTGATCGTCACTACAGATGATGGAGTGAAATTAAAAGGCAGTCAGAAAGGTACCCTGATCGTTGACAGTAAAACAGGGTTGGTAGTAAATGCTGATATGGAAATGGATTTAACAGCTACTACCAATGGGATTGGTATTGACATGAAAGGAAAAACAAAGATCAAGGGGAAAGCAAGGCAATAGGAGCAGCAAACTATAAATAGAAAAAGCGCCGCCCGGCGCTTTTTCTATTTATCATGATAGCATTTTCTGCAGCGGGGTTCGTACACATCTGTTGCACCAAGCATCACCTGGTCTTCATTAGGAATTTTACGATAAGAGTAATTGGCAATACTTCCGCAGCGCATACATATTGCATGCAGCTTGGTCACATAATCAGCTTTGGCCATAATATAGGGCATTTGTCCAAAGGGATTTCCGAGATAATCCATATCGAGTCCGGCCACAATAACCCTGATACCGCGGAAAGCCAACTCATCACACACATTAGCTATCTCTGCATCAAAGAACTGTGCTTCATCGATACCAATAACATCTACATCACCGGCCATCAGCAGTATCTTCTGAGAGTTGTCAATCGGGGTGGACTGAATGGCGTTAGTGTCATGTGAAACGATCTTTACTTCATCATACCGCACATCAATGGCAGGTTTGAATATCTCCACTTTTTGGTTGGCAATCTTTACTCTTTTCAGGCGGCGGATCAGTTCTTCTGTTTTACCGCTGAACATAGACCCGCATATCACTTCTATGCTACCCCGGCGTTCCCCGCTTGTATTTGGCTCAATAAACATTGTTAAGATTTATTATGACTGTTGGGTGATTGATTTTATTGGCAAACTGTTTGTAACTTTAAAGGGTCTCAATTTTTTGCTGGCGCCAAATATAAATGAATGGAACGAATAGAAACCCTTATCAATAAATTAAAGGAACAATTTGAACACAAAGCCGATCCCTCCTTACTGCTCGGCACGGTTCAGTTGTTACAATTTGAATTAACAAAGGTAAAATCCGCTGCTCCCCAGGGTTTGGGCACGGCCAAAGTGGCCGTAGTATTGCCTGCTTCAGCAAGTACTGTGAGTACAATAGTCGAGGTTCCTGCTTCCTCACCGTATGAAAAATATGCTCCCCGCCCTCTGGAAAAGCAAACAACACAAGAAGTCAAAGAGGTTAGAGAAACCAGGGAGGTCAGAGAGACAGTATTGGTGGATAAAGGCTCGGTATCGGTGGTACAGAAGAATGGCCAGTTGGATATGGTATTTGACCCGATGACAGAGATACCCACCTTATCTCACCAGGTAAAAGAAAAAGAAGTTAATGATGCTACCGGACAGGAAGAATCATTAAATGACAAACTAAAACAGGGCAAAACTGAATTAATGGAAGTGCTGAAAGAAGCACCGGTAAAAGATCTGCGGAAAGCGGTTGGTATTAATGATCGTTTTTTATTCATCAACGAACTTTTCAGGGGCGATGAAAATATGTACGAGAGAAGTATTAAAACGATCAATAATTTTAATATTTATGCGGAAGCTGAGTACTGGATCAGCCGGGAGTTAAAAGTAAAACTTGGTTGGGATAGCAGCACCGGCACAGTTCAGCATTTCGATCAGTTGGTCAAGAGACGTTTTTCATGAATAAAATGAAGGATCATTTCGGAAGCTCCTTTATGTGATCGTACAAATTCTCCCGAAGCATTACTTCTGAACTCAAATTCATCTTCATTCGTCAGTAATGTTTCTATCAGCAACTTCAGCGTATAACCATCTTTTTTTTCATCTACAAATGGTAGTCCGCCACCAGATTTAACCAAACCAACAGCTTCAATATATTTATGATAATAGGGACCAAAGAGTACAATCTTATTATATACTGCTGCTTCAAGCACATTATGCAATCCCTTGGTTTTTAAACCGCCGCCAATATACGTAAGCCAGCCATATTTATATAGTCGGGAGAGTGTACCGACATTATCAATGATCAGCACTTTCGAAGAAGGTGCTGAATTAATAAGTGAAGAGAACCTTATCGCTGATGGAAATAACCGGGTGAGATATTCCAGGTGATTTTCATTTATTTCATGCGGGGCAATAATAAGGCTTAGTGAAGGATCATTCATTGCCGAAAAGGCGTTATGCAAAACTTCTTCATCTTCAGGCCAGGTACTGCCGGCAATAATGGCTTTGTTAT
>JAKQEA010000125.1 GCA_029558715.1 Bacteroidota bacterium | reverse complement strand
ACAGCGAAACCAGTGATCGTTTTCCCGAACCCGGTAGCGAAGACCATGAATGTATCAATCCCGGATATACAGGGAATGGCAGACATCCGTGTATTTGATATTTACGGAAAACTGGTGCAGCAAAGAAGCACCGGCCAGGCCAATACACAACTGGATCTGTCCTCATTACCTTCAGGCATGTATGTAGTTAAAGTAATGAATGATGGGAAAGAAACTGCCATGAAGATTGTGAAACAATAAGAATCATTGTGCAGATAATAAAAGCCTTCCTGTTATGCAGGAAGGCTTTTTCTTTAGGACATACTTTCTTTTATACGCTGACATTAAAATCTCTAAGGGCATCATTCAGGCTTGTCTTAAGGTCCGTGCTGGGTTTACGCTGACCGATGATCAATGCACATCCTACACCATACTCACCCGCCGGAAATTTTTTAGTATAAGAACCGGGAATCACTACACTTCTTGCAGGTACCCTTCCTTTCATTTCTATTGGTTCGCCGCCGCTTACATCAATGATCTTTGTTGATTGTGTCAATACTACATTGGCTCCCAGCACAGCTTCTTTTTCAACAATTACACCTTCCACCACAATACAGCGGCTGCCGATGAAACAACCATCTTCTATAATGACCGGGCTGGCCTGCAATGGTTCCAGCACACCGCCAATACCTACACCACCACTCAGGTGAACTCCTTTTCCGATCTGAGCACAACTACCCACGGTGGCCCAGGTATCTACCATTGTTCCCTCATCTACATAAGCACCGATATTAACATAAGAAGGCATCAATACCACATTTTTGGCCAGGTAAGCACCATAACGGGCAACTGCATGCGGTACTGCCCTTACACCAATCTCTTTATAGTTTTTCTTCAGCAGCATTTTATCGTAAAATTCAAATGGCGCCACATCCCAGGTCTGCATCTGCTGGATACCGAAATACATCAATATCGCTTGTTTTACCCATTCATTTACCTGCCAGCCGGCATCTGTCGGGGCTGCTGTTCTTAAGCGGCCTTTATCCACCTCTTCTATAACCGCCCTTACCGCATCACTGTATTTATTGTCCTTTAGCAATTCACGGTTGCCCCATGCTTCCAGTATCAGTTCTTTCATTTCTCAGATTTTGCTGCGAAGATAAATGAATGACTTAATGTGAAAATGACTCAGTTTCCGGGAAGTTTTTAATATGGAAGGTTTCATTTTCAAATTGAGTTATTTTCACATTTTCAAATTGGAGTATGAACATCGGGTTTGATGCAAAAAGAGCTTTTCACAATGGTACCGGTCTCGGGCATTACAGCCGTACCCTTATCCGGTCTTTATCTGAGTATTACCCTGAACACCAATACTACCTCTTCAATCCTAATCCTTCTGCTGATTTTGAATTGAAAGGGAATAACCTGCATGAAGTTTTACCAACTGGCTTTTTAAACAGGTCATTCAGTTCAGCATGGAGAAGCAGCTGGGTGAAAAAGGATATGAAGCGATTAGGTATAGATATTTATCATGGGTTGAGTCATGAAATACCGTTGGGTATCCGCAAAACAGGAATCAGGTCAGTAGTTACGATTCATGATCTTATTCATGAACGGTACCCGGAACAGTACAGTGCCCTTGAAGTGAAAATTTATAGCAGAAAATTCCGCTATGCCTGTGAGCATGCTGACAAAGTAATTGCCATCAGCGAACAAACAAAGAGAGATATCATAGCATTTTACAAGACACCGGAAGAAAAGATCACTGTTTGTTATCAAAGCTGTAATCCGGCTTTTGGAATGGCCGTATCACAGGAGGAAAAAGCAAGAGTCAGAAATGAATTTTCGTTACCGGATCAGTTCTTTCTCTATGTAGGTTCTATTGCCGAAAGGAAGAATTTGTTGAATATTCTCAAAGCTTTATTCCTGCTCCGTAATGAACTTGATATTCCACTGGTGGTAATTGGTGATGGGTTTAAGTACAAACAACAAGTCAAAGATTTTGTAATGCAGAATGACCTGAAAGATAAAGTGATCTTTTTATCGGAGAATGAGAAAGCAAGATCATCAAAGGCCTTTCGTTCTGCTACTGTATTTCCGGCTATTTACCAATCAGCCATTGCCATGATCTATCCTTCTTTTTTTGAAGGGTTTGGTATACCGGTTCTGGAAGCTTTATGGAGCAGGTTGCCGGTGATCACTTCCAATGTTTCCTGTTTGCCGGAAGCAGGAGGGGACGGAGCCTGTTATGTGAACCCGGCGAGTACAGAAGAAATAGCAGGGGCGATGAAAAAGATTTACTACGATAAAGAGTTTGCCAATACATTAAGCGAAAAAGGCTGGCGGCATGCACAAAGCTTTAATCAAAAGAAATGTGCTGATGCGGTGATGAATGTATATAAAAGCGTATGATAGATTTTGAAAATGATATTGAACAATGTTTGCAGGTGCTGAAAAACGGCGGCCTGATCTTATATCCTACAGACACTGTATGGGGAATTGGCTGTGATGCTACTGATGAGAAAGCAGTGGAGAAAGTGTACCGGTTAAAAAGACGTTCTGATGAAAAAGCCATGATCGTTTTAGTGGCAGAAGAAAGGGATGTGTTGCAGTATGTGGCCAGTCCTGACCTTAGTGTGTTTGATTATTTACAGGAAGCAAAAAAACCGACAACAGTTATTTATGAAGGGGCCATCGGTTTTGCGGATAACTTAGTAGCGCAGGATGGAAGTATTGCCATCCGTATTTGCAACGAACCTTTTTGCCGTCACCTGCTTAAGCGTTTCAGAAAACCAATCGTGTCCACATCAGCGAATGTATCTGGTCAAAAAACTGCCACATTATTTGCAGAAATAAGTAATGAGATCAGGGAAGGGGTTGATTATATTGTGAAATACCGTCAGGAGGATAAAAGCCCGGGAAAGGCTTCTGCCCTGGTGAAATGGGATAAAGCAGGGCCGGTGATTCTCCGCTCCTGATATAATGCTATTATGAGTCAAAAGATACTGATCATACAAACCGCTTTTATCGGTGATGTGGTACTGGCTACAGCACTGGCAGAGAAATTACATCAATTTCATCCGGAGTCACAAATAGATTTTCTTGTACGTAAGGGAAATGAAAGTTTGTTGACAGGTCATCCTTTTCTGAATGAGGTCCTGGTATGGGATAAGAAGAAAAGGAAATTCATTGGCCTCTGGCAGTTGATGAAACAAATAAGAAAAAGGAAGTATGATCTTGTTGTTAATGTCCAACGGTTTTTTGCATCAGGATTTCTTACAGCATTTTCCGGGGGAGGAATAAAAGCCGGGTTTGATAAAAACCCGATGAGCTTTTTATTTACAAGGCGGGCTAAGCACATTATCGGGGATAAAAAACACCCGTTGCATGAAGTGGACCGGAACCAGTTGCTGATTAGTGTAGAAACAGACGGCAATGCAGCCCGCCCACGGTTATACCCTTCTCCGGCGGATTATGAGAGCATCAAACCATTGCAGCAGCATCCGTACATTGTCATTGCACCGGGTTCTGTTTGGTTCACCAAACAATATCCCGAAAAGAAATGGATGGATTTTATCAACAAGCTGCCGTCTTCAATTAATGTTTTTCTTATAGGAGGGGCTTCAGATATGGAATTATGCCGGCGAATAGAATCAGGATGCCCGGGCAGGCAGGTGCATAATCTCTGCGGGCAGTACAGTTTTTTGCAATCGGCCGCATTGCAGCAAGGCGCTATGATGAACTATGTCAATGATTCAGCCCCCTTGCATTTTACTTCTGCTATGAATGCACCCGTTACAGCAGTTTTTTGCTCTACCATTCCTTTGTTTGGGTATGGGCCTTTGTCTGAAAACCATCATATCGTTGAATTGAAAACGCCGCTTTCCTGCAGACCTTGCGGATTGCACGGACAAAGTCATTGTCCGAAAGGACATTTTAACTGTGCCAACCTTATCGCCGATGAACAATTACTGGCTGTCCTGAAATATCAGTAACCCTTTATCAGCTACTCTGTTTATTTTTGTTCAATGCATATACCGTGTTCAGAAAGGGAAATGTTCTTTATTTCAAAGGTTTCACAGGCTGCCAGGGCTTTAGGTGTGGAAACCTATCTGATAGGTGGTTTTGTGCGGGATAAGCTGCTGGGCAGGCAAACTAAGGATGCCGATTTCGTTTGTGTGGGAGATGCAATTGCGTTGGCAAAAGAAACAGCGAAACTATTTACCCCGGTACCGCAGGTCGATTATTTTAAAAATTTCGGTACCGCTCATTGTAAGATAGACGGTGATTTTGATATTGAATTTGTTGGCGCAAGAAAGGAAAGTTATCATATTGATTCCCGCAAACCGGAAGTGGAGCCCGGAACAATTGAAGATGACCAGAACCGGAGAGACTTTACTATAAATGCACTGGCGATTAGTTTGAACAAAGAAGACCATGGTCAGCTGATCGATCCTTTTAATGGAGTAAAAGACCTGGAAGAGAAGATCATCCGTACGCCATTAGCACCTGCCCGGACCTTCAGCGATGATCCGCTGCGCATGATGCGGGGAATCCGCTTTGCCACACAATTGGGTTTTACTATTGAAGAAAGAACCTGGCAGGGTATCTTTGATAATGCTCACCGCATAAAAATAATTTCACAGGAACGTATCACCGATGAGCTGAATAAAATAGTGGCTGCACCCAAACCATCCGTCGGGTTTGATTTATTATATAAAAGTGGTTTGCTGCAACTCATTTTTCCTCAAATGGTGGACCTGGCCGGTGCTGAGTACAAAGACGGGTTGGGGCATAAGGATAATTTCTACCATACCTTACAGGTATTGGATAACCTGGCAGCCAATTCAAACGATCTCTGGTTACGCTGGGCTGCCATTTTACATGATATTGCCAAACCTGCCACCAAACGTTTTGAAGAAGGTCATGGCTGGACCTTTCACGGGCATGAAGTGGTGGGAGGTAGGATGGTACCAAAAATTTTTACCAGACTGAAACTGCCGCTGAATGAAAAAATGCGGTTTGTAAAAAAGATGGTGGAACTGCACCTGCGGCCAATCAGTCTCACCAAAGAAAATATCACGGATTCAGCCATCCGCCGTTTATTATTTGATGCCGGTGATGATTTTGATTCGCTGATGCTGCTTTGCAATGCCGATATCACTTCTAAGAATAAACAGAAAGTAAAACGATTTCTTGAAAACTTTCAGTTAGTAAAGAAAAGATGTAAAGAAGTGGAGGAAAAAGATCATGTACGCAACTGGCAGCCGCCTATCAGTGGTGAGCTGATCATGGAAACATTCGGATTGTCTCCTTCGAGACCGGTGGGTATCATAAAAGATGCATTGAAAGATGCTATGCTGGATGGTATTATTCCCAACACCTACGAAGCCGCTTATGCTTTTATGCTGGAGAAAGCGAAAGCACTGGGATTACAGCCGGTAAAAAAGTAGTGTTTCAGCTTGAAATAAAGCAAGGGCCACAGAGAACGACTGAGGCTATAGAGCCACAGACAAAACCTGAAATCTCTGTGCACCTCCTTTACGCTGTGATGCTCTGTGGCCGGTCTTTTATATAATAGGGCTGTAAATATCTCTGCTATGGCAATGGTCAATAAGCCTTAAATTTGTGGTATGGCAATTTTAAAATTCAGGATTTATTTTGAAGAAGATGAAAGTGTATACCGTGATGTGGTGATACGTCATACACAGACATTCAAAGACCTGCATGAGATAATTCTGAAGTCATACGAATTTGACAGCAAACACCAGGCTACATTTTTCCGCAGTAATGATCACTGGCAGCGTGGCCGTGAGATATCGCTGGAAAAATATGACCAGGAATATAAAGTGGCACCACTGATCATGGCCGATACAGTTATCAGTTCGGAAATAAAGATCCCCAACCAGCGGTTTGTTTATGTCTATGATTTTAACCGCAACTGGAATTTCCTGCTGGAGCTGATCAATGTATCCAAAGAAGAGAACCCGAAGATCAGTTACCCGTCCGTGTCAAGAACGGAAGGAATTGCTCCCAGCCAATATGGTACCAAAGGATTGCTGGGAGAAAAATTTGCTGATATTGAAGAAAAATATGACCTCACACAGGCAGGGGATGGCTTTGGAGAAAAGGATGAGGAAGGGGAAGATGTTAGTCTCGGTGAAGAAGGAATGACCGGTGAAGAAGAAGTGTGATTGTAAAAATATTTTTCGATTATTAAATAACTGCCCTGGCTAAATGCCGGGGTTTTAGTTGACAGGATGCCGGCATCAAACAATAAAACAATTATCATCATTGCAGGTCCGACGGCAGCGGGCAAAACAGCCGTGGCCATACAACTGGCGCTGCATTATAATACAGAGATCATTTCTGCTGACAGCCGCCAGTGTTTTAAAGAACTGAATATCGGGGTGGCAAGGCCTTCTGCGGAAGAACTGCAACGGGTAAAACATCATTTCATTGCTTCACATAGCATACAAGAAGAAGTAACAGCGGCCACATTTGAAGAATATGCCATGCAAAAAACAAAAGAATTGTTTCAGCAGCATGATGTGGTGATTATGGTGGGCGGAACAGGTTTATACATCAAAGCATTTTGTGAAGGGCTGGATGCAATACCGGCCATTGACCCGGCCATACGACAGCAGGTAGTAAAAGATTATGAAGAAAAAGGATTATCCTGGCTGCAGGAACAGCTGCAGCAGAAAGACCCGTTGTTCTATGAAAAGGGGGAAATGCAAAACCCTCAGCGGATGATGCGGGCACTGGAAGTAGCAGAAGCCACCGGGCAAAGTATTTTTTCTTTTCGCAGGAAAGAAAAAGCACAACGGGATTTCAATATCCTGAAAATAGGATTGGATATACCAAAGGAGCAACTGCACGAGCAGATACATACAAGGGTGGATAAGATGATAGCCGCAGGATTAACTGAGGAAGTAAGGTCATTAATGCCTTACCGGCAACTGAATGCGTTACAAACGGTAGGCTATGCTGAGATATTCGGATACCTGGATGGAAAAATATCATTGGAGAAAGCTATTGAACAGGTAAAGACCAATACCCGCCAGTATGCCAAGCGGCAACTGACCTGGTTTCGGAAAGATGCAGCCATCCAATGGTTTGCCCCGCAACAGGTGGAGGAGATGATTGAATGGGTAGATAATAAGATTTGATCTGCTGGTAACTATTTCACGACGAGTCCCTCTGCTGGGATATGGTTATGGTTGGTTTCATTCGGGAGGAGACTCGTCTGGGAAGAGAATGTCCTGTCTCCGATATAGGTGTATGTCTTTTTCCTTCTATTGTCTAAAATATTAAGGTCAAGTCGAACTTTAATTGATTTATTTGTCCAGGTTAATATATTGATGTTTCCAGAAATTATTGTGTTCTCATCTTCCCAACTCCACACTGAGCGGATATCAAATAGGCATTTAATTATCGAAGTGTCTTTATTAATGTTAAGCCTTTTTATTTCTCTGGCTTTTAAAGTGTCAAGGAAAATGATTTTTAAAATATAGCAATGTTCCTCGTCAACAGTTAGCGGTTTGTCGTAGCAGAGTTCTTGAATAAAAGAAGGTGTTGTGTCTATATTATAAATATTATGCTCAGAATAGTGATTTTTGTTTTTAAGCTTTAAAATATTTGTATTCTGTCCAACAGAAGTATCTGCAATTAAAAACAAAGTAAGTAATATTGTTAATCTTGAAAACATGTGGTGTCTCGCTAAAATTGCTGGTAACGGACAGAGCTTGCTGCTGTGCTGGTATTTTATAACTGGCAGCCTGGAACTACAGCCGATTAAAGATACTGAAGTTGAAAATATATTCTGTTGCTCATCTGTGTTCGGTCAGCCTGATATGTAGCTGATAGTATCACTAAGATGAGGATATGTTCGTCGCCCTCTGCTGATGCAAAACTGAATGTTGCATGCAGTTATTCTTCCCCCGCCCGTTCTTCGTACTTCCATTCTTCATCCTTACTGTCTCGCCATGCCCACCAACCAAACTGTAAATGATACAGTTCATTTATTGTTGGATCAAGTTTTGTGATTTCCTCTAAGGAAACAAGTTTTGCGTCATCTAAGTTTGGTTCTAAGCTGGTGTGAAATTGCCAGTCACCGTCCTCATTGTGGTAAACATATAAAATAGGTTCACCTTTTAATGCTTGGCTTGTTGTGTAAACACCTAATCTTCGTTCTTCATAAAATTTAAAGTCTGTGTTTCTGTCAAGCAAAGGTTGTTTGAATTTCCAGTCAGGATTGAAGCCTTTGTCCCATGGAAAATTATGTTGCTTGTCTGGCCAAACAAGTTGCAATAATGAAAAATCAAAAGTCATGTCATAGAACCAGCCGCCGTAACCAACATAGTTAGGATAGTAGTCTTTGTCAACTGGCAGGAATTGAATTTTGTAACCTTCTAAAAATCCTGAATAGAGTTTATTTGTTGTAAGCGTTTCGCCATTTTTAATCAAGCCGCATGCATGGTTAAGTATGGAAGCCATTACGTCTGTCTTTAGGCCAAAGCAAATAAGTTCAGGGTGTCCAAACTTTTTAAATAGGCCGATGGAGTAAACAAATGCTGGTAAATAATTGTCAGCTTCAAGCAATGCTAAATGGCAACCATATTTTTCAATATTGTCAAGGATTGTCTGTTTAGCTTCTATGTCGTGTTGGCTATGGACGTCTGTCATTGTGGGGTATCTAATATAATTGCCTGCAACGTTCACAGCTTTGCGTTCGGCGGGGCATTTGAAAAATGTCCTGCCCGTAACAGCTGCTGATTAAAGTTACAAAAGTTGAGAACATATTCTACAGATCATCCGTGTTGGGTCGAGCCCGAACCGAAGCCGATAGTAGTACAAAAGCTTGGCTCGACCCCGTCAGCCCAGCTGACGCAAAACTGAATGTTATAGGCTGTGCGTTCGGGACCTTACTGGAAAGATGAGTCCGAATATTGTCAAACAAAAAGTATATGTTATTGAAAATGTCAATGCAGCATAATTCCCATTAATATTATATGCATCACTACCATACAATAAATAAAAGGTTAATAGAATACAAGCAACGCCAATTAAGATTAAAATTAATTTCAGATGGAATGCTTTCTGAAATCTTTTGCTGAGTTCAGGAAATAAGAAGTAAGTAATTAATAACGTCGGGATAGAAAGTAAAAACCCATATCCGATTGAAAATGCTATAAACCCAAATGCTCCCGAATCAAGTTTATTTCCCTGTTTAGCCATTATGATGGCTGTTAAAATCATCATTAATATTGGAGCGCCAATAATTGTCGAACACCAAACTTTGAAAATATAATTTCGTCTAGAACGAAGTGTCTCCATAGCATTGCCTATAACATATAAATATACGACACGGCTGGTACAGTTTTATATTGGTTATCAGTTATAATTTGTACCAGCTCTATTGCAACTGCCTATTGTACAACTGTACTGCATTTTCAAATCCCAGGTACAGCGCATCGCAGATAAGGGCATGGCCAATACTTACTTCATCCAGCCAGGGTACCTGCTGTTTAAAGTATTGTAAGTTTTGCAGGTCAAGGTCATGGCCGGCATTTAAACCAAGTCCCAACTCCTTTGCTTTTTTGGCAGCAGCCACATAAGGAGCTACGGCTTTTTCCTTTGCACCGCTTGCATATACTTTCGCATAGCCTTCGGTGTAGAGTTCTATCCTGTCGGTACCGGTGGCAGCAGCGCCTTCTACCATTTTAATATCCGGGTCTACAAAAATGCTGACACGGATACCGGCTTTTTTAAACACAGCAATAATATTTTGCAGGTACTCTTTATTCTTTATAGTATCCCAGCCATGGTCGCTGGTAAGCTGGCCAAGTGCATCGGGCACCAGGGTTACCTGGTCGGGTTTTGTTTCCAGTACCAGGTCCACAAATTTTTGCTCGGTACAATTGCCTTCTATATTAAACTCCGTGGTAATTATTTTTTTTATCTGCCTTACATCCTCATAGCGTATATGCCTTTCATCCGGCCGGGGATGTACGGTTACTCCATCTGCCCCGAAACGTTGTGCATCAATGGCCGCTTTTACCACATCAGGATTATTACCGCCTCTAGAGTTGCGCAGGGTGGCAAATTTGTTGATATTCACCGAAAGCTTTGTCATTTTTCAAAGATAGTAAACTGCCCGGAGGCAGTCAGAGGTAACAGTTATACACGGTTATTCTCTTACACAAAAGGGTAATTTGATTTTGTCGGGCAACTTTATACTTTTATAGGAAATTATCCCATAATGAAATGAGCCTCGATAATGCCAATTATCAACCGTAATGATTATTTGGCGAATTCCATATGGCAAAAAAGCAATAACAAATAAACATATGAAAAAAAACATTCTGCTCCTGGTATTCGCTTTCCTCGTTGCTCTTTCCTACGGGCAGCCTTTTAACCTGGATACGGCGATCAACCCGGTTGAGCTGAAACTGCTTCCTTTTAATCCTAAAGACAAGGCAAGAGAACTGGAAAAAGGAAAGATGAACATTACCCGTGTCACACAGGTAAAAGACACTCTTTATTATTTTGTGCAGGGCGCCAGCATCTATTCGCCGGTATATGTTGGCGTTACTTCTCTTGATCCTGCCAATAAAATAGATGTGAGGCTGCATAAGATGAACTGGAAGAATGCCAGCCGCAGCGGCAGCACCGATGAAAAAGGACAATGGAGTGAAAAATTTAAAACGGAGAATGATTTTGGCATCATGGTGATACCGCAAAGTAAACCGGCAAAATATACCTTGCTGGTGTGGGTGGGAGATGAGGCCAAGATTGAATTACCTCCTGTGATAGATGAGAACAAGGGAGAAGGAAGTACATCAGGAAAAAGTGGCGGCGGTATGTCGCAGTCAACTATTTTATATATCATCATCGCTGTATTGGTGGTGATCGTGGCATTTTTATTTTTAAAACGTAAAAACAGTAAGTCATGAAATATATCCGACAAACCATATTGCCTGTTTTCTTTCTTTTAGTAACAGCAGGTGCTGTAAAAGCACAACCCGGGATGGATGAAATAGATCAGTCAACTGAACAAACCCTGCAGATACTGGAACAACTGCTGGGGAATATGGAAGGCTTTGAAGACGGAGTGGCGCCGGCTTTTGAAGCTTTTCGCAATGGAATGGGAATGGTAAGAGACGGGCTGGAATTTTATAATTCCATGCAGGCGCTGGACAATAATGAATGTGTGCCTGACTTTTCTACCCCGGCTGAAGCGATGATGCCAACCGGCTGTGCCGGAAATGAAGGTTGTGCCGGTTGCTACAGAGAATCTATCGGCCGGCTTAACACTGTTCGTAAAAGCCTGGCCCGTATGCGCTGCATCTATACCAATACCAAAAAGTTCACTGATGCTGCAATCTCATTTGGAGATAATGTATCCGGCATTCATGGAGTGATGGGGATTGCCTGGCAAAATGAACGGCGTGGTATTGAGCAATCGTTAAGAGATTTTGAAGCCACTTACGACAATAAATACAAAGCATTAATGGAATCCATGCAGGTGGCTTTGAATGGCATCAGTGCCTGCGAAGCAAAATTTGGTATGCGTGACTGGTACCAGCGCTTTGGCTTTTTGTATTTTGAAATGATGAAGGAGAAATACAAACGGGATGATTAACTATAATTCTTTCCAGGTATGATCTGCCAGTAACTGAACGGCAGCGACAAATCTTTTAAACGGCCCGGATTTGCCCCATTCTTTTGGTGCAATTAAAGACAGGATGAAACTATCATCCTGTTTTTCGTAGAGGTAATAGGTTTGACCAATATTAGGTTTGAATGAAAGCCTGGCGCCATAAATCATGAGTGAAAGTTCTTTCCGCTTTTGTATCTCATGTGCCTGCAAGGCCAGCAGCTCGATCTGTTTTCGTATCTGCTCCAGCTGCATATTGGTCTGCTCTTCCATGGCGGTAAGCGCCTTGTGTTTGATGATGCCTTCTTCATTGGCTTTTATCACTGCACCCGATACCGAAGCAGAGTAGGGAAGCACACTCAGTTGCTTATGGTACATTTCCATATTGGTATAGGCCGTACCATCTTCCTTTGTACCTTGCTGCGTGATGCGGAGATAACCGTTGGGCATGATCTCATGCACCACATGCAATGCGATCTCTCCTTTTTTGTAGAAATGTATCTCGAAAGTGATACCATCGGGGATAAGGGCCTGCACTTTATCAGCCAGTTCATGATTATCAAAATCATTCAGGTCGCCGTCTGCATTTATTTTATAGCTGGAAGCAAAAGCCTGGTTCTCCAATGTTACCCAATTGTGATAAATGAGCAGTTCTTTTTTATCCGGAACGGCTTCGATCTTGTAAATACCACTTTTGGGTCTCTCACCATATTCATAAGTTCCTTTTTCGGGGAACAGTTGCCAGGAAGCCAGAAAATTATATGCCTGTACCATAGAAGTTGTGCATAATTACAAAATTCGGACGGAAAAGTTTGGGTTATACCTGATTCTTTACATAAAAGACAACATCAGGAAATGATTGATTCATTTATCTTTATTCTCCGATAATCATCAATGATGAAAAGTTATTTTGGCATTTATCATATATCACCCGGCGCAGCGCCTGCTGAATGCAGTGTGCTGGTATTCGATAAAAAAATGAGTATTGGCTATCGCACGGCTGACGGAGCCAATCATACTGTTCACTGGCCGTTGCAGGAAGTACAGGCCTCTTATGAATTGTCTTTACAAAAAACAAGGGTGAGACACCAGGGCGCCGAATTATTCATTGAGGGAAAAGATGCGGCTGCTTTTATCGGTGAGATGCAGGAAGAGATAAAAAAACCATGGCATAAGAAAAAGGGTTCGAAAGACTGGACAAGGAACCTGCTGCTGTTGCTGACATTGCTGGGCGGATTAGTGTTGCTGTATTTTTTAATTGTTCCCTGGCTGGCGGAAAAGATGGCTTCCAATGTGTCCGTCAATACAGAAAGACAGTTAGGCGATGCGGTATACGATGCGATGGGCTTATCCGGATCAGAAGATACGGCGGCCAGTTTTGTATTGAATGAATTTTTTGCTGCCATGGAAGTGCCCACTGCCTATAGTGTCCGGGTAACGGTGGTGAATGATAATGTGGTAAATGCTTTTGCCGTACCCGGGGGAAGGATCGTTGTATACAGTGCATTGCTGAAACAGATACAATCCTATCCTGAACTGGCAGCTTTATTAAGCCATGAGTTTACTCATGTCAATAAAAAACATTCCACCAAATCAATTTTCAGGCGATTAGGCTCTAAAGTTTTTATCGGTTTATTATTCGGTCGTTTTGGCTCTGTTACTTCCGTATTGATCAATCATGCCGATGATATAAAATCACTTACTTATTCCCGTAAACTTGAGAAAGAAGCTGATATAGAGGGATTGGAATTGCTGATGCAGCGAAAGATCGATGCTAAAGGGTTTGAAGACCTGTTTCGTCATTTACAACAGGCAGCTCCTTCTTCCTCTTTACCGGAATTTTTAGGCAGTCATCCTGACATTGATAAAAGGATAGCATATATAAGAGAAGCATCAAAGTCGGCTGTGATAGAAGAAGACCAGCGGCTAAAAACTATTTTTGAAAAATTAAAACAATAAACAAATGCTTATTACAACCACCAGTGCCGTAGATGGCAGACCCGTACAGGAGTATCTTGGCGTTATCAATGCCCAAAGTATTATCGGGGCAAATATCTTCAAAGACATTTTTGCAGGCCTCCGTGATGTATTTGGAGGAAGAAGCAAAACCTATGAAAGAGTATTGGAGCAGGCAAAGGAAGATGCATTAAGAGAACTGGCAGAAAAAGCACAGGCATTGGGAGCCAATGGCATCCTCGGTGTGGATCTCGATTTTGAAACTATCGGCAGTGGCGGCAGTATGTTGATGGTGATCGCCACGGGAACAGCAGTAAGATTATAAAGCGGTACCTGTAAGGATTACCTGATAAGAGTGGAGGTTCCTTTCTGGAAATAGGCTTTACCTGTATAGTCAACTGCCTTAACAGTCCATACAAATGTGCCGGTTGCCTGCAGCCGGCCATTTATTTTTCCATCCCATCCCTGCCCGTTTTGCCGGGTGGAGAAAAGCAATTGTCCCCAGCGGTTATACACATTGAAGTATTCTATATTTTTCATACCAACAGCGATAGGCAACAGGAGATCATTTCTGCCATCATTATTGGGAGTGAAACCAGTTGGCACAAATACAGTGGGCAATGTTTTAAACACATTGATATTGATAAATGCTGAATCGGCACATCCTTCCTCGCTGTAGCCAATTACTTTGTACCGGATACTGCCCGACTCTTCACTAAATATAGCTACCGGGTCGGAAATATTATTAGCTGATAAATTATCAGGTGGCAGCCATAGATATGAAGCCGCCCCGCTGGCCTGCAGTTGCAATGGCTGGCCGGTTATTACAGCAGTATCCCTTCCTGCAAATACTCTCATTTTAGGTAATACTATAATCCTGATAGTATCACTTACCGGTTTGGGGCATCCTCTTATATCAGAAACAGTAAAAATAAAATCAGTGGTTCTGGGTGGAAAGGCTATTGGATTCAGCAGTGTGGCATTGCCCAGGTAACTGCCGGGCCGCCACGACCAGGAACTGCCATCTGTTATTCCATTTAGTTGTGTGGAAGTATTATAACAAATAACCTGGTCTTCGCCTGCATCAGCGCTGGGATAAGGAACAGGTGTGACCATCACATTTTCAATAGCGGAACATCCGCCTATAATAGCAGTAACCTGGTAATTGGTGAGCACATTAGTTACTACCAGCGGGTTTTTAACCGTTGGATCAATGACCTGCCCTGCAGGGGTCCATGCATATTGTAATCCATCTGAAATGATACGCAGTTGTATGGTATCACCCCGGCAGATGGTGGTATCATTCATGGCTTGCAGGCTCACTGCATTCACTACTCTTACCAATACAGAATCCCGGTTGATACAACCGCTTTCATTCAGCTCAACATAATAGTTGGTTGTGGTTACCGGCGATACAGTAGGCGTAGCAGTAGCAGGATTAGAGATATTGACCAATGGTGTCCAACTGAAAATGCCTGTACCGCTTGCTTGTAAGAGAAGGGCATCATTCACACAAATAAGCGTATCACGGAAAGCAAGAGTGATGGGTGGTTTATCTATGATACTGATCGTTTGGGTGATGGTATCCCTGCATCCTCTTGTATCTGTTACGATGAGCCTTGCAGGTTTAGCGCCAATTAATGGATAAGTATAAACAGGATTTTGCAATGCAGAAACATCATTGGTAGCAGATGCTTCTCCGAAATCCCAGCTCCATGAATTGGGTGTGCCATATACGGATGTGGTCTGATCGGTAAAAAGGGTAGGGTTGCTTATACAAATGCCTGATGAAGTAAAGCCCGGCACAAATCCCGGGAACACTCTTATCAATGCCGTAGCTGAATCAGAACAGGACTGATTCCGGTTGATAACCAGCTTTACTGTATATATGCCTATGGCCGGAAATGTATATGTAACGATTGGATTACCTGATGTATTGATTATATTATTTGACTGGTCCATAAATTCCCAGTCGGTAGTTACGATCAGGGGACTATTAGATTGATTAGCTAAAGTGATGGTTTGTGTATTCTTGCATAGCAGGTATTCCGGTTGCAACGATGCAGCAGCAATATCGCAATCTGCAATATTGATCTGTATATCTTTTCGTTGCCGGGCAATAACTACACCATTCCGTACTTCCTCTACGCAAACGGTTACCACATAGGCGCCAATATCCGGTGCAATACCAGTTATTAACCCTGTGTTTTGGTTTATCTGAACATTTCCGCCGAGTGGTTGAGATTCATTGAAGTTCGGAGTATTATAGGGTACCTGCGGAAAAGGCGGGGGATTAGGAGGTACGCTGGCGCCACCACCGGAAGCGGTACTGGCATATGCTTCACAAAAGGAATAACGCAGAACATCACCATCAATATCCTGTGCCGCAAAGCTGTAACTGAAATCGTTGTTGGCACAAACGATCACCAGGTCGCTGCCGGTAAAAAAAGCACTATTATTTTCAGGAGCTGCGGGAGACATATTATTCCCGGGAATTTCTGCAGTGTAAGTAGCGCCTACATTGTTGTAGCCGGGTGATAAATTGTTGATACCTGCAATACGGTAATTGACCTGGCTGGCCATTACATACCCGGCGGCAGAAGCAGGAAGTGTTACAAAAAAATTATAATACGCCACTTCGTAACAAACAGCAGGAGGGTTAGTGATGCAGGGATCAGGGTTAGAAATACTGATCGTTTCCTGGTTACTAATAGTCACTGAGAGATCAGTTACTCTTAAATTACTTGTTTTGTCGAAGATGGAAATAATTGTAGGATTAGGGAACTGGCGTCCGCTGCCACAGCGCTGAAACAATTTTAGTGTTACATTATAACGGTACTGTCCATTTGCCATTCCAATGTAGGTATAGAACATCTCACCGCCGGTTATATGGCTGCTGCTGGCTGAAAAAGAAAAGACAGCAATAAATATCCAGATGATGAAAAGTTTTCTCACAGTAAAGAAAGAAATAAAACAACCTTTTGGGAGAACCTTACCTCTTTAAAGTTAAGCATATAATCGATAGACCCAAGCTCCCGGTTGCCCTGATCTTTACCTGAATGCTACCGGTTGGTTTAACATAAGTTCTTACAAGTCAAAACCCGGAAATGTTTATTTTTAAAGGTAATTTTACTCTTATGAAACGCATTTTAGCAGCCCTTCTTATTTGTCCCCTGTTTACCCTGGCACAGGATTGTAAGCTGAATAAAGAAACCGACCCTTACACAAAAGAGACCCGGCTTTCAACAGGCTTTATCTTTTTAGCCGGGGGATCTGTGACCATTGATGCTGACAGTAAGGAAATAGATATGCTGTTCTCCATAGAAGGAGCCAACCGGTGTTTCGATAATAACTCAACCGCTGTTATTTTCTTTGAGGGGAGTAAAGTAAAAATGAATTTACGTAATGCGGGTACAATGAATTGTGAAGGTCTTTTTCATTTTATTTATAAAAATTCAGTTACCACCACATCGCAACTGCAAAAGCTGACCACCCAAAAGATCAGTAAAATTGTTTTTACCGGTAATGATAAAAAGGAGATCACGGTGACTCTTTCTCCGGCTGAACAGGAGGTGTTGGTGGCTCATGGCACCTGCCTGGTAAATGAGGCGAAAAGCCTGATCAAATAATAAGCCTTTAAGCAGGCAGAAAAACACTTAGTCCAAATAAAGGAAACGTTTAAAAGCAGAAAAATCCTTCTCCGGTTGCTTTTTCATTCCAGCATCTCCAATAAATTTAGTATTGTAATTTTTTAAATCCGATCCTTTAAAAGCAGTTCAAATTTCAACCCTATGGAAAAACAACCTGGTAGTGCTCTGGGCGTCTTTGACGCCGGTATATCATTACAACAACTGGTAAATAACCTTCTAAACGAGTCCCTGTCCACAGCTTATCACAATAAGACCCGTATTGTGAATGAAGTAACCGGGGATTTTGTTCTTGGTACAAATGATGAAAATGTAGTGGCGGTAATAAAAGAGCTTTTGTCTGTCACAATCTTCAATTCCAGTAATGGCGAGATACATGTAAGCGCAGAAAGATACCGCGACATGGTGATCCTGCTGATCGAGGAGGGAAATAACAATAACGGATTTGCTTTATCATTCAGTATCGGGTCGATAGAGCCTGAAGCTGCAAAAATTGGTGGTCATATTGTAATTGAAGGAACAAGAAAAAAAAGAACACTTATTACATTTAGTTTTCCTGTGCAATTTGCTGCGTAAGTATGGGTATTAAAAAGCCCCGCATAAACGGGGCTTACTATAATAACATGATCATTCCTTTTTAATACCTGTAGTGCTCACCTTTAAAAGGTCCTTCTTTAGTTATACCAAGGTATTCAGCCTGGGCATCGGTAAGTTCATCCAGCACTACACCAATTTTGGCAAGGTGAAGGCGGGCCACTTTTTCATCCAGGTGTTTAGGCAACACATATACTTTGTTCTCGTAATTCTTATGATTTTGCCACAACTCTATCTGCGCCAGGGTCTGGTTGCTGAATGAATTACTCATTACAAAGGAGGGATGACCGGTAGCACAGCCAAGGTTTACCAAGCGGCCTTCTGCCAGGATGATAATATCTTTACCATCTACATTATAAATATCCACCTGTGGTTTGATAGTATCCTTAGTATGACCATAGTTGGTATTTAACCATGCAATATCAATTTCAATATCAAAGTGGCCAATGTTACAAACGATGGCTTTATCCTTCATCAGTTTAAAATGAGCACCGGTGATAAGGTCACGGCAACCGCTCGCCGTAACAACAATATCAGCTTCTTTAACCGCATCGATCATTTTCTTTACTTCAAAACCATCCATCGCTGCCTGTAAAGCACAGATCGGATCGATCTCTGTAACGATTACACGGCAACCGGCACCGGCCAATGATGCAGCAGAACCTTTACCCACATCACCATAACCGCCCACCACGGCAACTTTACCAGCCAGCATCACATCAGTAGCACGACGGATAGAATCCACCAATGATTCTTTGCATCCGTATTTATTATCGAATTTAGATTTAGTAACAGAGTCATTTACATTGATAGCAGGCATTGGTAATGTACCTTTTGCCACTCTTTCATATAAACGGTGAACACCGGTAGTAGTTTCTTCAGATATACC
>JAKQEA010000118.1 GCA_029558715.1 Bacteroidota bacterium | reverse complement strand
TCTAACCTGTTCTTAGGCACACCGATTTCAATAGAGCAAAAAAGCTGTGTTTCCTGTTTCAGTACCGTACAGTCAAACTGCTTTACCACTTTCATCACATCATTCATTTGTGTGTAGTCAAACTGCAGGCGGTAGTTGACCAGCACCGGCTTTTGTACCACCGGTGTTACCTGCAATGCCATGGAGGCAGCAGACCGGTATGCATTGATAAGACCGGGCACTCCTAATAAAGTACCACCGAAATACCGCACTATGATGATCAGTATATTGGTCAGTTTCTTACTGTCAATCTGCCCCAGTATGGGCCGCCCGGCCGTACCGGAAGGCTCGCCATCATCACTAACCCGGTAATTGTTTCCGTCAAGTCCGAGACGATAAGCAAAACAATGATGCACCGCTTTGGGATGTTCTTTTTTTAAGGCCGCCAGCTTCTCTTTAAAATCACTTATATCTTTCAGTGGGAAAGCATAAGCTATGAAACGGCTCCCTCTGTCTTTAAATTCAGCTACGGATGCTTTTTCGATGCTGTTATAATATAAGTCGTTAATCATTGGTTTGTCCCCAGGTGCCCGGATGTTTGAATATTGATATACTGTCTGACAAAAAGGTCATCTCCTCCACTTTTACAGCCCCGGACAGAGCAGGTGCTGGCAATCCGTTGCCTCCCGATAGCAATCGGAATGATATTTCATTATTCGTTATTACTCTTGCTTCATCCCAGGTTCCTTCATCAATAAAAGAATGCAGGAGTGTTGCGCCGCCTTCCACCAGCACAGTTTGTAAGTTCAGTTTATACAACGCATCCATCAGCTGCGGAATAAATTTTTTGCTCTTCTCCAGCTTATAAAACAGGAGCTTCTCTTTTTCTTCCTGTTTCACTGTATTGAATACAATTGTTTTTATGCTGCCGTCAAAAAGCTTCAGCGAAGCAGGAAGCCGCAGGTTCATATCCACAACCAGTCTTACCGGCGAATTACCCGGCCATAATCTGGTTGTCAGTTCCGGATCATCTGCCAAAGCAGTATTCGTTCCCACTAAAATAGCTGCTTCTTCACTTCTCCATTTGTGAACTAAACGGTTGGAGTATTCATTACTGATAAACAATCTCGCCGGTTGAGGTGCTGAATCCCCCCTTGCGGGGGGCAGGGGGGCTATCATTCCATCGGCCGTTTGAGCCCATTTAAGTATTATATAAGGCCGTTGTAGCTGGTGAAAAGTAAAAAACCGTTTATTCAGTTCTTTACACTCCTGTTCCATCACTCCCGTTACCACTTCTATTCCTGCTGCTTTCAGTTTTTCAATACCACGGCCATCCACTTCTTTAAAAGGATCACGGCAACCGATCACTACTTTGGGGATCTTATTCCGTATTATTAGGTCTGTACAGGGAGGTGTTTTACCAAAATGTGAACAAGGCTCTAATGAAACATATAAAACCGATTGGGAAATAAAACTTTTATGCTCCTCTTCTACTGAAGCGATACAATTTACTTCTGCATGAGCCTGCCCGTATTGCTGATGCCAGCCTTCACCAATAATGCGGTTATTATGAACTAACACGGCTCCCACCATAGGGTTGGGCGCTACGGAACCGGCCCCTCGACTGGCCAGTTCAATACAACGTTCCATATATTGTTGGTGAATTGTCACTATCAGTCTGCAAATATAGTTAAGCTTACTTCCCACTTCCCACTTCCCACTTTCCCTTCGTAAGTTTGCCGCTATGACAGTGCAGGAAGCAACTTACTTTTTGTTGAACCAGCTAAGAACCGTTTATAGTGATGGAGAAGCCAGCCAGGTGACTGATTGGGTAATGGAACACCTGACCGGATCTAAAAAGGCGGAACGTATGTTGTATAAAAATGCTGCGATAACAGAGAAGGAAGAAGACTTGCTGCATCTATACACAAAAAGATTACTGGCACATGAACCGGTACAATATGTACTGAATGAATCCTGGTTTTGTGGATTGAAATTCTTTGTTGACAGGAATGTACTGATACCAAGGCCGGAAACAGAAGAACTGGTAGAGTGGATCATCAGCAACTGCAAATTCCCGGTGGACGAATTGAAAATACTGGATATAGGTACAGGTAGCGGCTGCATACCTATTGCCTTAAAAAGAAGAATACGAAAAGCAGATGTATGGGGCTGTGATATAAGTGAAATGGCTTTATCAGTTGCGAAGAAAAATGCCACTACACTCGGGACTGAAGTAAATTTTTTAACACTTGATTTCCTGGATAAACATACATGGTCACAACTTCCCGTTTTTGATATCATCGTCAGCAACCCGCCTTATGTGCCGGTAAAAGACAAAGAAAGCATGCAGCCGAATGTATTGAATTATGAACCCCACAGGGCATTATTTGTACCTGATAATGATGCACTGGTGTTTTATAGGGCTATCGCAGAATTTGGAAAGGACCATCTAAGCAAAAAAGGAACGATCTACCTGGAAATACACGAAGATCTTGGAGAAGCCACTTCAGAATTATTCCAGGCTGCAGGATATAAAACAGAATTGAAAAAGGATATGCAACAAAAAGACCGGCTGCTGAAAGCCGGTCTGTAATATTTTATTGGGGAAGAGATCAATCAATCCTCGCCACCACTTTCGCTGTATCTTTCTTTGCCAGCCGCATAATGCGGTACACTTCTCCGTAAAAAGCTGTTGTATCGGCATTGATAACAACTGTGGGAGTATCTACAAAGGCTTTATATCTTCTTATTTCGCTTGAAAGCACAGAATCAAACTGTGATGCGTCAATTTTTTTAGCTCCCAGGAAGAATTGCTGGTTCTTATCAATTGATACCATGATGTTCTGTTTTGCCTTGGTATCCTTAGTACCTCTAGGCAAACCTACTTTCACTACATTGGGGTTAGCCAGTGTAGCCACGATCAGGAAGAACATCAGCAGGATGAACAGAATATCGTTCAGCGAATCGGTAAATACTTCTGATTCTTCTCTATGTTTTTTTCTAAACTTCATTCGTATGGTTTATCGGGTAGGTTCTTGTAAAATATCCAGGAAGTCAGCAGAAGCGGCTTCCATTTTATTAGAGGTCTTATCGATCTGTGTATTCAGGTAGCTGTAACCGAGGTAGGCGATCAGACCAATGACCAGCCCGGTAATAGAAGTGATCAGCTTTGTATAGATACCACCGGCTATCGTACTTACTTCAAACTCATTGGAAGTGGTAATACCGGAGAACATCTGCATCAATCCTACCAGTGTACCAACAAAGCCGAAAATGGGTGCTGCTTTCGATATCACAGATAAAACACCCAGGTTTTTTTCCAGTTTATACATTTCCAGCACCCCCACATTGTCCATACTCTTTTCGATACTATCAATAGGTTTACCAATGCGCTGGATACCTTTATCAATAATACGGGCCACCGGGTTATTGGTATTTTTGGCAAAATTCCTTGCCGCTGTTACATTCCCGCTTACGATATTATCCCGGATGATGTTCATGAAATTGTTATCTATCTTTCCGGCATTGCGGATAGCAATAGAACGTTCTGCAAAAACATATACTACACCGAGAAGCATGACTGCTAATGGCAACATGATCCAGCCACCGGTGGTGAGTAATTCCCAAAAACTTAAATACCCATCATTGTTACTGTCGCCGGCTACTTTTTTGGCAACATTGGTCAAAGTGTCTGTCATCTGTAGAAGGTCGATCATATGTATTGTTCTTTAGGTGTAAAAGTAGGGCTTGCCCCCTGAATTTATTTTTATTCGTTTTCAACAACTCTTAATAACGTTTCCATGAACGAGAAAAATAATGCCACGTTGTATGAGTCCGGTAAGTTTTAGAGTACTTTAACAGGAAGGGTGATAAGTTGATTGGTTAATTAGTTGATCAGGGCTATAAAAAAAGGTGCGGCCTATCCCCTGGCTGCACCTTTAACCAATTAACTATTTATCCAACTACGACTTCGTTCCCGCCTGCTTCACCATCAATGCCTGTATCTGTTTCATCGTACCTTCCATTCCATCAGGACTTCCATCAAGGAAGATTACGTTGCCCTTTCCGTATTCAGCGAAATTTTTGATCGCTTCAGTCCACATACTGAAAAGGATCACATTGGTATCCAGGTTAGCCTGTTTCATTTGTTCTGCTGCTTCCGTCATACCCGAAGCCACTTCCATGCGGAAAAGTGCCACTCCCTGGCCACGGAGACGGGCTGCTTCTTTTTCTGCTTCTGCCGCAATCTTGATTGCATTACCATCAGCTTCGGCTTGTTTTGTTTTGGTAATAAGCAAGGCCTGCCCCTCATTTTCTGCAGCAGCTTTCAGGTTGTTTGATGCCACCACTTTGCTCATAGAATCAAGGATCACTTTGTCAAAAGTAATATCGTTGATCTGCAGATCCTGCAGGTGGTATCCCCATGTTTCCAGTGTGTGATCGATCTCTGCTTTTACATACTCTACGATCTCTTTACGTAATCCAAGTATCTCAGCCTGCTTCTTCGTGGCAACAAAAGAACGGATATTTCCCTCGATGGTTCTTATCAATGCCTGCATCAGGTCTTTATCTGCAAAGAATTTAAAAGCTACTTTCTTAATGGTTTCCTCATCGGCGTTTTGTACAGAATAAAGCAACATGCTTTTAAAATACACATTCGCCTGGTCAGCTGTTACTGCCTGGAATTCCAGCTCTACCGAACGGTTTTGAATTGACACTTTACGGTAAACAGTTTCCAGTATAGGAATTTTGATATTCAAACCCGGCCTCGCTACCCTGCGGTACTTGCCAAATAGTGTGATAACACCAATATAACCCTGGTTGATAGTAAATAAAGAACCAAAAAAAACGATCACGGCTGCGATGATCCACCAATTATGCGAGAGCCAAAGTCCAATATCCATAGTTTTAATATTTATGCTGCAAGTTAGTATTAACTTTTCTCTTCACAGATGCAGACCAGGTGAACCATTGTTTCCACCGCTTTATTCATATCCTGCACACTGATAAATTCAAGTTTGGAGTGAATAGCCTGTTCACCGGCAAAAAGATTGGGACAGGGTAATCCCATAAAAGACAACCGGCTGCCATCAGTACCACCACGGATGCTTTCCATTTTCAGTTCTAATCCTGCCCTGGCAATTGCTTCTTTGGCAAAGTCAACGACATGAGTATTGACATCCAGTATTTCTTTCATATTGCGATACTGCTCTGTAACGGTAAACTCAAAAGAAGCTTTCGGATAAGTACGCATTCTTTCTTCGATCTGTGTCCGCAGGTAATCTTCCTTTTTTTTCAACCCATCTGTTTCAAAATCACGGATAATGAAATCGATCGTACATTTTTCAGCTATTCCTTCCACTCTTACCGGGTGAATGAACCCTCTCTTTCCATCTGTTGATTCAGGTGAAAGCCTGTCTTTGGGTAATGCGGCCAGTATCTCTCCGGCAATCTTCATGGCATTGATCATTTTATCTTTTGCGTATCCCGGGTGTGCTATCACGCCATGAATAATTACCTGCACTCCGTCTGCACTAAAGGTTTCATCTTCCAGCGAACCGGCATCACCTCCATCAAGTGTGTAGCCAAAATCGGCACCCAGCTTCTTTAGATCAACTTTCGCAGTACCCTTTCCTACTTCTTCATCAGGGGTAAACAGTATTTTTATTTCTCCGTGCTTAATGTTTTTGTTGGTCATTAAAAAATTAGCCATATCCATTATCTCTGCCACACCTGCTTTATCATCTGAGCCCAGTAACGTAGTTCCTGACGCAGTGATGATATCATGACCAGTCAGTTTTTGCAAATAAGGATAGTCACTCATTCGCAATACCTGTGTTTTATCATCAGGCAACACGATATCCTGTCCCTGGTAATTCTTATGCAGAATGGGTTTCACATTCGTACCACTGCAATCAGGCGCTGTATCCACATGGGCACAGAAACAGATCACCGGCACTTTTTTACTGGTGGTAGATGGAATTGTAGCATACACATATCCCCATTCATCCATATGTGCATCAGCGATGCCCATTTGTTGTAGTTCAGTTGCCAGGATCTTGCTTAAGTCCTTCTGCTTTTCAGTAGTGGGATAAGAAGAAGATTGCGGATCGCTCTGTGTATCAATTTGTACATACTGTAAAAATCTCTCTGCTGCGGTAAACTTGTAATGCTGAAACATAGGAACATTTAAGGGCATCGAATATACGACTAAAAGAGAGGAAGGGGAAAACACTTGACAAAAAGCCAGAATATGTCTACCTTTTATACCTAAACCAAAATCAACTAACATGAAAAAATGGTTAATCGGCTCCATTGTTGGAGCTATTCTCGTTTTTGCATGGCAATTTTTGTCATGGACGGTGTTCCAGCTTCACAATGCTGAAGCAAAATACACACCCGGACAAGACAGTGTATTGACTTATTTAAGTTCCGCATTAAAAGAGGATGGTATCTACATGCTTCCCACAGTTCCACCAGGTACTCCGGAAAAGGAAGCAATGGAACTGGGTAAAACAATGGATGGCAAGCCATGGGCAACAGTTATGTATAAAACGGCATACAGTCACAACATGGCCCGCCCTATGATTCGTGGCTTTCTCGTTGATTTATTCCTTGTATTTTGCCTGATTTATATACTCACAAGAGCTGGTACACCAACGGCTATCAGGATATTTGCCGGCTCAGTAGCCCTGGGATTGGTCACTTTTCTCTGGGGGCCTTACACTGCACACAACTGGTTTCAAACTCCCACTGAAACACTCACAGGTCATTTAATTGATTCGCTGGCCGCCTGGGGATTGGCGGGATTGTGGCTGGGCTGGTGGTTGAACAGGAAATAATTTTTTTACGATTTGCACCAGGCAAACAAAAGGTTCAGGATTGCAAAACAACCTGAACCTTTATTTTATAAAATCACTTATTGCAAATCGGGTCACGGCATAATGATCAGCGGACTTCCTCCGACGATCTCCACCAGCTCCAGGTCAAAGATCAGGTCCTGACCTGCCAGGGGATGGTTAGCATCCAGCATTACCACTTCATCTTTAATTTCAACAATGGTCACCTGGAATTGTTGTCCCTGGCCATCACTCATCGAAAGAGGCATTCCTACTTCTATTTCGAGGTCCTGCGGAAATCTGTCTTTCGGCATTTCAATTACCATTTCAGGATTTCTTGGACCATATGCTTCATCAAAGGGAATATTAATGGTTTTCTTCTCACCAACTGCCATTCCCGTCACACCGTCATCAAATCCTTTTATAACCATACCACTACCCACTTCAAATTCCAGCGGGGCACGGCCGGCGGAGGAATCAAATGTTTCACCAGAAGTCAACTTACCATGATAATGTACTTTTACTTTATCACCACTTTTTACTTGAGACATGCTTATTGATTTTAAATGATTGGTTTATTACCAAAACCGGGGTGCAAGTTAGGCCAAATTGACCAATGCAACCGTTTAAATATGTCCGGCAGTCTGTATTATTATTTGCAGTATTTTACTTCAGATTTTCCGATAAAATTATATGTCATGAAAAAAATGGCCACTATTGTACTGTTTTTGCTTCTGTATATCAACAGCTCAGCTCAGAAAACTGAACAAAATATCTTAGCCGGCGCTGAGAGGATCAATGTATACTTACCGCTTATCAAAGGCCATTCTGTTGGCATTTTTGCGAACCAGACATCGATGGTGGGAAACACCCATCTTGTTGATACATTGAGAAAACTGGGTATTGATATCAAAGTAATATTTGGGCCGGAACATGGTTTCCGGGGCACTGCAGATGCCGGCGAAAAAGTGGGCAATTATATTGATGATAAAACCGGGATACCTGTCATCTCTTTATATGGCAGCAAAAGAAAGCCATCAGCCGAAGACCTGAAAGATGTGGACCTGCTCATTTTTGATATCCAGGATGTGGGTGTACGGTTCTACACATTCATTTCTTCCCTGGAAGAATTTATGGAAGCTGCTTTTGAGTTGGGCAAACCATTAATGATCCTTGACCGGCCTAATCCCAACGGGCATTATGTAGACGGTCCCGTACTGGATAAAAAATATAAATCATTCGTTGGTATGCAGCCAGTACCAGTTGTTTACGGAATGACAATAGCTGAATATGCAAGAATGATAGCCGGTGAAAAATGGTTGAGTGAAAAAGCAAATGCCAGGCATGACTATTATAAGACAGCTGAAAATTCTGTTGATACACCTTTTCACTTCCAGATCATTAAATGTGCAAACTATACACATAAAAGCAAATTCGTTTTACCAATAAAGCCCTCTCCCAATCTTCCTAATATCCAATCCATCTATTTATATCCTTCTACCTGCTTCTTTGAAGGTACCATACTAAGCGAAGGAAGAGGCACCAATAAACAATTCCAGGTATTCGGACATCCGTCCCTGCCAAAAAATCTTTACTCTTTTACTCCAAACCCCAATGAAGGGGCGAAAAAATCAAAATTGTATGGGCAGCTTTGTTATGGATGGGACCTTAGCGGGACACCGGGAGAAGTACTGGCAAAAGTCAATAACAGAATACAGCTGAAATGGCTGATGGAAGCCTATAAATTATTTCCGCAGAAAGACAGTTTCTTTATTATGCCAAAATCTGGCAATATGGAACAATCCTTTTTCACCAAGCTGGCTGGCAATAATGAGTTGTGGCAGCAAATAAAAGCCGGCAAAAGTGAAGAAGAAATCAGGAAAAGCTGGGAACCTGAATTGAGTGAATTCAAAAAAATCAGGAAGAAATATCTTTTATACGAAGATTTTGAATGATTATTTTCCGGAAAGCATTCTTTCAATTTGCACTTGCCTTTTTTTAACTCTACTGGTTATCCAGCGAGATCAGTTTGTGATAAAAAGCAAGTTTCACCAGTTCCGCTGTATTCCGGGCCGACATTTTCGCCAGTAAATTTTTCCTGTGTGTATCCACAGTACTGGCACTGATAAAAATTTTTTCAGCGATCTCGTTATTTGTCATTCCTTCCGCTATCAGTTCCAGCACTTCTTTTTCTCTTCTGGTTAATAAAGGCGCTGTATCAGCATCATTCTTTCGCAGGGAACGGTATACCTCATCACTCAGGTATGTTTTTCCTTTTATCACAATCTCAATGGCTTCCATCAGTTCCTGCTGTGTGGCGTTCTTGAGTACATACCCGGATGCTCCGTTATCCATCATTTTTTGTATGAAGCTCTGCTGGTTAAAAGTGCTAAGCCCGATAATAAAGATCCGCGGATATGCTTGTTTCACTTCTTTGCACAGATCGATACCACTTTTATCGGGCAGGTTGATATCCATTAGTATGATGTCCGGTTGTTGCTGCCGGAGAAAAGCAAGGCAGGAATCAGCATTCATGGCATGACCTGTCCATTCCACATTCTTCTCATACTGCAGTAAAGAACGTATCCCCTCAATGACCATATAATGATCGTCAACTATAAAAACTTTGATTGCCATTTACGCATTTAATTCTATATGAACAGATGTTCCCTTACCCGGTTGTGAATCCACATCCAATGTCCCTTTAAGAAACTCTACCCTGTTCTTTATATTATCCCAGCCTACCCCTCTTACCTGGCTCAGTACCGCTGTATCAAAACCTTTACCATCATCCTCCACCGTTACCGACAGTATGCCATTTGTTTTGCTTACCTGTACTATTGCATTTTTAGCAGCTGCATGCTTCATCGTATTATTAATAAGCTCCTGCACAATACGATAAACGGTGATAGCAGTTGTTTGTTCAATAACGGCAGCTTCCATTCCAATGGATTGGTAACTTATATTCAATGCTCCTGACAAGTTAATGTCATTACAAAAGTCCTTTAATGCTGTATCCAGTCCAAATTTTACCAAAGCTTCCGGCATCATATTATGAGCCACCCGGCGCATCTCACGGATGGAACTGTCCAGCATATCCATGCTTCGTTCAAAAGCCTGCTGGTTTTCCGGTGTCATGATAAGGTTTCCTTTCATAGTCTGAAATGAGTATTTAATGCC
>JAKQEA010000112.1 GCA_029558715.1 Bacteroidota bacterium | reverse complement strand
AATGTTTCAGTCAAGAATGAATTGAAGACTGGCTCTCTCCACCAAGGCCCACGAAATAGATCCTGCAGTAAACAGTTTCAGTCAAGAATGAATTGAAGACTGGCTCTCTCTTTAATATGATAATTAATCCAAAGGTCAGTTGTAGTTTCAGTCAAGAATGAATTGAAGACTGGCTCTCTCAACCATGAAGTTTATATTTTTGTGAAATCATCCGTTTCAGTCAAGAATGAATTGAAGACTGGCTCTCTCTTCGAGCGAATCAAAGTTTTGTTCCTCCTCCCCGTTTCAGTCAAGAATGAATTGAAGACTGGCTCTCTCAGTAACTGCCAGTGGTGCAGTAGGCTTCGGTGAAGTTTCAGTCAAGAATGAATTGAAGACTGGCTCTCTCAAAGTATGCCAGACAAGAGATATGCGGCCATGGGTTTCAGTCAAGAATGAATTGAAGACTGGCTCTCTCCGTATCATGGGATCCAGTATGTCCTCCAAAAGGTTTCAGTCAAGAATGAATTGAAGACTGGCTCTCTCAAACAACCTCTGAAGCAGTGATCCTGGAAGTAAATGTTTCAGTCAAGAATGAATTGAAGACTGGCTCTCTCCGCACTGTGTTGTGTGAGATTGGGCCAAAGAAAGTTTCAGTCAAGAATGAATTGAAGACTGGCTCTCTCCGTGTAAGTTAATGATATTTTTAGTACACAGCGCTTTATAGCTAAAATTTCTGTAAACAAGATGGCCTTTTTCATGGAAGCTGCGGTAAATTTCCGGGTTTTATAAATACAATAATAAAGTTCGCCCCGTTACCCAATCCATATCAAATTCCGCACCATTCATTTCGGTATGCCGGAAATATTTTTCGCTCTGCGGTATGGCATAAAATTTATCACCTTCTGTTTTGTATTTTTCAAATAGGGTTGCCAATACCCTTTTCCAGCGGCGCCACTGGTGAGTGCTGCAGTGGCCGGCAAATACGCTGTACTGTATCCGCTCAAAGCCGAATTGCTCTAACTGTTTGGCCATTTTGGTGCGGCCTTTATCATTACTGATATCATAGCTCAGCAGCAGCAGCAGTTTCATGTTGTTTGTTTTTTATCGGGGTCAAAATTTTTCACCGCCTGCGCCAGCTGGCTGCAAAGGTGAAATACCTGGTCGTTTCGGGTGATGCGCCGGTTGTTCATCACTGTTTTTTCATTCAGCAGTTTTATAAATTCACCGGCCAGTATGCGCCGGCCCTCTTTGGCCAGTCTTATTTCGGTTTCCCGGTATTCAAAATGCACCGTTTGCAGGGTTTTGTTTTTAAACAGCTGCACCACCAGCATTTCGGCCCAGGGGCGGAAGGGTTCGATACAATCATACACCAGGCTTTTTTTACTATAACCCTCAGCATGCATCATACCCACCATGGGGTCCAGCCCGTAGGCCAGTAATGCACCTTCCACTTTTCCGTAAAGAATGCCATAGAGATAATTGATGCAGGGATTGAAGCGGTCGGCCGGCTGCCGCTGTTCTCTTTTTTTAAATATTTCTTTTTCCAGCAAACTTTGCAGCAGCTTCCAGCTGGCCGCAGTGGCTATTCCCTCCAGCCCCCGCAATGATGGCAGGGCATTGTTGTCATCATCCATTTTTTGCACCTGTTTTATACTGCCCTGAATTGTTTTTTCTGTAGCAGCGCATTCCTGTTTTTGCCCGGGCCAGCGGCCGGCAATCCAGGTGCAATGCTGCAGTTGCCCGTTCATTTTTGTTATCACCAGTTTTTTGCACCAGTGCAAACCCGCTGCGCTTTTGCAAAACAGGGGCTGCATTACCCTTACCTGGCCGGTGCTGGCAAAGTTGCTGTTCCAGGTGCGTACGGCTGGTTTATACGCAGCATCATAGATAATAACGGGTATCTCATTTTCTGCCGCCATCAGCAGCGCCGCCGTACTTACCGTGGAAGTTTTGAATATATGAATAGCCGTAACCTTTACGGGGCTGATGCTGCGCTGCTGTTCACCCTGTTTAATGAAAAACATGTTTTCTTCTTTTTCAAGATGGATGCCGTATTCGTCTAATACTAATTGCATAGGCGTTGGTTTACCTCACCCCAAACCTTTCTCCGGGGGAGAGGGGCTTAGAGCTTTTACTTATAAAAATTCTCTTTGCCGAAAAGAGCATGATACTATTTCTTTTAAAATCTTTCATATCCTATTTCCAGCCAGTTGATACTTTCATAATCAGCCGGTGGCTGCAGGGATTCTTCCAATTGTTTTTCCAGTTGCAGCAGGGGTTCGTATTCATCACCATGCACTGCAGCCATAAAATTTAATGCCCCTTTTATTTTCTGCACCGGTTTTACCAGTTGCGCTTCCAGCGACCGGGAAGGGTGCAGCCTCGTTTGCATCAATACCCATGCTTTCAGGTTTTCAATTTCTTTTTTTATTTCAGTTATAAACGCATCGGGTACTTTCACCATTCCATTCTTTACTTCCAGTCCTGTTATTTCTTTTACATCACCCGGGCCGAAGCGTTTTAGTTTTTTCAGGTTCAGTTCATAGCCATAGCGAACGATAACGGAATGTATCTGCTGAAAATGCCTGTCGGATATGGGGGTATCTGCTGAAAAACTCATATCATCCACATAGCGGGTGCAGGTGATGTTTTCCTGCCGGCAATAATTCAGCAGTTCGAGGTCAAGTGAGTAGGCTGCAATATTGCTCAGGACCGGGCTGGTGGGTGCGCCCATCGCCAGCCTGCCCTGAAAAACGCTGATATTGCAGATGCTTTTTGCCACATCTTCATGCAACGAAAAGGGAGTTTTACAAAGCGGCTCATATAATTCCTGCCAATGAATGAAATGAAAGAAATCTTCGAAGTCAACATTCAGGAGGTATTGGGCCTGGGCATGTTTTACTGCATTGCCATATATGCCCCTCTGTTCCTGTTCATCGCTGGCCCGGCTGATGTAGCCGTAGGCTGCATCGGTACGATAGCAGTGATAGAGTGGCTGCAGGTATTTTTTAAGTGCAGCCTGAATCTTTTGCAGCTCATCAGCCGGGTCTTCGATAGTCCGGAACTCGCCGTTTCTTTTCGGCACCTGGAAAATATGGTACGGCGGGTTGATGCAGAGCAGTTCAAACTGGTGCCTGCTTGTTTTCAGCAAATGATACAGGGCTTCATTGTTTTCCGCCTTCTGCAGCAGCGTGGCCATGCGTACAAAATCTTTCTTTTTCATATTCTGAATGGTTGAAGAGATTTTTTTCCAATATGTCAAAGAACTTTGCTAACCCTGCTCCATAAGCTGCCAGCCAAAGCCGTGGCTGCATTTATTACCCAGGGCAATGAACGGGGGCAGTGGCAGGTTTACGGTATATCTTATTTCATAGGCTGCATGTATCCTGCCTTTAAAGGTTACCCCTTCTAACAGCTTTTTATCCACTATGGTCAGCTTTATTTTTTCTTTGGGTATAAAACCGCCGGTGTAATGGATAAAGCTGCAGAGATGGGCGGTAAGCAGTTCCTGCAGCCTTTTTGTTTTTTCTGTATCGGGCAGGTTGCGGCTGGCCTTGTACCAGTCATAGTTCCGCTCCGGGTTTTCATTTATAAACGGTATGTAGTAATATAAATGGTACACCTGCAGCGGTTCGCCTGCTTTTCTGCGTACCGGCTTTACGGTAAAATTTTTTATTTCTTCGGGCAGTTGCAGCAGGTTCAGGCTGAATTTTTTTTCGCCCCATTCAAACCGGTGTTTATATTCCTGTATAAATTTTATAAGCAGCGCCGCCCCTTCCTGCACAGCCCAGATGGCGGCATGGCCGTTTCGCTCCCGGTACTGTATTTTGGGATAGCGAACAATGGTTTTTTTGGCGCCCCCAACCCATTTTTCATTGCTGAAGATTTCCCTTTCCGCTGCATTGGGAATGCATTTGAGAACGGCTTCCCGGAAATCATGGATCTGGTGCGGGCCTATCTTCAGGCTGAACTCAACTAATACAGAGTTGATGAGGGGGTAAACGGTTTTGGTTTTGCCTTTTTCGATTGCTTTTCGGATGAGTAAGGTGCTGTCTTGCATGATCATGGTATTTTCAGAAAATGTTGATTAATTCGTTTTTCTCTTTTTTAATTTCAAGGTGTGCAATAAGTCAAATGCTTTACTCAATTCCGACACAAAACTTTCCTCACCAGGAGGCATTATATGTGTTTCGTATTTCAGTTGTCCATATCCTACGTTTGTTTTAGCTCCGGCTCCGGTATATTCAAGCAAAGCCTTGAATATTTCCATAATGGTTGTTCTGCTTAATCCGAGGGGCTTTATATCCTGTAACAGAAACTGAAAGTTAAACTTCACCGAAGCCCTTATTTTTAAAAAATTGAGTGGGATGGGATTTTTCAGCGGGTCAGGATGTGGAGCAATACTGTCGGTTTCAAAAATCTTATTTCCCTTTGCACCCGATATATAGGCATTATAAAAGATAAACCGGTTGTAAATCTTTTTGTACTCATTTTCTCCTCCCTCAGGTGTTTTATCAAGATCTGCTCCTTCAAATATGGCAAGCTCAAGACAGTGCACTTTTTTTGTCATTTCCGTTGCGTCAAGTCCATCCCATCCGGCCAGTTGTGCTATGTGCTCAATTTTACTATGCTGTACATCTGTTATATCCTGCGGCTGTGGCAGTATATTAAGTTTTCTGCCCAGTTGAGGGAACATACTTCGCAGGACACCTTTTACACTGCTGCCCGGTATGCAGGGCAGCCCGGTAGTATGGTCAAAATAAAAACCCATTTTAAATTCGGCTTCGTTATCGCTCTGGTGCATGTAGCCAGTTCCGATCAATAATCCCGGATAGCTTGTGGTGAATACAATTTCTGAAAGCCAGATATTATTGTCTGTATTCAGCCGCAGACATTGATAATCATTTTTTGGCGGCGCAGCATTTTGCAGAGTAAAGTTTTGCAGCTTCCTGTTGGCGTCTTCAATAACCGGTTTGTTTTTCTTTTTTAGTTCATTAAAATCCTCCTTCTTAGCCGGCTTCTCCAGGCTAAATTGGGTTACATTGTTTTGCTGCCCGATGCTATGCAGGTAATACCCCTTATAAAAAAATTCCCTTGCATTCATATCAGTTAGTTTTTACCTGTTTGAAATTCCGGAGGCTGAGTTTTATGGCTATCACTGCATCCATGATAACTGGTTTTAATGCTTCCCGTTCCTGTATGTTTTTGTCCAATAGGAATTCCAGCAGCCCGTTTTTATCGCTTGTTATCTGCATGTTATCCTTGTTTTTTAAAACTCCGCTGATAATCCGCAATATCTCGAAGCGATGAGGTTTGCTGTCACCTTTATCCTTATGTATATCGGTATAAAAGGAGATGGCAGGGAGCAGGCCGCTCGCAATGATAGCCGGGCCGAGTGATGCAGCATAACCATCATACTCCTCGGCTACTTTGTTTCCTTTACCTATTCCCTCCCTAATAATACTGAGAGCTACCGGTAAATAATTTTCTATTCTTACTTTCATAGCTTGTATTAGTTTATTTTGGTGAATTTACATAGCCCGTATCCAACAGTAGCGTTAGCACCAACCTGAACAAGTGATGATGTGATGGCCTTACTAAAATCATCAAACATAACCTTGTCTTTATCTTCATAAATAATTCCTGTAAGGAAAATAGCTTTATGCGGCACTACCCTTTCATACCAAAGGTTCTGGCTTATACCATTTTCCAGATGGTTACGGGCAATCACCGGAAGGTCTGCAGCAGCTTCTTTGAAAGCGGCGGGGTTATTTTCAGAGTTTCCAAAACTTCCGGCATCTGTAAATTGATATCCAAGCCATTTGTATTTATTTGTTTCTAAAGATTTGTTTGTATTACTGCAATGAACCAGTTTATAATACGGACTTTCCTGAATCGCTGCTGGTAAAGCCACTAAATCTGCAGCCAGGAAACTAAAGCTACCGGACTGTTGTTCTTTCTTTTTTCCTTTGTCTTCGCTGCAGCCAAATACATTATCAACAAAGGGCCATTTTTTGTGCTCTAAAAACTCCCGCAAAGCTCCTTTCAGGCTGCTGGCATAGATGGTAGGCAGGTTTGTGGCCGTATCCCGCTGTATTTCTTTGTCCACAATTTCATAGCTACTGTCCCCGCTTCCTGCATGAAGGTTCGTAATCAGTTCAATGGAATAAATCGCTGCTGGCATATTGTATGAATTAAAAGTTGCTGATAAATTGATTATATCCTATGGTTGAAAACCCATTATGTGTAAGCATTTCAATTATTCTTTTCTTTTCCTGCCCGTCAGGAAATAATACAGAGCCTTGTTTCAGGATATAAGTAGTTTCTTCTGGCTTGTATAACTGCTTATCATCACCTGCAATACTGCCCAGCCTTGAAAAGTCAGATACTGTTTTTGGTGTTCTGATATTACGGAAAGGCTTTGCCTGCAGTACAGCATAACTAATGGAGGCTTCCAGTTCCTCAATATCCCGCACATACGTGTCAGTCAGCAGCATAATAGATGGTACTGGCCCGGGCAAATATTCTTTAAATAAATCTGTTGCTTTTTCCCGTATGCTCTCCCATGTCAAAAAGCCATCAGCGGTATAGCATATTGAAAACATCTTTTTTTCTCCGCCAAAAGGCAATAACAGCGGAAGTTTGCTGATGTCCACACTGTCATCCACAGTTGCCTGAAAGGCTATAGCAGCATTAGAAAGGCGATAAAATTCCTGTTTATAAAAAGCTCCTTCATCTGTTTGCTTTTTATTTGTTTTCTCTTTATCAATGCCAATATGAGTCTCTTTGGCGAAAAGATGGCTGTCATCTACTTTTTCCCCGGTATTTATATTAATCCACTTAACAGTCCATTCCTTTTTCGGATTATAATTGACAGCTGAAAACGTTTGGTATACATGCCTGTTATTATAAACAGCTCCGGTGCCGGATACATTGAAGGAGGGTGAAATAACGTCAGCCGTATTTGTTTCCTGAAGAGGTATGGGACATTTATATAATACTTCGCTGTCATTATTGGTAAGATAAAGGGGGCTGATTGCTTTTATAGAACCGAAATCATGATTTGCCAGCCCGTGGTTGAAACTGTTGCCGATTTCGTACCCTGCAAGAAATAAAGCATGGCGTAATAATCCCAGTAATCCAGTCTGCTGCGGAAGCGGGTTGCTTTTAACAGAGAAATTTTTTACTCCTTTGGCAGCAAAATCAAATGTCTCATTAGTGCCGAAAAAATAATAATCAAGCGGCCTCAGAACTATTTGTATTGTTTTACTCATTGGCAGGCTGGTTTAAAAATTGAAACATCCGCAGGCAGGCAAAAAGTGATTCAAATGTCTCGTCTGCATTTCCGGTCTCCTGGTGCAAAAGCAAGGTGAGTTCTCTTACAGTACGCAGGTAGTTGTCATTTTCTGTTCGTTTATTGATTTCTTTATGAATTTTCTCATTTAAATGATTTTCAAAAAAATTATCCAGGCATCCGTTTACAATAGCATCTTTATATAAAACCTGCACCATCCGGAACTTATGAATAGTAGAAGCCAAAAAGTTAGTGTCTCTGAAGTTATCGCCCTTGTCAAGCATATTTTGAATAAAATATTTCATGCAGGCACCTTTTGGCAATACTGAACCGAAGAGTTGTCCGCTGTGTTTCTGCACCTGAAATGCAAGCCTGTTCTTAAACCCGGAGTTTTTAATTTTTTCAAGTGCATCATGAGCTGTGTTCAGGGCCTCGGCCATCGGATACTTATAATAGCTGATACCGATACCATAACTTAATGATGTCAGGTCTTGCTTAAGGCCACTTAGCTTATTCAGCGCTTTATCGGGGAAAATAGTGTCGAGGGCATCAAGCAGACCAAAAAGGTTTTTGCCGGTTTTATTTATAGTATCATTATTCCCGTTTGTAAGCGGCAAAGCAAAAAGCAAATCATCGCCGCCGATAAAAACAGGTATGCCGCCGTACGCCACAATAAGCTCGACCGCATCACCAAAAAACCTGGCCATAAAGGTGGAAAAATCTTTTATTTTTCCTTCATCATTTCCAATTGCCCGCAGGCATTTACCAACATTATCGCCATCCGCATACACAAAAGCTATGTATTTGTGCCTTAACCTGAAATCTGAATAATTTTCCCTGATAGTCTCCATTAATTGTGTCTCAAGTTCCTGTTCTTCCTTTATTCTCTCAAACCGGGGCTTTTTACTTTGAATATAACTACACACTTTTTGACTGATAGGTTCTGTAACGAGGTTCAAATAATTCAGGCTGCCGGTTCTATACTTTAAATCTCTTGTACAAAGTTCAATTATAGAGGGAAGACGTTTATATTTTTTTACAGCGCAATCATAGTGAATAAAAATATCGTTATTGCCTAATTGCAGATTTTTGTGACCATCCTCATATAGAGCCTGAATATTGTCATCGAGCTCGGGAACGAAAGAAACATTATTTGAAGATACTTTTTCATATAGTTCAGCGGTATCAAGCAACTTATTCAGCTCCAGGATAGCATTTGCTTCATCCCCCTTAACTATCAAAGAGACAGCGCTGAAACTGGCATACTTCTTTATTTTTTCGTTGCTAATTCCAGTTATTGTAGCCACATTCTTACATGCGTTATCAAAAACCAGATTCATTTGTACGGTTTGTTCTCCGTTTGTTTTCCAAAAAGCCCTGTCAGGATAAATACCTACACCATGGATATGTAACATAGGGTCGGCTGGTACAGGAGACAATAATGTTCCGATATTTTGTTTTTCGGCTTCTGCCAGCATTTCCCGCATCAGTAATGAGAAAAAATAACTTGACGACCACAACTCCCTTGTGCTCCGGGCTTGCAGGATGGTTTTATAAATGAGGCCGATGACGATGGCGAGGTAGTTCATAATTTTTTATAACCCTTTATAACAATATATTCATCCAAAAACTTTACAATATCAAAATCACTTTCCGATGGTACAGCAAGCCCGGAAATTAAACTCACCTCTTTTCTATCAGTTTTCCACACTTCACCTACCTTGCGTTTAATCTTTAAAGTAAAATCGAACTTTGAATCAAATATTTTTTTGGGCAATCTGTTGGCCAATACATAAACTGTATTTCCAATCACTTTAAAAGTCAAAGGTGATGCCATTCGCTCAAGACTCTTATCAACTGAATTAATTTCAACAACATATTTTGTCTCTCTGTCTGCCTCACCATTATAATCAATTAAATACTCGTTTGTCTCAGCAAGACCTAGCAACGCTCTTACAAACCTGTATTTAGGATTGTCAACTTCTTTCCATGTATTTATATAAATAACCTTATCGTTCTTATAATCAAAATCAATTGGCTCATATTTCTTAGCGAATATTTTTTCCGTAAAGACAGCCTGGTTTTTAATTCCTATTTTAATTCTTCTTTTCTCCCATCCTGTTTCTCTTCCCGGCTTACTGAAATACTTAAAAAGGTCAGACTTCTCATAGTTGCCCGGTAAATTATATCCGCTTTTCAGCCCCTGATATGATAAGTTTATATCTGAGAAAATTTTAGTAAAATCAGATGGTCCTTCAATTTCCTTTTTGTAAACTGCGATATGATTTTCTTTAAACAAATTTTCAACTGAATGAGCGGAGGCTAATGAATTCTCGTTTCCCTGAACCGAAAAAGAACCAAAGCCTTTACTTTTCCTGTTTCCGAAATTATTCAATAGAAAGAATTCGCTTAAAACATCGGTGCTGAATAAATCTTTTACTTTCTTATTGAGGGTCTTAATACTCATTACAATATTTCTCCACACTAGTCCCTTTGCATCGCCAAAATAGGGTGCACCTGATATATGCAAAACTCTGGTTCTGTTTAATTCAGCAAGTTTTGCCTTGCTAATATAACTGGCTATTATATATTCCTCCTTTTCGGTACATTCAAATGATAACTTATATTGCAAAGCAAGATTTTGGATATCATTGAAATAAGGCTCTTTTCCTTTTTTAACTTTTCCATTTACTGATAACAAATTTTTTTTTATAAGAAACTTATCTAATAATGGTTTTATCTCTGTTGCTCGTAAAGAAGCATCATCTTGAACATGCTGAAAATGTATGAAAGGTGTATGCTGCTTCAGTTTAAATGTTAATATGTTTGATGTCCCCATTATTAAAAATTAAATAGTAATTACATCTTTTTAACTCTTTCAATTAATTCCCCGACAATTCTATCCATTTCGGCCTGATCTATACTTCTATATTTATAATAAAACCAGTCGGGTATAAGGGGTCCGTTGGCCCTGTGTTCAAACAATTCATCCTGAATGCGTCTTGATAAAGCTGGAAGAGCGGATTTATCAAGTGTTTTCGCCTCAATCTCATTAATTCTATTTTCAAAAAAAAATTGCAAATGTTCAAGCTTATTTTTAGCGCTATAGTGGCTTGACAGCTCATGATACATGAAAAGAAAAAAAGGCATCAACGCATTCAATATTAAAATCATTTCGGATAGCTTTATATCTCTGATCACCCCGAGGACAATGATAGTAATAAGTACAAAAAGCAGAAGTGCCCATAACCATCTTATATACCTTCTTTTAAGCTTTAAATCCCACCAGTTGTTAGACCGCTGGCAAATAATCGTTGCTACAGCATCATCCTGAATAGGTCCTATTTTTTCGCTGTACCAGTTTTTTAAATTTTCCCGGTTCTTGGGATTCTTCATATGCCGGTGATGATAATTTGAAATATCGTCTTGCGCCGTTTCTTCGTATTCTTTTAAATCTGATAAATCAATTTCTAAAACAGCACATTCATATCTGTCCTGTAAAGTGGCCGCCTTCCGTTTCGTTTTGTCAATTAAAGGGATAAACCCGATAATATCAATGATTGTGAATACAATACCATACAGTGCCGCATAAACTGTTATTTCTTCGTAAAACATGGCAAGTATTGCCAACGCCACAGAAACAAAAACATTGAATAAAAACTGAAAACCAAATACTCTTTTGGCAGAACTGTATAGCTCCCGTTGAGCAGCCAGAATTATTACATTGTCCGGCTTGTTTTGTAAATCAACGATGTTCTTCATTACCTGATACTTTTTAAGGTAAATCCTGAAATTGTTTTAAAAGAGAACATTGCTTAAAAATTACCAACCAGAATAATAATCATTATTACAAGTTGTTAATTGGTTAAAACTTCTTGTTGCAACTAAACAGAGGATCGATATGAAGCTATTCAGAAGGTTGGATAGCTGAGGCTTTAACTAAATTATACCAGTAGTCTTAATTTTCAAAATTTACTTTTCTGCCCTCTTACTTTTTATACCATCCGTCTTCGCTTGCGTTCCGTTTCTCTCAGTGAAAATCCCTTGAAAAGTATCAGAAAAATCATGCGAATTGCTTGTATAGCAACAGGAAGTATCTTTTTAGCCGTCTTTTGCATAGCATTTTCACCCCGCTGTCACTGTTTCACCCTGCATAGAATACAGGTATTACCTAACAAATCAATGGGAAGATTCACTAAAATCTATATCGTTGGTCTCTTCCGGCATTGCATAGCCATACACAAAACCACCGACAACGCAGCTCCATTTAATGACGGCTTTTTCCCTGTATTGTCTTTAAGATGACACAAACAAATATTGCCTTTGATGTGCTGGGCAGTTTTCTGTATTTTTAATTAACAACTGTGAATAGTTTTTTCACAGACTGCCGTTAGGCGCAATTTGTTCAAACCATGTTTAGATTTTGCTTCATTTTAGCTATCGGTCTTTTTTCATGTCGTGAATCATCTGTGAAAAAAGTTAAGATTGTAGAGGTGACCATAGACTCGACTAATTCAAGTATAGTCTCTTCTTCAATAATTAAGGGGCATTTGGCTGGAGAAAATGGGAAAAGCCAACCGGTGGAAGAGTTATATATCTCACAAATGATATGCTAAAATATGTTACCAATGGACATGAAGCTATTGATGCCTCATACGGTGACGTAAATGAAGACGGTATGCTTGATTTAATAACAATCACAGCCCCGGTCAATGAAGATAGTGTTCGTTCAGGTAGTGGGGATTTATCAAGAGATTTACTAATTTTTTTACGCCAGAATAATGACAGTTTAATATTGACTGTAAAAAACTCAAAAGCAATTCCTCGTTTCAAATCGTGTGACACCATCGATTCGTACGCAGGACACACAGCACTGACTGGTAGGTTAGTCATCAATAAGTCATGTACCAACAACGTTAAAACACATTCTGAATACAGGTTCCGTTATGAGTCAAAGCTAAATAATTGGCTATTGGATACAATTATTAGTGCTTCATATCCCTCAAAAAATGATAGTTACATATTGGATACATTAACAAAAAAAGACTTCGGAAATGTATCCTTGAAGAATTTTGATATACATAAAGGCAATTATAAAAAATAGGCAATCATGCGCCTAACAGGCAGTTTTGCGTCAGCAGGGGACGAATAAATCCTCATCGGCTGTACTACTATCATCTGCATATCCGGCTGACTTAACACGGATGATCTGCTGTACTAATGCCCGGCTTTTGTATCTTTATTGAGCTGACGGCCAGGAACTGACCGGCTCCGAAAGCCGCCGGCGCAAAGCCCTGCTCGTCAGAATGTGAAAAAACCACTTTTCACTATCAAAACCAGTTGTATAATCAATTTATATCTTACTGTGAACTATTGTTGCGGCATGCAAAAAAGATCATCCGGTTGGCCGTCAAAAAAATGAATCGCTCATTTTGGCGAT
>JAKQEA010000110.1 GCA_029558715.1 Bacteroidota bacterium | reverse complement strand
GTGGCAACCGGCACAATTGGCTTTGTATAACTGGTAACCATTTTCTTCCTGTGCAGTATATGTTACAATGCCTTTTTTATAACGATCATATTTTGAATCAGCAGAAACCATAGAACCGGTAAACTGGGCTAATGCTTTTGTAATAAACTCCGGCCGGATAAAAGGGAAGCGAAATACTTTTTTGAATAGCTCCCTGTATTCCGGGTCAGCCTCAATTTTATTAATAATGTCATCAAATGTTTCCCCCATTTCAACAGCACCTGTCAAGGGGTGTACTGCTTCATTCTGTAATGAAGTAAATTCTCCATCCCAGTGAAAGGAAGGACTCCAGGCCAGGTTAAACAATACAGGGGCATTGCGAAGTGTATGCGAACCAAAAACTCCATGACTACGGTCATGTTCGAAGGTGCCGAAACCTGCAATCTGCTGGTGACAAGAGGCGCAAGGTGTGAGATTGTCTGCTGAGAGTCTCGGATCATAGAATAATTTCCGGCCCAGTTCAAAACCTTCTTTGCTTAGCGGGTTGTCTTCAAATTTGTAAAGAGGTTGCGGGAAACTCCCGGGGATTTCCTGCTGTAATAACGCAATACCATCAGTATTCTGATCTTTTTTACAGGCGCCCAGGAACCATGAGACAGTGAAAGCGGTAATGATTAAAATGAATATTGTCAACAGGCTTCTTCGCACAGGGTTCAATTGAATAGCTAATTTACAATTTTACTTTTTGGTAAAGCGTTAAAAATCACCAGGCCTGAATTTCTGCCTGCCTGCTTTGATATCTGCTTTTTTCTTCTTTGATTCTATCCTTTTCTCTTTAGAGGCTTTGCTGGCTTTGGTAGCGATGCGGGCCTTTTTCTTTTCAAGAGCTTTTTTTACCAGGTCGTAAATTTTTTCAATGGCTTCTTCTTTATTGGCCAGTTGTGTACGGTGCACCTGGGTTTTTACCTGTAAATAGCCATCTGCATTTATTCGGTTGCTGAGTTTTTCTTTCAATAACTCTTTTTGTTCGGTGGAAAGTAATGCTGATGATTCAATGTGAAAGGAGGCGATAACAGCTGTTTCTACTTTGTTTACATTCTGCCCGCCTTTACCTCCGCTCCGGGTTGTTTGAAAGGATATTTCTTTACTTATATCAATCATTTCCAGCTATTACATTTGTAAAACAAAATTACGGACAATGCGGGCAGTTATTCAACGGGTGACAAAAGCCAGTGTAACGATAGATGGAAAAATCCATTCGCAGATTGGCAGCGGGCTACTGGTACTGTTAGGTATAGAGGATGCGGATACAGGGGAAGATATTCAATGGCTGAGTGGTAAAATTGTAAACCTCCGCATTTTTGACGATGCTGACGGCGTAATGAATGAATCGGTAAGAGATAAAAATGGTGATATTATTTTGGTAAGCCAGTTTACCCTGCATGCTTCCACCAGAAAGGGCAACCGCCCTTCCTACATCAAAGCAAGTAAACCGGAAGTGGCCATACCGCTGTATGAAAAGATGATACAGCAACTGTCTGCTGATCTGGGTAAACCGGTGGGCACCGGTTCTTTTGGCGCTGATATGAAAGTGGAATTATTGAATGATGGGCCTGTTACCATATTGATCGATTCAAAAAACAAGGAATAGCGGGTCTTTCGTTTTTTATTGAACACCTATCCGCTGGGTAATTGGTTTTCCATCCTCATATTGTACCATAATAAAGAAAATCTTCTCCCTGGAACCAGAGACATTGAAAGTATAGGAACTGGCATTTACACTGGTTTGTTCTACGATGCGGTGGCCGCTGGCCGTCCATACCATAATGGTTTTGATATTCCTGCTGCTTTTAACAGTAACCTGTTTGCCGGAAGTAATGACCTTATAAGGTTTGTTTTCTTTTCTTGAAAGGTTATCAAAAGAGTTATCGGCCGGCTGTGCCTGCAAAATGATTGCAGACAGGGATAGTGATACAATGGCTAAAAGCCTGTTGATGGACTTCATCATGGGATACATTAATCTTTTAAAGGAATTGGTTTACAGGTCTTCAGAGGGTTGGTCCAAGGCCATAACAGCTTTGGATCGGTACAGATAGGGCCGCCAGAAATCTTGCGGGAAGTTCTAAACGGCAATAATCATGCTATATTGCAGTATTCACTCAAAAATTTTTGTTATGACCCTTCAACAGGCCCAGCAGCAGGTGGACGGATGGATAAAAACAGTGGGTGTTCGTTATTTCAGTGAACTGACCAATATGGCTATACTGACCGAAGAAGTGGGAGAGCTGGCCCGCATCATGGCCCGGACTTATGGTGACCAGTCATTCAAAGAATCCGATAAGCAGAAAAACATGGCTTATGAAATGGCCGATGTGCTCTGGGTGTTGATCTGCCTGGCAAACCAAACCGGTGTTGATCTGACGGAAGCATTAGAAAAGAATTTTGAGAAAAAGAATATCAGGGATGCAGAGAGGCATCAGGATAATGAGAAATTGAAGTAAACAGAATGCTTAATTCTTCTTCTTCGGCAAATAACTATCAGGGTTTTTCATAAACTCAGCCCGGCAGTACCTGGAGCAAAAACCAAAAATGTGACCCTTGTAATGAATGGTGTCCCCTTTTTTATCATCCACTTTCATATTGCAGATGGGGTCGGGGCGCAATGTATCCGGAGCAGCGATAATGTCTGCCCGGATCTTTTGGCAATGGGATCTGTCTTGACAGGTTTTTGATGATGATTGATTGAACATCATTATAGCAGCAATCAGTGCTACGGGCAGGGTCATGTAGAAAACGGAACTTTTCATATCATTTTTTTGCAAAGCAAAGGTATGACAAACAGTAAGTCACCGATTGGGCTTATTTTTGCCGCCTATGGCAAACGATTCGAACAGGTTCCAGGCAATTATCTCGCATTGCAAAGAATACGGCTTTATTTTCCCGAGCAGTGAAATTTACGACGGACTACAGGCGGTATATGACTATGGCCAGATGGGTGCTGAACTGAAAAAGAACATTAAGGATTACTGGTGGAATAGCATGACTCAACTGCACGACAATATAGTTGGAATTGATGCGGCTATTTTTATGCATCCTACCACCTGGAAAGCTTCGGGCCACGTTGACAATTTCAACGACCCGATGATTGATAACAAAGACAGTAAGAAAAGATACCGTGTTGATCATTTGATAGAAGGGTATGCAGAAATTCTAAAAGCAGACGGAAAGGAAAGGGAAGCCGAAACCTTACTGACAGATATGGATGCATTACTTGCCAAAGATGATTTTGCAGGATTGAAGAAACTGATAGAAGATAATAAAATTTCCTGTGCCATAAGTGGTACTTGTAACTGGACAGATATCCGCCAGTTCAACCTTATGTTCTCAACAGAGTTTGGCTCAACAGTTTCAAGTGATGACGAGGACAATAAAGTTTATTTAAGGCCTGAAACAGCACAGGGCATCTTTGTTAATTTTCTGAATGTGCAGAAGACCGGGCGAATGAAAATTCCTTTTGGTATTGCACAGATCGGCAAGGCATTCAGGAATGAGATTGTAGCCCGGCAATTCATTTTCCGTATGAGGGAATTTGAGCAGATGGAGATGCAGTTCTTTATCCGTCCCGGCTCACAAAAAGAATGGTATGAATTCTGGAAAACAGAAAGATTGAAATGGCATCAAAGCCTGGGTATACCAGCTGAAAAATATCGTTACCATGATCATGTGAAACTGGCGCATTATGCAGATGCTGCCTGTGATATTGAATTTGAATTTCCAATCGGATTTAAAGAACTGGAAGGTATTCACAGCCGTACAGATTTTGATCTGAAACAGCACCAGGAATACAGCAAGAAAAAACAGCAGTATTTCGATAATGATATTGATCCTGCTACCGGCAAACCGTATGGTAATTATATTCCTTACGTTATTGAAACATCCATTGGTCTTGACCGGATGTTCCTTGCTGTTATCAGTCATGCTTATGAAGAGCAGGATTTAAGCACTCCTGATAAGCAAGACAGCAGAGTAGTTTTAAAACTGCCTTCAAAACTGGCTCCGATCAAATTGGCGGTATTGCCATTGACCAAAAAAGATGGCCTGCCCGAAGTGGCGGAACGTATCATGAGTGATTGCCGTCCTCATTTCCGTTGTTTTTATGAGGAAAAAGATTCGATCGGCAAACGTTATCGTCGTATGGATGCATTGGGCACACCTTTTTGTGTAACTGTCGATCATCAAACATTACAGGATGACACGGTTACTATCCGTCACCGTGATTCGATGCAGCAGGAAAGGGTACCAATTGATGAACTGAGAAAGATAGTTTTGGAAAGTATTAGCTAAGCATCTTCAATTTTGAATGTATATTCAGGCAGCATGAAATGGCTGCCTTTTTTTGTAATTGTTCAATGTGTAAGATATTATTTACAATAAAGCAAGTAAGGTAAGCGTTAACATTTCTTTCTCATTATTAATGCAGCATTAGTTTAATATGTTTGTCTTTGTTGCTAAAACCATTATTATGAAAAGGATATTCTTCGTTTGCCTGGCTTTAGTAAGCAGTTCTTTTTTGTTTGCTCAACCCGGGGCAGTAGGTAAAATCCCGGGACGTACCCAGTTTTATGCAGAATTAGGAGGAGCTGGTATTTTATTCTCTGCGAACATTGATACAAGGTTTGCCAAATCTTCACTAGGTTGGGGAGGCAGAGTAGGATTGGGTTTTGTTACTGCTGATGAAGTGACTGTTATCAGCGGAAATTATAACTATGAACTTCGGTCAGTGGTTACTATACCGGCACAGGTCAACTATGTGTTTGGCAAAGGAGATTCTCCGCATACGTTTGAAGTAGGGGCTGGAGTAACCTATGTAGGCAAAAAACTGGAGATTTTTAATTTTTATGACGATAAGACTTCCAATGTTTTCGGAACAGCTTCTTTCATGTACCGCCGTCAACCTCTCAAAGGAGGTTTCACCTGGAGAATCGGGTTTACTCCATTAGTTGCTAAAGGTTATATTCAGCCATCTGGCGGGGTAAGTGTGGGATATAGTTTCTGATAAATTCACATATCTAAGATTTTGAACCTGTCTCAATGACCGGTTTTTTGTTGTATAATCTTCTGTAATTCCCTCACTAATCAATTGTCCAATATCATGATAGGAATCATTTTTCTTCTTGAACTATGTCACCTTTCCTTCTTAATTATGGTTCTACTTTGCTGAGGTTTATTTCACTTTTCAGGTGGCCGATTGGCCATTTAGTCAAAACAATCATCATGTCCTCAACTGACATTACCAAAGCGGTCGACCTTTCGATACATGCGGAAGGTACAGGCCCCAAACGACTTCGCCGGCCAGTTTATGTTGATTTTATGCCACCCTGCAACAGCGCCTGCCCTGCCGGGGAAAATATCCAGGGTTGGATGGCACATGCACAGGCGGGTCATTATTTTGAAGCCTTTCAAACAATACTGGAGGATAACCCATTTCCAGCTATCATGGGCCGGGTTTGTGTAAAACCCTGCGAAACGGGTTGTAACAGGAATCATATTGATGATACCGTCAATATTCATGCAGTGGAAAGATATATCGGCGATGAAGCCATCAATCATAAATGGCAGGTAAATTATTCGACCAAATTTTCGGGGAAAAGAGTATTAGTGATTGGGGCAGGGCCGGGAGGTTTGTCTGCTGCATATCACCTGGCCCGGATGGGTCATGTGGTAGAAATATTTGAAGCCGGTGGCCATCCGGGTGGTTTGTTGTGGAGTGGTGTTCCCGAATATCGCTTACCAAAAGAAATACTGGATGCAGAAATTGACAGGATTGTTAGAATGGGAGTTAAGATCCGCCTGAATTACAAAGTGCAGGATATATTGACAGAGAAACAAGGAGGAAATTTTGATGCAGTTTACTTATCGATTGGGGCTCAGTTGATTCACAAAGAAGATTTTCAACATGATGATTCTGTGTATATCACCGATGCCTTCTCTTTTTTCAATGAAGTGAAATCAAATACATCGCCATATATACAAAAGAAAGTGGTTGTGTATGGCGGAGGTAAACTGGCTCTGTATTTATCCCGTATTATAAAAAGATTTGGCTCTGAAGTGTCTGTTTATTTTCCCGGCGATAAAAAAATGATGCCTGCTTACGATTATGAAACAGAAGATGCACTGGCAGAAGGAGTAGATGTGCAGTTATTGCGAAGTATCACCAAAATAGATAAGAATACGGTTACTCTTGAGATAATGAAAGCCGAAAAAGGAAAAGCCGTTGGTACAGGTCAGTTTGAAACAATCCACGCCGATGTTTTGATCAATGCAAATAAGCAAGAAGCTGATTCTGGTTTTCTCCGTTCTGTTTCGGGTATTGCGATCAGCGATGATGGAACAGTTACCATTAATGCGGAACGGATGACAGGGCATGAAGGGATCTTTGCGGGAGGTGATATGCTGCCCGGTGAGAACAGGAGTTCAACCATTGCAATCGGTCATGGTAAAAAGGCAGCGAAATATATCAATGGATTTTTAATGAAGGATGCTTATCAGAAACCTGACAAACATCCAACTGCCGGTTATCGTAAACTGCACATGTGGTACAAGACCGATGCACCGCAAAAGGAACAGGATAAACTGGCTCCGGCTGTAGCCGTACAAAATTTTGATGAGGTAATTGCGGGCTTTTCCGAACCGGAAGCAAGATTTGAAGCACAGCGTTGTCTGAGTTGTGGTAACTGTTTCGAATGTGATGGTTGTTTTGGTGCCTGTCCTGAAGATGCCATTATTAAATTAGGAAAGGGCAATCGTTATAAGTTCAACTATAATGCCTGTACCGGCTGTGCGGTTTGTTATGAGCAATGCCCCTGCCATGCAATAGAAATGATTCCAGAACCTGTTAATTCAACTACTGATGTCAAATAAAAATAAATTAGTCGCGACGATAGATGGAAATGAGGCCGCTGCTTATGTAGCGTACCGGGTGAATGAAGTCTGTGCCATCTATCCCATTACCCCATCATCCACCATGGCCGAACTGGCCGATGAATGGGCATCCAAAGGGATAAAAAATATCTGGGGCAATGTGCCGGATGTGATAGAAATGCAGAGTGAAGGCGGTGCAGCAGGTACAGTGCATGGGGCATTACAAACAGGTTCACTTACTACAACCTTTACTGCATCACAAGGCCTGATGCTGATGTTGCCGAACATGTATAAGATTGCTGGTGAATTGACACCCGCAGTATTTCATGTGGCTGCCCGGTCATTAGCGGCACAAGGGCTGTCTATCTTTGGTGATCACCAGGATGTAATGGCAGCAAGAACAACAGGCTTTGCCATGTTGAGCTCTGCCAGTGTGCAGGAAGCACATGATTTTGCGTTGATAGCCCAGGCAGCTACTTTGAAATCAAGAATACCGATAGTACATTTCTTTGATGGATTCCGCACTTCACATGAAGTGAATAAACTGGAACTATTGAGTGACGAACAGATCAAATCAATGATACCAGATGAACTGGTGATTGCCCATCGCAAAAGAGGCTTAAATCCTGAACATCCGTTCATCAGGGGAACGGCGCAAAACCCGGATGTGTATTTCCAGGGAAGAGAAACGGTAAACCAGTTTTATAACAATATGCCGGCTATAGTGGAAGAAGTGATGAAAGACTTTGAAAAACTAACTGGCAGAAAATATGAACTTTTTGAATACACTGGTGCTGCTGATGCAGAAGAAGTAACTATCATCATGGGATCAGGCGGAGAGACTGTTGAAGAAACAGTAAAAGCCTTAAATAGCGCAGGAAGAAAAACCGGGGTGATTGTGGTTCGTTTGTACAGACCATTTTCCCTGGAGCATTTGATAAAAGTATTGCCTGCTTCTGTTAAATCAATCGGGGTATTAGACAGAACTAAAGAATCAGGTGCTGCAGGTGAACCGATGTATCAGGACGTATTGTCGACATTGGTGGAAGCATTACAGCAAGGCAGACTGAAAAAATTACCCAATATTGTCGGCGGACGTTACGGACTTTCTTCCAAAGAATTTACACCAGCCATGGTAAAAGCTGTGTATGATGAGTTGAAAAAAGATAAACCCAAAAATGGATTTACTGTTGGTATCAATGATGATGTTACGTTCACCAGTTTGAAATACGACCCTGAGTTCAAATTAGATGAATCCGAATGGCGGCAGGGTTTGTTCTTTGGATTGGGAGCGGATGGTACTGTAGGTGCCAATAAAAATACAATTAAGATCATTGGTGAGAATACAGACTTGTATGCTCAGGGATATTTTGTATATGATTCCAAGAAATCAGGTGCAAGAACAGTATCGCATTTGCGTTTTGGACCCAAACCGATCAGGGCACCTTATTTAATTTCAAAAGCTGATTTTATCGCCTGCCACCAGTTCAATTTCACAGAGAAGGTGGAAATGCTGGAATTCGCCAGTGATGGAGCGACTTTTTTGCTGAATAGTCCTTATGATAAGGATGAAGTATGGGGTAAACTGACAGGGCAGGTGCAGAAGAGCATTATTGATAAAAAGCTAAAACTATATGTGATTGATGCGACCACCGTCGCAAGAGAAACCGGCATGAGTGGCCGTATCAACACTATCATGCAGACCTGCTATTTTGCTCTTTCGGGAGTTTTACCAAGAGAAGAGGCTATTAAGCAAATCAAAAAGGCGATTGAAAAAACATATTTCAAGAAAGGGCAAAAAGTAATTGATCAGAACTTTAAAGCAGTGGATGCTACACTGGCCCATCTGTA
>JAKQEA010000107.1 GCA_029558715.1 Bacteroidota bacterium | reverse complement strand
CAGCTCAGAGTTACACTTTGAGCGGTCAAAATTTAACCGGAAATATCACGGTTGCTGCTCCTGAAGGTTTTGCTCTTTCTACTGATGGAACAACCTATACCAGCAATTTATCTTTACCAGCCACTTTTAACGGTTTAGTATATGTACGCTTAACCGGAGCTGCAGCAGGAAATTTTTCCGGCAATATTGTGCATTCCAGTACCGGAGCAACTAATGTAAATCTTGCTGTGGAAGGAACTGTTACCGATCCTACTCCAACAATTAATATTACAGCTAACTTAAACCCCTTCGGTACACAATTGGGAACTCCTTCTGCTGCGCAAAGTTATACAGTTACCGGACTATTTTTAACTGCCGGAATAAGTGTTACTGCACCGGAAGGTTTTGCCCTTTCTACAGATAATACTACCTTTACCAACACTCTTACTTTAGCCAGTAATTTCAGCGGACTTGTTTATGTGCGTTTAACCGGAGCCACGGCAGGAACTTTCTCCGGTAATATTGTTCATTCCAGTACCGGCGCTGAAACCCAAAATTTGGCTGTAAGCGGATTGGTTATTGATCCTAATGAAGCAACAACTTTCCTGGAAGAAGAATTTATTTATCCCGCTGGCGATCTTTTAACAGATCACGGTTGGTATGCTCATAGTGGAAGTGGTAATTATCCTATAATTGTAGCCAATGAAGGTCTTATTTATCCTGGTTATTATGCTTATCAGGGGTTAGCAGCGCAGACAGTTTATTCCGGAACTTTATCTGCTCAAGATGTAAAAAAGACCTTTGCGGATCAGACCTCTGGCACTTTTTACGCTGCCTTTTTGGTTAATGCTTCAGAGGTAAAAACCTCCACTGATTATTTCTTCCATTTTTTACCCAGTTCAGCTTCATCAACTGACTTTAAGGGCAAAGTATTTGTGCAAAAAGATACTTCCAATAACCTGAGATTCGGTATAACCAAAGCAGCAAGTGCTATTTCAGAATCTGCAGCTACTACTTACAGCTATAGTTTAAATACAACCTATTTGATTGTGGTTAAATATGTAATTGTTTCAGGTGCTACTAATGATGAGGTCTATATGTGGGTTAATCCTGTTATCGGAGAAACTGAACCTGCACCTCAACTTACGGCTGCTGATTTAACAGGAACAGATATAGGAGCAATTGGAGCAGTAGCTATTCGTCAAGGATCTAATGGTCCTATAGCAAGAATTGATGGCATCCGGGTAACCAATAACTGGGCTAAACTTTGGGAAGGGTCTCCTATGGAAACTCCAGTTATTCATACCAGCACAACCGAGCTTGATCCTTTGGTAAGCATTGTAAATCTTCCCTCAGACGAAACCAGAGATTATACTTTATGGGGAACTAATATCGTAGGTGGAATAACTGTTACAGCCCCCAACGGCTTTCAGGTTTCTACTTCTCAAATAGAAGGATGGGCTTCCAGTATAACTGTTCCCGCCGATTTTCACTCGCAAATTTATGTGCGGATGCTGGCAAACGCCATCGGTGAATATGAGGGCTATATTGTTCATACCAGTGGAGATGCCGAACCTGTAAATGTTAGAGTAACAGGAGCAGCTCTTCCCCCGCCTGTAACCTGGAATATTACTGCCAATTTAACTCCTTTTTCTTCTGAAGCAGGAACTCCTTCTGCAGTTCAATCATACACTTTAAGTGCTTCGGAAGCAATTGATTCTCTTCAAATAACTACTTCCTATCCTTTTGAATTAAGTTCTACGGGAACAGGTAACTGGGGAATAAGTTTAACCCTGAACAATAATTTTAGCGGAAATGTTTATGTACGGATGAATGCCACAAGTTCTGGAACATTCAACGGAATAATTTACCATAATACTACTTATGCTAATGAATATCAACTTCCCGTTAGCGGAACTGCCACACCTCAACCTGGAATGGCAAGTGATCTGTTTTTCTCTGAATATATAGAAGGGACAAGTAATAATAAAGCTATTGAAATTTTTAACGGCACCGGTGGACCGGTGGACTTGAGCAATTATTGGGTGTGCCTTTTTTCTGGTGGATCTATATCACCTTCAAATCCTATACATTTAACAGGAACTCTTGCTCACCTTGATGTTTATGTAATTGCCAATGCTGGTGCAAATGCCACTATTTTGGGATTGGCAGATATAACTTCTACCGTTACTTATTATAACGGTGATGATGCTCTTTTGCTTTATAAAAAAGTGGGAACGGACTCCACCAGAATAGATGTTATCGGCACTATTGGCACAGATCCCGGAACGGCATGGAATGTGGCAGGGGTTGCAAATGCTACTGCGGAACATACCTTAATCCGTAAACCCACAATTACTCAGGGCAATTTGGATTGGGCTGCCAGCGCTGGAACTAATACAGACGATAGTGAATGGGTTGTTTATGCCCAGGATTATACTGCTAATCTGGGAATGCATACCTTTGGCAATGTTGTAGTTATGCCTGTTTTCAATCCTCCTGCCGGGGCTTATGCTTCTCCCATCAATGTAACTATCAGCACAACAACGCCTGGAGCTGTAATTCACTATACTACTGATGGTTCTGAGCCCACAGAGGCATCTCCTGTTTACAGCGCTCCAATACCTGTCAGTTCCGATACCACTATCAAAGCTAAAGGTTATGCTACCGGTTATTCGCCCTCTGCAATTGCTACTGCTTTTTATGATTTCCCGGAAAATGTATCTAATATAGCACAATTGAGAGCAGGAACTTTAGGTAGTGCCTATCGCCTTACGGGTGAAGCAGTTCTTACTTTCCAGCAGGCAAATCGTAATCAAAAATATGTTCAGGATGCAACAGCTGCTATAGTTATTGATGATCCTAACAGCAAAATAACCACTACTTATAACCTCTACGATGGCATAACCGGAATAACAGGAACTTTATCTTCTTATTCTGGATTACTACAATTTGTTCCTATTGCTGATCCAGGAGCTGCCACCTCTCATAATAATACAATTGTTCCTGTAACGAGAACTTTGGCAACTATAACATCTGCCGATCAGGCAAAACTGCTTAAGATATATAGTGTAACTTTAACACCCAATGCTGCTGGTGTTTTTGCTGCTACAGCAGAAAATATTACTGCTACCGATGCTTCCGGAACGGGTGTTATGAGAACTTTCCCCAATGCCGATTATGCCGGAACCGCTATTCCAACAGACCCTGTAGATATCGTCTGTCTGGGTGGTCAATATAATGTTACGATGCAATTCAGTCCGCGTTTTCTGGCAGATATAACTCCTGCTGCCGGAATTTTGGAAGCCCCGATTGTAAGCATAAGTCAGGTAGGGGGAACGATAAACCTTAGCTGGAATCAGGTTCCTGGAGCTACTAACTACAGAATTGAATCCGCAGATGATCCTTATGGCACCTGGTCTATCGTAACTACAACTCCCAATTTATTCTATAGTGGCGCGGCTGTTTCCAAAAAATTCTATCGGGTTATAGCAACTAACTAAACAAGAAACCCTATTCTTAATAAAATAAAGAGGTGGAGATTTTTTCTCCACCTTCTTTCTTCTGCAGATTTCCCTTGACTTTATATCAACATTTGGATAGTTTATCTTATAAGAACTAAACACAAGTGGAGGTATAAAATGTTTTTAACCGGAACACAACTTAAAGAGGTCTTCCTCAAAGCTAAAAAACAGCGTTTTGGTATTATCGCATCCAATGTTGTTTTTGACACTCAGGTAAGAGCTCTCATTCAAGGTTACGCTGCTGTCAATTCTGATGGCTTAATGCAAATGAGTACTGGTGCCTGTAAATATGCAGCAGGCACTTCTCAGGATTTGCATATAGGGGCAAAAATGATTTCCGCAATGGTAAAAATCTTTTCTGCTCAGTTTCCCAAATGTGGAATTGGATTGCATATTGACCATGCCACACCTAACTATTTTGATTTTATTAAGTTCTGTATTGAAAACGACCTCGTTTCCTCTGTAATGATTGATGCCTCGGCAGAAAAACTGGAGGATAATATTCGGATTACTAAAGAGGTTGTGGATTTAGCACATAAATATAACATTTTAGTAGAAGGTGAAATCGGTCATATCAAGGGTACCGAAGATGAAATTGTTTCCGAAGATGAGCTCTATACCAAACCCGAAGAGGCATTGGAATTTGTAATGAAGACCAATGTAGACCTTTTTGCTGCTTCCGTAGGCACAAATCATGGCGTTACTAAAGGTGAAAATGTAGTTCTGCATTTAGATTTAATTAAGGAAATTGATGACCTGCTGATTAAAAATGGAGCGGAAAGAGGACTGGTTTTACATGGAGCTTCCGGATTAACTGATTGGCAACAACAAACAGCTATTGCCAATGGTGTGGTGAAAATCAATAAAGATACTCATTACCAGATGGATATGGCTTCTGCTATTCAAGAATATTGGGAAAAGGAAAAATATGCCATTGTTTGCCCTCCTGATGTTGACCCTGCTGCCTATATACCTAATAAAAGTAAGTTTGACCCTCGTAAATGGTTAATCAAAGGGGAAGAGAAAATGCAGAATACGGTTATGGAATTCTGCAAAATGTCCGGTAGCGCAGAAAATAGTATTTTGTTATAGCTGATATGGTTAAAATAAGCAATAAATGGAACTCTGATTCCATTCTCTGTCTATTTCAGGGTGATTGTTTGGAACTACTTGATTCCATACCGGATGCCGCTATTCAGTTAGTAGTTACTTCACCTCCCTATAATATAGGCAAAAAATATGAAAAACGCCAACCCTTAGATGAATATATTGACTGGCAGAAAAAGGTTATTACAGAATGCTGTAGAGTTCTAAAAAAAAGTGGAAGTATCTGTTGGCAGGTAGGAAATTATATTGAAAACGGAGAAATTATCCCTCTGGATATTTTACTTTATCCTGTTTTTGCTGAATCGGGCTTAAAACTAAGAAATAGAATAATCTGGCATTTCGGGCATGGTTTGCATTCTTCCAAAAGGTTTTCAGGACGCTATGAAGTAATTCTCTGGTTTACCAAAAGTGATGAATATATCTTCAATTTAGACCCAGTCCGAATTCCCCAGAAGTATCCTAATAAGAAATATTTTAAGGGAGACAAAAAGGGAGAATTATCTTGCAATCCTTTAGGCAAAAATCCTTCCGATGTATGGAATATTCCCAATGTGAAAGCTAATCATATTGAAAAAACAATTCACCCTGCCCAATTTCCTGTAGAAATGGTATAACGCCTTATTTTATCTATGACCAATGAAAATGACTGGACTTTAGACCCTTTTATGGGAACAGGAACAAC
>JAKQEA010000098.1 GCA_029558715.1 Bacteroidota bacterium | reverse complement strand
CAAGGAACAATTTAGTGGATAAAATCTTTGTACTGGCGGTTTCATCCAGTTCTGCAGCAATACGGTCCCAGACTCTCACGGGGGGAGTTACCTCATTATTGTAAATTTTATCGCGGAAACTGTTGTTCATTTTTTTGTACTAACTCCTCTTTGCTTATCAATATATGTTCTCACCATGTCCTGCAGTATCACTTTAGCTCTTGATAGTTGTGATTTACTTGTGCCTTCACTAATACCAAGCATATCAGCTATCTCTTTATGAGTGTAACCCTCCACGACATACATATTAAAAACCGTACGATAGCCTGGAGATAGTTCCTGAACCAGGGCCATTATGTCTTTTGCACCCAGTTCATCCAATACAGAGGTAAATTTACCTTCAATAGTATTTTCTTCCTTTTCTGTCACTGGCATCAGGTAGCGTTTGCGGCGAAAATGTTCGATGGCGGTATTAACAAAGATGCGTCGTACCCATCCTTCGAAAGAGCCCTCGCTGCGAAAACTATCCAGTTTTTTAAAGACCTTGATAAATCCTTCCTGCAAGATATCCTCAGCCTCTTCTGCGTTACCTGCATAACGAAGGCAAACAGCATACATCCTTGGGGAGAAGCGGCGGTACAATTCTTCCTGCATTCGCCTGTCGCCTTCCATGCATCCATTTATAAGGTCGCTTTCGGTGATATTTTGGTTGCTTCCTGGTGTCAAAATCAGTGGTTTGTTTATAAGCTATTCAAAAATGCTACCAGTTTTTCCACAGCCTTCTTTCTATGGCTAAACTTGTTCTTTTCCTGCATGGTCATTTCTGCAAAGGTTTTATCAGCACCGGCGGGAATAAAGACCGGATCGTAACCAAAACCCTGTTCACCTCTTCTTTCTGTAATTATCCTGCCTTCACAAATACCCTCAAACAAGGTTTCTCTGCCATCTATTAACAGGGAGATAACAGTTTTGAAACGGGCACTACGGTCAGGTTTGCCCACCAATTTGCTCAGTAGTTTTTCAATATTAGCATTAAAGGAACGGTCATCACCGGCATACCGGGCACTTTTTACACCGGGTTCGCCACCCAGGCTGTCTACCTCTAGCCCGGTGTCTTCGCTGAAACAGTTTATGCCCGTCATGTCAAAAATGACCTTTGATTTTCCCGATGCGTTTTCTTTCAACGTATTATATGGCTCAGGAATATCAATATCAATGCCTGCCTCCTGTAGTGTTATAAGCTCAAGATTTTTGTCAATCACAGAACGAATCTCGTCTACTTTATGCTGATTGTTTGTGGCAAAGATCAGTTTCAATGTGCGGTTTTTAATTGATTGGCATACGGGAAAAGTAATAAAATTTCAATTTACAGGTTAAACAACCTTTTTAAAGAAACCCAAAGCTTGCTTTTTTCTAATTTATCATTTTCGAGATCATTTAAAGAAGGAGAGTATAAAAAAGTATTACCTGCAAACGATTGTAATTGGTATTTAGGAAAATCAATTGGCAGCCCAAATGAAGTTGGCTTAATGTCGAAAAGCAGTACAATCCTGCTTTTAAAGAAAGAGGTCAATTCCTTATAAGATACCTGCGGATAGTTATTAAGGTTGATAATTGCCACATCTGCGATTGTGAGTTTACAGGCAGTCAAAATACCCGTAAGGAATGTCAGCTCATTGTCAGGTAAATAAACAACTTCCCGGTTGTTTACAACAATAATAATATGCTTCAAATTATTGCCCAACCACTTCCAGGAGGCTGTTTCTGCTGGTATCGGTTTTGCTGATTTTTCAGCTATATCGTTGATTTGGCCAGCCTTTTTTGTACCAGGTATAATTTCACTTTCAATAAGTGAGGATTTATACAGGCTGGCAAGCATGGACGGAGACAATTCTACATGATTCAGATCCATAAGCTAGTTGACGATTATACTAATGAGTGTTAGTTTTTTTTCGTTTCTTTGTTCTTTCAAAAATAAAGTTTTATGATTGCAGCAATGGATATTTCAATGACAAAGATTGAAAGAAGCAAATTACAGGATTTGAATCTTGATAACCTGCCTTTTGGAAAATATTTTACTGATCACATGCTAGAAGCAGATTTTGAAAATGGAGAGTGGAAAAATATTGAGATCAAACCATATCAGCCTTTGTTGCTTAGCCCTTCTACAGCAGCTTTGCATTATGGGCAGGCAATTTTTGAAGGAATAAAGGCTTATAAAGACAGGGAAGGCAATGCTTTTATCTTCCGACCGCGTGATAATTTTATGCGGTTCAATATTTCAGCTGAACGAATGCAGATGCCGGTTGTTCCGGAAGAATTATTTATGGAAGGAATGTTTCAGTTAGTAGCACTTGACAGGAACTGGATACCTTCCAAAGAGGATCATTCCTTATATATTCGCCCTTTCATGTTTTCATCTGATGAACTGATTGGTGTACGTCCTTCAGATAATTACAAATTCATGATTATTTTGAGCCCATCGGGACCCTACTACAGTGCACCTATGCGTATTTATGTAGAGGAACAATATGTAAGGGCTGTACCTGGAGGAGTGGGCTACGCAAAAGCAGCAGGTAACTATGGTGCGGCTATGTATGCGACAGCCGAGGCTAAAAAGAAAGGGTATGACCAGGTATTATGGATGGATGCTTTTGAACACAAATATGTGCAGGAGTGCGGTACTATGAATGTCTTTTTTATCATAGGCAACACGGCTATTACTCCCGGCCTGGAGCAAGGAACTATTCTTGGGGGAGTAACAAGACAAAGTGTAATAACATTATTGCAGGAGATGGGTCTAAAAGTGGAGGAAAGACAGTTAAGTATTGATGAGATAACAGCTGCTTACAAGGCCGGGGAATTGAAAGAAGTATTCGGTACTGGTACAGCCGCGACTATTTCTCCGATCAAAGAACTGGGATACAAAGACTTTTCTATGAAGTTTGATGTGGATAGCTGGAAAACAGCCCCTACAATTAAAAAATGGCTTACTGATATCCGCGAAGGAAGGGCAGAAGATAAACATAGCTGGATGCAGAAAGTGTAATCTATAAATTACTTAATTTAGAGGGTCGCTTATCTGCGACCCTTTTTTATTATCCTTCTTATCCATACTGAAATTCTTTCCAACGTTTGCCTGCATTAATTTTTGAACCAAAATAACTGGCTGCATGCAATTAAGGTTTTTTCTATTCGGAGTATTTTTTTTTCTGGTGCAGGGAGCTAAACTTTCGGCACAATTTGTCCCGGTTACTGTCACCGGATTTAATCATGATGCCGTTGCCGAGGGTGGTCCAAATAGCCTTGTTACTACTACATTACAAATAGACGGAGCATCTTCTAATAAAGTAATGTATACTAACGCATTCAGGACATTTGCAGGAATTTTTGGAGGTGGGTTGCCTGATAATGGAGTAATAACAGGTGGAGGGGCTCCTTACCAACTGGCTTCTTATACAGCTAATAATGCGCTTTATGTAAAGCGAAATGAGACTTTCAGCCTGAGCCTCGGAACACCTGCTGCTTTTTCAAGATTGCGTTTTCTTGCTTTTAGTACAGAAGGTACAAGTCTGTTAAATATTACGATAACATTTTCTGATAATAGCACTGCTTTATTTCCCAATATTTCTTTGAGTGACTGGTTTAATGGTACAACAAATGTTGTTCTGCAAGGCTTTGGAAGATGTGACAGATCTGTAGGGCCGGTTTACAATGCAGATGGCTTTCCTACCAATCCCCGGATGTATCACATAGATATTCCCCTTAGTTGTGCCGATATCTCAAAGCCTATCGCCTCGGTAACATTTGCGAATGTAACCACGGCTGGCTCTAATGCTCCTTTTCCCAATGCTGTGATTCTTGCAATATCCGGGCTCGCTTATTCACAAAATATTGCTCCGGTTATCACACCGTCTGATTGTAACGGGCCAAATGGAAGTATTGCATTAACTGTAACAGGAAGTTCATCTCCTTATACTTATTCATGGAATACCACACCGGTTCAAACCAATGCTACAGCTACTGGTCTTGCGCCAGGGAACTATACCTGCACTATTACCGACGCAAATGGGTGTATCAATACTTATAATGGGGTAGTTCCGTTAAATAACAATGCTGCAATGACAGCTAGTGCAAATCCTGTAGCTCTTTGTCCCGGTAATTCTGCGCAGTTAAATGCAAATGTAACCACCGGGATATTAACTTCCTTCTCATGGAATCCCGGTAATTTATCAGGAGCTTCAGTTACTGTTTCTCCAAATGCTACAACTACTTATACTGTAACTGCTACAAATACTATTGGTTGTACAGCTTCTGCACAAGTGACAGTAACAGTAAACGCTGTGCCAGCTGCACCTGTGGTAAATAATATTACAATTTGTACCGGTACAACTGGTGTTTTGCAGTTACAAAATCCTCAAACAGGATTTATATATAACTGGTATGATGCTGCCGCAAGCGGCACCCTATTATCAACAGGGACAGCATTTACTACTCCTGTGTTAACTGCTAATACTACCTATTATGTGGAAGCGATCAATACAACGGGATGTTCGAGTGTTGCGAGAACAGCGGTAGTTGTAACAGTATCTCCATTACCAGCTGCACCCGCTGCCAATGGAACTACAGTATGTTCTGGTTCTAATTCCATCTTATCTGTCAATAATCCTCAGGCAGGGTTTACTTATAACTGGTATGCTAATGTAACAGGAGGTACGCAACTGGCCAGTGGAGTATCCTTTACAGCCAACAATATAACTGCTAATACAACCTATTATGTTGAGGCGGTAAGTGCCGCCGGATGTACCAGTAATACCAGGACACCCGTTATTATTACTTTACTGCAACAATTACCGCAACCGGTAGTAACATTAACCAATACTACATTTACTTCTTTGACCTTTTCATGGTCTGCTGTGCCTGGCGCAACAGGATATGAGGTAACTACAAATGGAGGCGCCAGCTATCAAACGCCAAGTTCAGGTGCAACAGGTACCACCCATACCATAAACGGATTGGCAGGTAATACGACCGTCATAATACAGGTAAGAGCATTGGGGATACAGGTATGCGAAACAAGTGTATTGTCGGTTCCTATATCCGGCACCACACTCAGCAGTAAAGAAATTTTTGTTCCCAATGTATTTACCCCAAATGGCGATGGTAAGAATGATGTATTATTTGTCTATGGAAATTATGTTGCTTCGGTTCAACTCAGGATATTCAATCAATGGGGACAGTTGATTTTTGTGTCTGTTAATATCAGTAAAGGGTGGGATGGAACACATAGTGGTAAGCAGCAGCCTGTAGGAGTGTATGCTTATGTGTTAAAAGTGATTTTGCAGGATGGGGCTGTGGTAAATAAAAAAGGATCGATCAATCTAATCAGGTAGCCGTGAAAAGAATAATTATCTTTTTTTTATTTCTTTATATTTTAAGTACCAGCAGTGTGGTGGCGCAGGTAGATCCTCATTTTTCCCAGTTTTATGCGTATCCACTTTGGCTAAACCCGGGCATGACCGGTGTGATGGATGGTGATTATCGCATTACAGGTATCTATCGAAATCAATGGAGCGATATTATGACTCCGTTCAATACTGCGGGGTTCTCGGCAGATTTCACCACCGGAAAAAACCTGAACATCGGTGCAAACTTCATGAACCAGACTGCCGGAGATGCCGGTTATAAATACCTGAATGCCTATGCTACTATTGCTTATAGTGGTGTACGGTTTGGCCAGGATAATAATCAACAAATTACTATCGGTATCCAGGCCGGCCTTTTAAGCCGTCGGTTTGACCCTGCAAAGTTCCAGTTTGGTGATCAGTGGAATCCTATTACCGGGTATAATCCCGGGGCTACTACCGCTGATGTAATTACACAGACCTCATCTTCGGTGCTTGATGTTGGTACGGGATTATCATATTTTGATGGCTCACCTGATAAAAAAACAAATTTTTTTGGAGGCATAGCCGCTTTTCATTTGACCAAACCCCAGGACCCATTTGTAAGCAGTTCTGTAAAAAAGTTTCTACCTGTGCGGTATGTTTTTCATGCCGGGGCAAGGATCAATCTATCTGAGTCGGTTAGTATGACACCGAATCTCCTGTTTATGCAACAGGGAACAGCCCGGGAAAAAATGATCGGCCTTTTTGGTCAGTTCAGGGCCAACGATTACACTGATTTGCTCCTGGGAGCTAATTACCGGGTTGGAGATGCCATTTCCCCTTATGTCGGGGTGGCATTTCAGAACTTTGTGGTAGGGGCAAATTATGATGTCAATATTTCTGATCTGGGCAAGGCTGTACCCGGAACCAACAGCCTGGAAATATCATTGACCTATATTGGCAGAAAAAGCGGAAAACCATTGCGTTACCTTTCCTGCCCAAGGCTGTAACACTTTGCAAAAGCAGGCTTTTGCCGGTTTTATCCCCAAAAGAGGCAAAACCACAAAAATCAATTGTCATTTTTTTGGAGATTAAGGCTCATGCCTTTACCTTTGCCCTCCCAAAAATAAGGGTCAAGAATGCCTACAATTCAACAATTAGTAAGAAAAGGAAGAGAAATTATCAGGGCCAAAAGCAAATCAAGGGCCCTGGATCAGTGTCCGCAGCGCCGCGGTGTATGTACAAGGGTATATACAACGACGCCTAAAAAGCCTAACTCAGCTTTGCGTAAAGTGGCAAAGGTTCGTTTAACCAATAAGATTGAGGTTATTGCTTACATTCCCGGGGAAGGTCACAACCTGCAGGAGCACTCTATCGTTCTTATTCGTGGTGGAAGGGTAAAAGATTTACCAGGTGTTCGTTACCACATCGTTCGTGGTTCCCTCGATACTGCCGGTGTAAAAGACCGTAAACAAAGCCGTTCTAAATACGGAACCAAGAAAGAAAAGGCAAAAAAATAATTTAATAAGTAACTCAAGAATAAGTCATGCGGAAAGCACAAGCAAAAAAACTCCCTTTAGCACCAGATCCAAAGTTTAACGACAAACTGGTTACCCGTTTTGTTAATAACCTGATGTGGGAAGGAAAGAAAAGCGGGGCTTTTAATATTTTTTATGATGCGCTGGATAAAGTAGCCAAGCAAACCAGTGAGGATGGATACGAGGTTTGGAAAAAAGCATTAGCTAATGTATCACCAGCAGTAGAAGTTCGCAGCCGCCGTATCGGTGGTGCCACTTTCCAGATACCTTCAGAGGTTCGTCCTGACAGGAAGATTTCTTTGAGCATCAAATGGCTGATCCGCTACAGCCGTGATAGAAATGGTCGTAGCATGTCAGACAAACTGGCTAATGAGATCGTAGCTGCCAGCAAAGGTGAAGGCGCTGCTTTCAAAAAGAAAGAAGATACCCATCGTATGGCTGAAGCCAATAAGGCTTTTGCTCACTTCAGGGTATAAAAGATACAACACACAATTGCACCGAACCATTCGTCATTACGGCGGATGGTTTTTTCTTTTGGGGGAATCTCAGCAAGCTAAGACCTTACACATCTGCTTCTCTGAATGATAGCTCGAGATTCATGATCCTGGTTTCAACCTTCCTGCAGGTAACTCCGGCTTTATCCAGCATTATCCGGGATGCTTTGAATACATCATCCTGTTCATATTTGTCAGACAGGTAAATGACTTCTGTTATCCCGGATTGAATAATGGCTTTTGCGCATTCATTGCAGGGAAAGAGGGCAGTGTAAATTTTACAACCCTGCAGGTCCATTCCAATATTATTCAGGATGGCATTTAATTCTGCATGGCACATATAGGGGTACTTGGTATCGAGGAATTCACCTTTTTTATTCCAGGAAAACTCATCATCACTGCAGCCAATCGGCAGCCCGTTATAGCCGGCACCGACAATCTTATTTTTTTGATTAACGATACAGGCTCCAACCTGTGTGCTGGGATCTTTACTTCGTTTGGCAGATAATAAAGCAATCCCCATAAAATATTCGTCCCAGGAAATATAATCTAGTCTTTTTTTCATGAAAAATTTATTGAATGGTTCTCGATAAACGAATTTATGTAATAGAGGAGATTGTAAAGTTTCGCTGGTGCTCTGCAAAGTTTCAATTTCGATATAAATGTTATAAAAAAACAACCCGGCTCGTTGGCCGGGATTGTAGTATTAATAAGCCCTTCATTTCAATTTCTTCTTCAGGTTCTCATCTATCGCTGTCAAAAATTCTTCCGTGTAGAGAAAATGATCTCCGTGCTTCACCTTATTGCCATGTATACAAACTGCCAGGTCTTTTGTCATCTTTCCCTCCTCAACTGTTTCTATACAAACTGCTTCCAGGGCATTGCAGAAATCGATCAGCGGCTGGTTGCCATCTAATTTGCCACGGAACGCTAAACCCCTTGTCCAGGCAAAAATGCTGGCGATAGGATTGGTGCTGGTAGGTTTACCGGCCTGGTGGTCGCGGTAGTGTCTTGTTACGGTACCATGTGCCGCTTCGGCTTCCATGGTCTTTCCATCAGGGGTTATCAATACAGATGTCATCAAACCCAGTGAACCAAATCCCTGTGCTACAGTATCACTCTGCACATCACCATCATAATTTTTACAGGCCCATACAAAATTACCATTCCATTTTAAGGCACTGGCCACCATATCATCTATCAGACGGTGTTCATATACAATGCCTGCCGCATCAAAAGCAGTTTTAAATTCATTTTGAAAGATCTCTTCAAAAATGTCTTTGAAACGGCCATCATATTTTTTGAGGATGGTGTTTTTAGTGGACAGATATAAAGGCCATTTTTTGCTCAGCGCCATATTGAAGCAGCTTCTTGCAAAACCTTTGATGCTTTCATCAGTATTGTACATGCTCATTGCCACACCATCACCTTTAAAGTTGAATACTTCAAAGGTTTGGGGCTCACCACCACCTTCCGGCGTAAAGGTCATAGTGAGTTTTCCTTTTCCCTTTATCACAGTATCTGTGGCTCTGTATTGATCTCCAAAGGCATGACGGCCGACAATAATAGGAGCGGTCCAGTTGGTCACCAGCCTCGGAACATTGCTGATAACGATTGGCTCACGGAATACCGTTCCATCCAGTATATTCCGGATAGTACCGTTCGGGCTTTTCCACATTTGTTTCAGCTTAAATTCTTTTACCCTTGCTTCATCAGGTGTAATAGTGGCGCATTTGATGCCTACACCATACTGTTTGATGGCATTGGCGGCATCAACTGTTACCTGGTCGTCGGTCTGGTCACGGTATTCAATACCAAGATCGTAGTATTTAATATCCACCTCCAGGTAGGGGAGTATCAGTTTGTCTTTGATAAATTTCCAGATTATCCGGGTCATTTCATCACCATCCAGTTCCACCACCGGGTTAGCAACTTTGATCTTTTGTGTCATATGCAGATATTTGGGTTTACGTTGAAAACCTGATAGTTATCAGGGTGCTTGCAAACTTACAATATTATGGAATGTGACTTGTATCATAGATCACAATTTCTCAGGCAGGTATTTTTGCGATTCATTAAATTTTTCAGAATTGATTTCAATCAATTAGAAATGTTGTAACTTTTATGGTGTATAATCACAGTATGGACTCGATCAAGGCCTTCTTCTACTATTTGCAAAAATTCTCTGACATCACAGAAGAAGAGTTTAACAAATATCTTTTACCTGTATGTAAGGTGAGAAGGTTTGGGAAAAAAGAGGTTTTAACAAAAGCCGGGGAAGTAGAAAATCATTTCAACTTTATAGTGAAAGGGCTTGCCCGTAAGTATTACCGGAAGAATCATCATGAAATAAATACACAAATATCTTTTGAGGGCCAGATGTTGCTCAGCCAGGAATCATTTCACAGCCGCCAGCCTTCAGAGTACTTCATAGAAGCTATTGAACCTACTACTGTTGTTTCTATAAGTTACCAGGAGCTTGAAAAGGTCTATGCCTCATCTCACAGAATGGAGCGTTTGGGAAGACTTATTGTTACCTATTCAATGGTTATAAAGGACAGATGGCAGATACAGTTGGTGAAAATGACACCAAGAGAAAGGTTCCTGAATTTTGTAACCAAAAATCCGGAACTTATGCAAAGAGTACCACAAAAATTTTTAGCTTCTTATCTCAATATCAAACCGGAAACTTTTAGCCGTTTCAAGCATTTGCTCCGGACACATAAAGCCCCTGCACATTAAAACTATTAAGAGCAATATCTCGTATCATCTTTGCCAGGAAATTTTCTGTAAAGCAAGTACTGAGCTGTAAGTATATTAATCTTGTTGTGCTATTAATTGCTCTGCACAAAAATATTCTGTGCCAACCTGTCACTTATAGTAAACACAGGTTGCCGGCCAATCCTTATCTCCATTGACTTATCAAAATCAAATTTCTTTTTTACTTCTACTTTGGTGCCGATAGTTATTTTTTTATGTTCCAGTAGTTCAAGTATCTCGCTTGACTGGTCACTAACACTGCTTACGATGGCAACAGTATGCAGCGGTAATTCGGTAATGCAAATCTTTCTGCTTATCTCAATTTTTCCATTCGCATCAGGTATGGGATCACCATGCGGATCTGTTCTCGGGAAGCCAAGGAATTCGTCAAGTTTATCAATCAGTTTTTTATTACTTACATGCTCAAGATCTTCTGCAACCTCATGCACTTCATCCCAGGTAAATTTCAGTTTTTCTGCCAGGAAATACTCCCATAGCCTATGGCGTCGTATGATGCCCAATGCTACTTTGGTCCCATCATTATTGAGCCTGAAACCCTGGTAGGGCTGATAGTTCAACAGTTTCTTAGCCTTTAATTTTTTCATCATGTCGGTAACAGAGGCGGGCTTTGTCTTTAATTCATTAGCAAGTTCATTCGTTGTGACTGTACCGTCCTGTTTTTGTAAATGAAAGATGGCTTTGATGTAGTTCTCTTCACTGGTCGAATAATTCAGCATGACTAAAAATAGGTTTAGATAAATCTAAATTAAATATATTTTATCTCCAAATCTGCTGTTGACAGTGATCTGGGAAACGCTTACTTTCGGTACCTGAATAATTCCTATGTCTGTATTTAATAAAATGATGCTGCTATTATTAAGTGTAGCAGTAATGGCAGGATGTAAACAAAAGAAAAAACCATCACTTTCAGGAGAAGATCCTGTTGAAGTAGCAGATTTTATTGATTTTTTTCAACCGCTTACCCTTTCTTACCATGTGGGGGATACTATATTGGATAAAAAGGATAAGGATTCTTTATTGATCAGTTATAAAGTATTTACACAATTTGTCCCGGACTCTGTAACAGGTAAAATTTTTGGAAAGGGAGTAAAGCCTAAAATATATGCAGTAGGAAAGGCGCAGGTGCCTAAAGCGGAAACTTACCTTTTTGTGAAAGGAATAACTGCTGGTAAAAAAGTGCTTTTTGTTATCGCATTTGATAAGAAAGAACAATTTATTGCAGCGCTTCCGGTCCTGGTACCCGATCAGCGAAAGGCTACAACACAATCTGTCACCATTGATAAAAAATATACAATAACTAAGGCGGTGCAGCGGAAAAATGCCGATGCCAGTATTAGTGAGGGGAAAGACGTTTATGTACTGAATACGGAGGCAAAAATTTTTATGTTGATATTGACGGAGGCATTGGAAGATAAAGTGACTGAGCTGATTAATCCGATTGATACGCTAAGCAGGAAACATAAGTATGCGGCGGATTATGGATCGGGAAAAATGAATTTAGTATCAGTTCGTGATGGCAGAAAAAGTGACAGAATTACTTTCTTTGTGCATTTTGAGAAAAATAATGGCGATTGCACAGGTGAATTGAAAGGAGAGGCTGTTTGGATATCATCTACTAAAGCAGAGTACCGTCAGGGAGGTGATCCTTGTATCCTACAATTTACATTTTCATCTACTGCTGTTTCATTAAAGGAAGAAGGTTGTGGTTCAAGAAGGGGTTTGAATTGTTCCTTTGATGGTAGTTTTTTACGAAAGAAATATATTAAACCTGTACAAGCAGGTAATAAAGCTCCTTCAGCAAAAAGGACTGGTAAGAAGTAATTTGAAAGGAGCACATTCTAATTTTACTTTAATTATTTTTTTAACATAACCATGTGGATAAATAGGGCTGAAAATGAAGGCCTTAGTTTAATTCAGGATTAAACTTTATATTGCAGCTTCGTGTAAATAGAACACATCATGAATTTTACTAAATTTTCTGTTCCGTACCCTGTAGAAGAACGCTACAGTAAGAAAGTGGCCTATTTCTCAATGGAATTTGCTACACATCAACCCCTGAAGATTTATAGTGGCGGTCTTGGTTTTTTGGCCGGATCGCATTTAAGAAGTGCCTATGAATTGAGGCAAAATCTGATTGGGATTGGTATTTTATGGAAATACGGCTATTATGACCAGGAACGCAACCAGGATCAAACACTGGATGTAGCCTGGAATGAAAAGCAATATAGTTTCCTGGAAGATACCGGTATTAAGTTTCAAATAACTATTCATGAGCACCCGGTTTGGGTAAAAGCTCTTTACCTGAACCCTGAAACATTTAAGACGGCTCCCTTATTTTTATTATCTACAGATCTGCCGGAGAATGATTATGTGTCGCAGACGATCACACATCGGTTGTATGATGCTAATGTAGCTACCAAAGTGGCTCAGTTTATTTTACTGGGAGTAGGTGGCGCTAAACTGGTTGACCTGCTTGGTTTCAACCCGGAACTTTATCATCTTAATGAGGCGCACGGATTATCATCCGCTTTTTATTTGTATAAGAAGTTTAGCAATAATATTCAGGAAGTGAGGAAGCGGCTGGTCTTCACTACACATACGCCTGAGGAAGCAGGGAATGAAAAACATGATATTTTCTTATGCCATAAAATGAGTTATTTCTGTGGTCTGTCAGTCGATGAGGTGAAAAAACTTTATGGGAATGACAGTGATCAGTTCAATCATTCATTAGCTGCCTTACGTTTTGCAAAACTGGCTAATGGCGTTTCCCAGTTACATGGGCATGTCTCAAGAGCCATGTGGGGGAAACATGAAAATATCTGCCCGATCATTTCAATTACCAATGCACAAAACTGGCGTTATTGGGCAGATAAGCAACTATACAGATTTATGGAGGCCGGCGATGATTATGGTATTGATGATAGAAAAAAATACCTGAAAAAACGGGCTTTTGAAATTGTTGCTGATCAAACCGGCAAGATATTTAACCCGGATATATTTACTATTGTCTGGGCCCGCCGGTTTGCCGGTTATAAAAGAGCAGGACTTATTACAACTGATGAGGAACGTTTTGAAAAGCTTATTAATAGTAAAAAATTTCCGGTTCAGATCATCTGGGCAGGTAAACCATACCCGGTAGATCACCCGGCTATCAGCGAGTTCAACCAACTGGTTCATTTAAGCAAAGGGTATAAAAATGTTGCTGTTCTTATTGGTTATGAACTTGGCTTGTCAAAGAGAATGAAGCAAGCGGCAGACTGCTGGCTTAATAATCCACGAGTGCCCAGAGAAGCCTCTGGTACGAGTGGTATGACTGCGTCCATGAACGGGGCAGTTAATTTTTCTACTGATGATGGCTGGATACCTGAATTCATCAACCATGGTCACAATGGGTTTGTAGTGCCAAAAGCAGATTATGCCAGTATGGCTGTGCATGAACAGGATCAGTATGATCTTAATAAATTGTACGACATACTGGAGAAGGAGATACTGCCTTTGTATTATGAAAACTACAGTACCTGGCGCCAGGTAATGAAAAACGGAATGCAGGATGTTCGCTTTCAGTTTGATAGTAACAGGATGGCGCATGAGTATTATGACCTGTTGTACAAGTAAGACCTGACTAAACCAAAGCATATTACCCCTTGCTATTACCAAGGGGTATTTTTATTGGAACTCTGCTGTTAGCTGTGTTATAGATTTTACAACAGGAAAAAATCCGGTAAACTTATTTATCACCGCTTCTACCAATGCATCGGGGCAGGAAGCGCCGCTGGTGATCAAAATACTTACTGGCTCCTTTTTAGGAAGATAATCAGTCGTCAGTATTTCTTCTTTGGTATGAAAGTTATGATGTAATATTTCTCCCGGGGAGAGAATTTTATCAGCACTGTTGATAAAATAGGTAGGCAGCTTTTCCTCGCATAACTCTACTAAATGGGACGTATTGGATGAATTGTAACCACCAACTACGATTGCCAGATCAGCCTTTGTTTCTAACATGCCGCTTACAGCTGTTTGGTTGTCATTAGTAGCATAGCAAAGAGTGTCCCGGGTGTCTGCAAAACTTTCTTCTGTTTTGAAGGTCTCTGTAATTATCTTTTTCAGATAATCAGCAATAGCCTGCGTATCACTGGCCAGCATAGTAGTTTGATTTACTACCCCGATTCTTTTCAGGTGCTTTGTTACATCAAAACCGGCGGAATACTGATTTTTGAATTCTTCGTAAAAGGCAGCGACAGGTTTTTCACCGGTAATATATTTTGCCAGTGCTTTAGCCTCAGCCATATCTTTCACCACTACAGATGGGGCATTAGCAGCTGCATGAGAAAAGGTGGCTCTTGTTTCTTCATGTTTGGGTTTACCATGAATGATAATGGTGTAATCTTTTTTGGCAATAGCCTCACTTCGGTTCCAGACTTTTTCTACAAAGGGGCAGGTCGTATTATATTTTTCCGTTCGGATACCTATCTGCTGCAATTGCTGCTCTATTTCCAGTGTGGTTCCAAAAGCAGGGATCAAAACAATATCTTCAGCAGTTATTTCGTCAAATGCAATAAGCTGTTTGCCGTATGTATCTTGTAAGAAGATGATACCGTGTGCCTGCAGATCAGCATTCACCTGGGGGTTATGGATCATTTCGCTTAACAAGAAAATCCGTTTACCGGGATTTTCTTCCACTGTTCTAAAAGCAATTTCAATGGCATTTTCAACGCCATAACAAAATCCAAAATGACGGGCCAGGTAAATATGAACAGGACCAAAATCGAGGAGGGTGGGGGTAAAATCCTTTTTGAGTTTATCCATCTCTTTCCGCTTTTTTTTAATTGCAGAAATCAACGGACTACGGTAAATAATGGGGACGTCGAAACTTTTCATTTGCCAAAGTTAACGATACTCAGCTTGTTGCCTATAACAACAGGCTATCACTTCAAATGTTCTTCTTATCTTCCCAAAAACTTAGCATTATGCGGTTTCTTTTGTTTGCCATTTTAATTATGACCTTGCCGGGTTCCTGCAAGTTGATGAAGAAAAAAGATGAATCTGAAACTAAAAAAACAAATAGCATGACAGGCCGTTTTAAGCCGTTAGACTGGGTGCATAGCACCAATATTTATGAGGTGAATGTAAGGCAATACACTACGGAGGGTACATTCAATGCTTTTGCACTTGAGATGTCACGGTTAAAAGAAATGGGAGTGGAGACACTGTGGTTTATGCCTATCACCCCTATTGCACAAAAAAATATGAAAGGTTCCCTGGGCAGTTATTATGCCTGCTCCGACTATACTTCCATAAACCCGGAGTTTGGGACGCTGGAAGATTTTAAAAACCTGGTAAAACAGGCTCATGAAATGGGTTTTAAAGTGATTATTGATTGGGTAGCTAATCATACGGGTTGGGACCATGTCTGGACAAAGGAGCATCCTGATTATTACCTTAAAGATTCCGCTACCGGCGATTTTCAGATAGCATCTGGTATGGATGATATCATTGAGCTCGATTTTGATAAGCCAGAGCTAAGAAAAGCTATGATTGATGCTATGAAATTCTGGGTAGATGAGTGTGATATTGATGGTTTTCGCTGTGACCTGGCATTTTGGGTAGAGCTCGATTTCTGGAAAGAGGCCAGGCCCCAACTTGATGCCGTTAAGCCACTTTTCTGGCTGGGGGAGTTTGATGAATTAGAAAAGCCAGAATATGGAGAAGCCTTTGATGCAAGTTATAGCTGGACATGGATGCATAAAACGGAAGATTTTTATAAAAAACAACAGCCCCTTGATTCTTTGTATGATGTGTTGAAACGGTATGATGATTTAGGTGATCATACTATGAGGGCATGGTTTACAACTAACCACGATGAGAACAGCTGGAATGGAACGGAATATGAGAAATATGGGGAAATGGCAAAAGTATTAGCTGTTTTTAGCTTTACCTGGAATGGATTACCCTTATTGTATTCCGGCCAGGAACTTGGGAATACCAAACGAATTAAATTTTTTGACAAGGACACCATTGTTGCATCAGCAAATGCAGATATGCTGACTTCTTTTTATAAAACGCTGCTGAATTTAAAAAGAAACAACCCTGCTTTAAGAGCCGGCGATACTACAGTAAAGACTTTTCGTATCAAAACAAATGCACCGGAGCAAATATTTGCTTATCTCAGAAAAAAGGAGAACAGGGAAATACTCGTAGTCCTGAATCTTTCAGGCGAGAAAAATCTTCGGTTTGATATTATTGACGACAAGGTAACCGGATCATATAAGAATGTTTTTTCTGCTGCTGCAAATGATTTTACAAATGATAAAAGCTTTGAAATGCAACCCTGGGAATATCTGGTTTATGAGAAATAATCAAACGACCAGGTACCCGTATTAAAAAAGCCGTTTCGAACTGAAACGGCTTTTTTAATATCAGATCAAAGTAGAATTATTCATCTTCTAACTGAAGATTCACGGGGTACCTGTACATCCCATCATAGCCGTCATAAAATCCTTCAAGATTCATGCTGCCGCTTCTGAGGCTTGCTATAGCACGGCTTAATTCTTCAATATTGGTTACCTGCACATCATTCACACTTGTGATAATAAAGCCATCCTGCATCCTTGTTTTACTAAATGGTCCTCCTGTTTTTATTTTCCTTACCAGGATACCCCCTTCCACTTCATTTTTTTGAGCCGTTTTCTTATCAAGATTTTCGAGTTCTGCACCTAATACATCTCCCAGATTTGTCGCTGCCAGGTTATCGTAAGTTCCTGTCTCAGCTTTAAGCGTAGCAGAAGTTGTAAATTCTTTTCCGTCTCTTTTGTAAGTGATATTCACTTTGTCTCCTGTGTTGAGAGATGCAACAGTACCTTGTAACTCGCTCCAGGAACTGATAGTTACATCGTTTATTTTTTTGATGATATCACCTTTTTTTAAACCTGCGGCAGCTGCGGCACCATCTTTCGCCACAGTTCCAATATAAGCCCCATCGGTCGAGTTAAACTTTGTCTGATCTGCGGCAATTCCTAAGTAAGGTCTTTTTACATCACCAAACTTGATCAGATCATTGACTATCTTTTTCGCAAGATTCACAGGAATTGCAAATGAATAACCTGCGTAGGTACCTGTGGGGGCATAGATAGCAGAATTAATTCCTATCAGTTGGCCGTCAGTGGTTATTAAAGCCCCGCCACTGTTTCCCTGGTTCACTGCAGCGTCAGTTTGGATGAAAGACTCAATCGGTGTCTGGCTTTGGCGGCCATTAATACCAATTGAGCGGCCCTTAGCACTAACAATACCGGCAGTAACAGTTGTTTCCAATGTAAGGGGATATCCAATGGCCAGTACCCATTGCCCTAATTTTACATTATCTGAGTTGCCGTATAAGAGAAATGGAAATCCTGTGCCATCAATTTTTAATACAGCTATATCACTACTGGGATCTTTCCCGATTACTTTAGCTTTATATGTTTTTTTGTTGCTTAAAGTAACAGTAATCTCATCTGCCACACCTTGTGCGCCATCGGAGATAACATGATTATTGGTAATAATATACCCGTCATCACTAATGATTACACCACTTCCTGAAGCTCTTTGCTCAGGTTGTATCTGCGGACCAAAATTGAAGAACTGTTCAAAAAAATCATCCACACCACCACGGTTGCCCGGTAATTGATTGGTCACTTTTTTAGCCGGGATTTTTGTTTTGATATGCACCACGGCAGGTACAGCTGCATTAGCTGCTTTGGTAAAATCAATAGCTTCTCCAACAGGCGAAGCCGCATTGTCGAAAAAGCCCGCATAATTTACCGGCACTTTTCCATCACTTGCTTGTGAGAAAATAGAAGATTGTTGCTTTGCAGCCACTTTGCTGTAAATCCAAACACTGGAAACAGCAGAAACTGCACTTACTGCGATGATCAGAAATAGCTGTTTAAGTTTCATAGTGATTTATACTTTAATAGGTTATTTTTTGAGGTTTATTTTCAAATTATGTGCCTCTGCTTTACAAAATAACAAACTGTCAGTTCATCTTTGGTTACCAATAAATTAGTTTAACAAATCTTTACTAAAGACTTCGTACTTCTGGCCTGCTGTAAATTTATACTATTTACGGGTTATCCCTAACTTATGGTTCACAGGGAGTTCAAAAATTCCAGCGTATTGACTCCATCAGCGTAATCCGTAATGGCCGGGCACTGGCTTTGCCCAAATGGTATATGTCCCTTACCCATAATAGACTGCAGTTCAGGAAGATTTTTCAGTTTTTCGGTCAATTTGTCCGTGTCCTGGTAATACTCATAGTTTAGCTGGCTGATTGGCGAGAACAGTGAATTTTCTTCTATTAAAAGGATACTGCCGTTTGTCATATAGTATTTTTTGTTCAATAGGTGAAGTGCCAGGTTATAGTCGTAATTGTTTTTGTATTTATGATGATCGGACAGGTATTGATATTTTTTAAAGGCTGTGAGCAGCGGGATAAAATCATATCCAGCAGGTACATAAATCTTTGTCACATTACGGCAGCCCAGACCAAAATACAGGTAAACGTCATCAGCCAGTTTCTCCAACTCCTCGATTGTTTCTTTACCGCTAAGAATGGCCACGGATGTCCTGTTACGGCGTATGATATTGGGATACTTACCAAAATAATAATCAAAATACCGGGAGGAGTTGTTACTGCCTGTAGCGATATAGGCATCACACCCCTTCAGCATATCAGATATTTCGGAAGCATTACCCGCCTGTTCATCCCAACCAGCCAGTTTTTCAAGCAGGTGTTTAATAAGTACCTGGTCTTTGGATGAAGGCTTGATCCTGGCTCTATGGCCACTTATAAAAACACAAAGCCAATCATGAAAGCCAACAAGTGGAATATTTCCTGCCATTACGATGCCTATGGTTTTTGTATCAGGGCTGGTATCAGGGATTTGAACAGCAGCAGTCCATTTTTCAAGTATGTTTTTTTGCAAAAAAGACAGGGCAATATTTTTTGAAGCTATATCAATGAACTCCGGAATGAACCAACCATTTTCCAGACTGGCTTGTTCTTTTGCGTTTTGCCACTGTGGGTCGTTGGATAAAATATATTTTCCCAGGCTTGATAATAAATAAATTCGATGTTGTAAATTCATCCCTGTCAACTAATTTTGTGGTACAAAAGTAACTCTGAACTCATTAATTTAATTATCATGGCTATTAAGATTACAGAAGAATGTATCAATTGCGGTGCTTGCGAACCTGAATGTCCAAACAATGCTATCTATGAAGGTGGTGTGGAATGGGCCATTGCTGATGGCACAACAGTAAAAGGCTCTTATACTCTACTTGATGGAACAGTTGTGGATGCAGAGCAGAAAAATGCTCCTGTAGCAGTAGATACTTACTATATAACGCCTAATAAATGTACCGAATGCCAGGGTTTTCATGAGGAACCCCAATGCGCAGCTGTTTGCCCGGTTGATTGCTGTGTGCCCGATGAAATGTACCAGGAAACAGTAGATCAGCTGATAGCCAAAAAAGATAAATTACACATTTAGTTTGTGCTTTGCCTGTGCATAATTTTTGCCAGTTTTTGTACCGGCTGGATGTTAATTTTTGTAGTTTTATCATATATCTCAGGATATAAAGCAGTGAAAACTGCTCATTCAGTGGCGGGTGATATTTCCCGTCGTAAAAAGGTGAAGGAGAAACGGCCTTCACCTTTATTATTTGCCCGGGTGAATAAATGACCTGATTTTACTTTTTGTGTCATCAGAAAAGTTTCAGGGGTTTTACTGTAATAATTGTTAATCCCTGATGATAAACTGATCAATAGGTTGGGCATCTTAACTTTTTCTGCAATATTTGCATAGTACGTCCCGTTGAAGCGGGAACAAAACCCACCAGACTTAAAGATGAAGAAGAATATAGCCCTTGTTACAGGCGGTTTTTCAGGAGAAGCCATCATATCATATAGAAGTGCAATAACCATTGATAGTAACCTTGACAGAAATTTGTTTAACGTTTTCAAAATTGATATAAATCCCCAGGGTTGGTTTTATGAACTTACTGATGGCCGGAAAGTGGAAGTTGACAAGAATGATTTTTCTCTGCAGATGGATAATGAGAAAATAAGCTTCGATGCAGTATTTATTGGTATGCATGGTACTCCGGGTGAAGACGGGAAATTGCAGGGCTATTTTGATACCCTCAAAATACCTTACACAGGATGCAGCGCAGCAACTTCAGCCATTACCTTTAACAAGAGATATGCTACTGCAGTGGCAGGAGCATCAGGTGTACCCGTGGCAAAATCAGTAATATTAATAAAAAATAATTTTGGCAGTCCTGACGAAGTGATAGCAAACCTGAAGTTTCCTGTTTTCGTTAAACCTAATAATGGCGGATCCAGTATTGGAATGTCTAAAGTGAATGATCCATCCGATGAACTGGGAGTAGCTATTGAAAAAGCTTTTCAGGAAGATGACCAGGTACTTGTAGAAGAAATGATCGAGGGAAGAGAATTTACTGTTGGTGTTTTCAAGTCATTAGGAAATATCATTGTGCTTCCTCTCACTGAGGTAAGAGCCCATTCTGATAAAGCTTTTTTTGACTTTGAAGCTAAATACCAGGGGAAATCGGAGGAAACTACTCCGGCAGAAGTAGATGAAGTTATAGCTGATAAAATACGGGATATGGCAAGGAAAGTATACTCAGTATTTAATTGTGGGGGGGTGGTAAGGATTGACTTTATTTACAATGCCAAAGAGGGTAAACCCTATATGCTGGAAGTAAACACTATTCCCGGCCAAAGTGAAGCCAGTATAGTGCCACAGCAGGTTAGATCAATGGGCTGGAGTTTAAAAGAGTTTTATACCAAATTGGTTCAGGAATGTTTTGATTCCTGAAACCTATATTTTTAACCTATTAATCGGCTAATGTTCAAATTTATCACACATCGTCCTTTGTGGATCAATGTCATTATTGGAGTTTTAATGGCCATTGGGATTTTTGCTTTATTTCTTCTTTCGTTGAACTGGCTTACCGATCACGGAAAGTATGCCACGGTTCCTTCTGTAGCAGGTAAAAATTATGAAGAAGCGAAAAGTATATTAAAAAAAGCTGGCTTTGACGTGGAGGTACAAGATTCAATTTATGTAGATACTATTTCTCCTTTAAAAGTAATTAAGCAAATTCCGGAAGCAGATGAAGTAGTAAAGTCAAATCGTACTGTTTACCTGATAATACGAAGGGCTGTCCCGCCGTTGGTGGAGATGCCGAATCTTATTGGCTACAGTTACCGGAACGCTGAGATGGTTTTAAAAAGTATGGATCTGCGTGTAGGAGATACTACCTTTAAACCAGACTTTGCTAAAAATTCAATTCTGGAACAATGGCATAATGGTGCTGTAATTATTCCGGGTACTAAGATCAGGAAAGGTAGTACCATTTCTCTTGTATTGGGGGATGGTGTGGGCAAGACTGATTTTGCAGTGCCGGTCATAACAGGAATGACATTTGGAGAAGCAAAAGAAATGCTTGAGAGTGCCGGGGTGGGTATTGGTGCAATAGTGATCGACGCAAATATTACTGATACGACCAGAGCATGGATATATAAACAAAGCCCCGAACGTTTTGATGATGAAAAAAGAATTCAGCGGATCCGCTCTGGTCAATTAATAGATGTATGGCTGCAGGCTGATAAACCTGTCGCCGACAGTGTCAAAAAGAATACAGAACTATAAAACAGTTTTTAATATATGCAAATTATTACGGTAGAAGAATTAAAGGCACGCATGGATGCCGGCGAAAAGCTGAATTTAATTGATTGCCGGGAACCGCAGGAATATGCTGAATATAATATAGGAGCAAAGCTTATCCCGCTTGGGCAGATACAGGCCATGCAGATTGACGAGATTGAAAATCTGAAAGAAGAAGAAATCCTTATCCATTGCCGCAGTGGCCAACGTAGTATGGTGGCATGTATGTTTTTGGAGACACTTGGGTTTAAAAATACTAAGAATGTGGCAGGGGGTATTTTGGCCTGGCAGGAAAAATTTGGGAAATAGTTACTTAATCAAATTGGCCGGTTTTGAATCCGGCCTTTTTAATTAAATCCGCATACCTACAACCTGATATTAAGTCCAATCATAAAATTGATACCCGCCATTGGGAAATAATAGTTCTCGGTAATAGTTTCTCCCCCCCAGATATAGCTGAAGGTATAGCCGTTTGGCTCATATTTCTTATTCAAAATATTATTGACCTGGCCAATTAGGTTTACTTCTTTCAGCCACTTCATTTTAATTGTATGAATTACTCTTACATCTTGTACAAAAAATGGATTTAGCATTCTGCTTTTATTACTGGTATTATCAAGAAATTGCTTGCCGACATATTTACTCAGGAAACTAAGTTCTGTATTTCTAAAAGGTAGTATATTCAGTGTGGCGGCGCCTACAATAGCCGGAGAATAGGCTATATCAGATAAAGAGTAAGTGTTTAGTTTCTGGGTGCCATTATCATAATCATCTATATATTCGCAAAAATCCGATATCTTATTCCGGCTGAAAGTAATATTAGCAACAGCATTCAGCCATGTATTGAATTTGATTCCCCCCTGCAGTTCAATACCTGCTCTGTAACTTCTGGCAATATTTGTTCTTGTATAGGCCCCCACATCATTTATTTTTCCTGTAAGCACCAGTTGATTTTTGTAATTCATAAAATACAATGTGGCTGCCCAGTTGAACTGATTTGTTATTTTTTCTATTCCCAGCTCAACATCATTTAATCTTTCCGCTTTTGGCTGTTGGTTAGTGCCCGCTTCAAAATCATCACGGTTGGGTTCTTTATTTGCTATACTATACGATAGATACCCTTTCCAGCCTTTGTTTGTGTAGCTGATACCTGCTTTTGGATTAAAGAAATTATAACGGTTATTTGTTTTCAGCGAAGGATTATCTCTGAATCCTCCGATCTTATATTTTACATGCCTGAATTGCAGATCATAAAATAAGCTCCATTTATTGGCGAACTGTGTTTGTTCTTTCAGGTAAATTGTAAAATCGGTTTTTAATGCATCAAGATTATACCAGGTGTCAATTCCGGTCAGACCGTTTGATGCCCAGGGAACTTTACCAAAATGATTTCCATCATAGCGGGTGATGCCAGCACCCAAAGTGGCTTGCGTTTTACCATCTTTATAGTGAAGGGAGAATATGTTGCCATAAAAATTATTATCCAGCCATAGTTGCCTGATAAAATCTGAATTGAATATAGTATCAGCTCCATTAACAGGATAGGTCATTCCATATTTTGCATAATCCTCATCTGCTTTGTATTGTTCATAATAGCCCTTCCCTTTTGTCAGAAAAACGGCCGTGTTGAAAGTTAATCTCTTTCCGATTGTTTGATTATAAAATAACTGGTAATGAGTCTGAGTGTAATTATCTGTTTCATTTTCATGAGGTGTACCAGCCTTCTCTGTTCCCGCATAGTTAATCGTTCTGTTACCGGATTTTAAATCTGCTTCACTTATTCCATACCAGGCCTGGTATGTTTTTTCTTTGCCAGAGAAAACATTCAGTCTTAACGAAGCCTTTTTACCGATATAGGCAGAAGAAAAATAGAATGACTTTAGATTACTGCTTGCCCTGTCAATAAAGCCATTACTGCTGATTCTTGAAAGCCGGATATCTGTCACAAAACCATTTTTCAGGCCTGTCCCGAATTTCAAAGTATTTTTCCACGAATTAAATGAACCGAAGCTATTGTTAAGTTCAGTGTATCCTTCTTTATTCAACTCGTTTGTACTGAAATTAATGCTGGCACCAAAAGCTCCTGCACCGTTGGATGAAGTTCCGACACCCCGCTGCACCTGTATACTTCCTGTGGAAGACGAGAAGTCAGGTAAGTCGACAAAGAAAGTTCCCTGGCTTTCTGCATCGTTGTACGGGATTCCATTCAGCGTTACATTAATCCTTGTTGCATCGGTACCGCGGATACGGATACCAGTATATCCAATGCCATTTCCCGCATCAGAGTTAATGACCACTGAGGGTGTTTGGTTCAGCAAAAAAGGGATATCCTGTCCAAGGTTTGATTTAGCAATTTCCTTTTTTGAGAGATTCGTTTTAGTGAATGGTGCATTTTCGCCAGCCCGGACAGCTTTTACCTCCACAGGAGATAAAGTGTAAAAGCTATCTTTAGTTTCTTCTTTTTGCTGTGCGATCGAATTTAAGGCTGATAAAAAAAAACAGCCGTACATAATAATCCTCTTCATTTTTTTACATTTAATCGTTAAAAAATAAGAGGGAAACGCTGTTGGAGAAAGGACATATCTCAACTCCTTCCCTTCGCAGGCATTACCCTGACCAGGTTCTACGGGTATAATCTCAGATTCCGGCCATAGGCCGAAAACACCCCGGGGAAACCTGCCTGCCGTCGGGCAGGCATTGAAAATCAAAGCCTTCTGGATAGAAGACTAAGAACTAATACAAAAATAGGAAGAAAATATTTATGAGATGTAACATTTCTACGCTGTTCTTCGTATCACTCTTAAACCATAGTTTATGAAGAATATATTATTATCACTCTTATTGCTAGTCGGCACCAGTTCATTTCTTTTGGCACAAAAAACAATTAATGATGCCAATGCAGAAAAAAGAAATGTCAGTGGATTTCACGGTATTGATGTGGCAACTGGTATTCATTTAATTCTGACCGAAGGGAATTCTGAGGAAGTAGCAGTTAGTGCCGCTACTGTTGAATTCCGGAACAGAATTGTTACGAAGGTGGAAGGCGGCATTCTTAAAATCCATTATGACAGTAAAACGGGAGCAATTAATAAAAGAAAAGAAAGTAAGAACTTAAAAGCATATGTGTCTTACAAGATGCTTGATCGATTACACGTAACAACTGGTGCTGAAGTTGAAATAAATGGGGTTCTTAAGTCCTCTTCTCTTGAACTTAAAGCAAATACCGGGGGATTGGTAAATGGAAAAGTAGATATTAGTTCTCTTAAGATAAGTCAAAATACAGGCTCTAAAATTACGCTTAAAGGAAAAGCTGAAAAGCTTGACATTGATGGTGATACTGGCAGCAAATTCAAGGGAGAAGATATGTCGACTACCAATTGTAATGTAGCTGTTAGCACAGGAGCAATCATTACTGTTATGGCGGAAAAAGAGCTACAGGTGAAGGCAAATACTGGTGGAGTTGTAAAGTATAAAGGGAATGCCTCCATACGGGAAATAAAAACCAACACAGGCGGATCTGTTTCAAAAATCTAAATCATTTTTCAACTAAACAATATGAAAAAAATAATATTACTGTTTACCGGTGTAGTTTTCAGTCTTGGTCTTATTGCCCAGATAAATGACCCGAATGCCCAGGTAAGAGAAGCAAAAAACTTTCATGGTATCAGTGTATCTAATGCCTTTGATGTTTACCTCAATCAAAGTAATGAGGAGGCAGTAGCGGTGAGTGCATCCAGCACCAAAGACAGGGATATGATAACAGTAGAAGTAAAAAATGGAGTATTACATATTGGTCTTCATAAAGACTGGAAATGGAACAAGGGGAATAAAAAACTGAAGGCCTATATTTCCTTTAAAGAGATAGATAAACTTATAGTTAGTGGAGCCTGTGATGTATATATAACTGGTGTGTTAAAAGCAGAATCACTGTCTATTAACCAATCGGGAGCAAGTGATGTAAAAGGAAAACTGGAAGTTGGTAAACTTACAGTGGATTTGAGTGGTGCTTCTGATATGACAGTGACTGGAAGAGCTACACAACTTTCCGTGGAAGCAAGCGGAGCCAGCGATTTTAAAGGGTTTGATCTCGTAACAGAAACCTGTGCGGCAAAAGCTTCCGGAGCCAGTGATGTGAAGGTTACAGTAAATAAGGAACTCTCAGCGCAGGCAAGTGGAGCCAGTGATGTGAAGTATAAAGGGAATGGGGTTATTCGTGATATTAAGAGCAGTGGTTCCAGCAGCGTTTCCCGAGGATAATCATTTATTTTCATAAGTACAGCCATGAAAAGCGTCCTGATTTTTCAGGACGTTTTTTCTTTGGAAAGTTTGTTCAATACGGTTACCTTTGCCCTCCAACATCGCGAAGTAGAGCAGCGGTAGCTCGTTGGGCTCATAACCCAAAGGTCGGGAGTTCGATCCTCCCCTTCGCAACAACAGGAAGCCATCCGCATTGCAGATGGCTTTTTTAAATTTTCCGAAACAGTTGCAGCTTCAACTGGCAAAGGATTGACTACCTTCTCATCTTCTTGCTGCCTGAAGTATGCATCTCCAGGTGAAATAATGAAATCAGGATTTGTAAACATATTTGGCAGGCCTAATGCCGGTAAAAGCACTTTGCTCAATGCACTGATGGGCGAAAAACTGGCTATCGTATCACCTAAGGTGCAAACTACCAGGCACCGTATTAAGGGCATTTTGACAGAAAAAGAATACCAGGTGATCTTTTCAGACACTCCGGGTATTATTGAGCCTAAGTATAAGCTGCATGAGAAAATGATGCTGTCTGTAAAAAGTGCATTAGAAGATGCCGATGTAGCCATGTTGCTGGTGGATGTAAAAGAAAATTGGGAAGAGTGCGACCAGATTTTTTCAGCATTGAAGCTAAGAGTGCCTGCAATTGTTGTAATAAATAAAATTGACCTTGCTACGGAAGAAAAAATAAAGGAGGCAATTGCCTTTTTCAAAGCCAGGCCGTATTGTAAAAATGTTATCACTATTTCAGCTCTTTCAGGCATAAATAAGAAAAAGCTTTTAAATACTATACTGGAGTTTTTACCAGAAGGAGAACCCTTTTATGACGGAGATGATATCAGTGATTTGAATACCCGTTTTTTTGTAAGTGAACTGATCAGGGAGAAGATATATGAATTGGCGCAGGATGAGATACCCTACCATACTGCTGTATTGGTACGGGAGTACCAGGAGAAAAATACATTGGTTAAAATAGTTGCAGATATTATAGTTCATCGGGAGACGCAAAAAGCGATCCTGATAGGAGAGAAAGGGTCTATGATAAAAAAGATCGGAACAGAGGCGAGGAAGAATATTGAGTCATTTATTCAGCAGAAAGTTTTTTTGGAATTATTTGTGAAAGTAAAACCGAAGTGGAGAGAGAATGAGTTACAGTTGAAGGAATACGGTTATTAATAAAAAATTATGTCATTTACAGTTGCAATAGTAGGAAGACCCAACGTAGGGAAAAGTACACTCTTTAACCGGTTGCTTGAGCAGCGGAAGGCTATCGTTGACGATATCAGCGGTGTTACCCGTGACAGGCAATATGGCGTTACTGACTGGAATGGGAAAACTTTTAATGTAATAGATACCGGCGGTTTCGTAGCAGGCAGCGAGGATATCTTTGAGAAAGAAATAGCCAAGCAGGTGTTAGTTGCTGTAGAGGAGGCCAATGCCATTATTTTTATGGTGGATGCAGCAACTGGTATGGCAGATCTTGATGATTCGATGGCTGCTGTTTTACGCAAAGGCACTAAGCCGGTTTTTTTGACTGTTAACAAGGTAGATAATAACGACCGGCTATTAGAAGCATCAGAGTTTTACAGTCTTGGTTTTGATAATATTCATTTTATTGCGGCTGCCAGTGGTAGTGGTACCGGCGAACTGCTTGATGAAATTGCAGCACTAATAACAGAGGATGCTTCAGAGGAAACAAAAGAAATTGCTGCTTTGCCAAAGTTTGCAATAATCGGCCAGCCTAATACCGGTAAATCTTCTCTGCTGAATGCATTGATAGGAGAGGAAAGGACAATTGTAAGTGATATAGCAGGTACTACCAGAGATACTATTCATACACATTACAATCTCTTCCAAAAAGAATTTGTATTAATTGATACGGCGGGTATCCGGCGTAAAGCCAAAGTACATGAGGATTTGGAATTCTATTCAGTAATACGGGCTATTAAGGCAATGGATGAAGCAGATGTCTGTTTACTATTGTTAGATGCAGAGAAAGGTATTGCCGCACAGGATCTGAATATTTTTAGCCTGGCTGCCAAAAAGGGAAAAGGTATTGTAGTGCTGGTGAACAAGTGGGATTTGGTAGCTAAGGAAACAAATACCGCAAAAGAATACGAGAAAGAGCTGAAAAAGAGATTTGCTCCTTTCAGCGATGTACCAATTTTATTTATATCGGCTAAGGAAAAGACAAGGATATTTAAGGCTATCGAACTGGCACTGCAGGTATATGAGAACCGTCAGCGGAGGATCCCAACATCTGAACTAAATGACAGAATGCTGAAAGCTATTCAATCATACCATCCGCCTGTAGTAAGAGGTAATCCAATTAAAATAAAATTCATTACACAATTACCGACTACAGTACCATCTTTTGCATTTTTCTGCAATTTCCCCGATGATATAAAACAACCGTATAAAAACTACCTGGAAAACCAGTTAAGAGAAAATTTTGATCTCACCGGAGTACCAGTACGTATTTTCTTCCGGAAAAAATAGTAGACTGATTCCAAAGTGCTCTAAAAATTAATTATTGTGCTATTTTAGTAATGATAGTTTCTACTTGTTTCTTAAACTTTGTAAATTCTTCTTGTTGCTGAAGAATAAAACTATTGTCTTTTAATTTACCCAGTACATTATCCATTTCCTTTTGCGTATCATACACCATTTGCCGGAATGGGTTCTGGTAATCTTTAGCTCTTGATTGATATATGCCTTCTGTCATCCATTCCCTGGTGGCGACAGCTTGCCTGAGAAGAGTAGTAAATGTCTTTTTAGAGAAGTTGCCGGGTCTTAATTTTAATATTTCTAACAGGGAGGCAAAGGCGTGCTGAAATTTGTCAACAGGATAGTTGCTGCTCTTTTTGTTGTATAACTCATGTACCTGGTCCCAACTATTTACTTTGCCACTTCGGACTGAGCGGATAAGTGAATTAACTGCAGTTCCAGGTATCAATTGCCCGCCAATATTTTTCCATTGAGTGCGGACAGGAGATTTAGGAAGTTTGGTAACCAGCTCTTTCCAGCTTAGAATATTGTGATTCTCTATGAACCTGATCAATTCAGTAATACCATAATAAGTTATTAGTTCTTTATAAAGATGATATGCTTCAGCTGTTTTCAATAGTTGAACTTTCCGGCTGCTATTTTCAAAATTTTCGGCTAAAATTTCTAATTTTTCTACCATTGATCTTTCATTTTCAAGGAGAAAAGCTCCTTGTTTTGTCAGGTCTTTGGGTAGAATTTGTTTTTTCCCCTTTTGGTAGTAGGCTTTTGCAGTAAGTTTTTTAAGCAGTTCAATTGTGTCAAACATTTCATTTACACTGTCAGGCGCCAGAAAATCGTACTCTATGACCTGTGTTTTGTCAAGCCGTTTGTCACGGCTCACATATTTCCCCGCATTCCTTGCCAGTGCATACATGTTATACATGAACCAGTAACCTGGCATCACTATTAGTTTGTCATTGCTGACATCATTGCTGATCAAAGAAAAAGGAATAGGGATATTTAGCTCTGCGGGAAAATCACCTTTTGCAATAATCGTAAAGGAGGCAAATTTCGAATTATGCTTCAGGCTTACACATAAGCCGGGCCAGAAGCCCCGGCCGGCAATTATTTCTCCATCGGCACCCCTTGAATTATGATTGGAGCCAATGGTGGCTCCTGCTGCCATATTAGTTTGGCCTAATACCGTGGCGGCACACAAAAATGAATTGTTATGATGTTGCTCATGTGCAGGAAAGATAAGAGAGTTTAAAACCTCACAGCAGGAGATGGTTGAATTATCACCAAGAAAAGAATTGATAAGCCTGGCGCCATATTTTAACTGTGAGTTTTCACCCATCATAAAACGAACCGCTTTCACACCATAGAATATCCTGCAACCAAAGCCAATTATACCATTTACGAGTTCGCAACCTTCTCCAATTTGTGATTTGGCATCAGGAGAGGAGTTGATGGTAAGGTTTTTTAATTTATTTGCTCCTTTGAGGTAGGCGTCGCTTCCTATCCAGACATCTTTTATGATCTTGCAATTCTTGATGACAGTACGGTCGCCGATTTTCCCATAATAGCCTCTTTTGGTATCAAATTTTTTATCTGTGAATTCTTTGAATTTTTGTAATAGTTTTTCATCATCTCTGTACTTTGACCATAACCACGCATCGCCCGCTTGCATTCCGTTGAAAGGGAGTACACTTCGTCCGGCATTTTCATTGCAAATCTCCATCCAGATACGAACTGATTCCTTTTCGCCCTCTTTCAAAACCCCATTTCCAAATTTCGAATGATCAGTGGTAGCCAGTTCATTAATATTCACAAGCATTACATCATTACCAATGATATAATGACTCATGAAGTTGACATTATCAATAACCACATTATCGCCAATATCACAGCTAATGATTGTACTGTTATATAGGCCAACTGGCATATGCAGGTTATTGAACTCATGAAAGTAGGGTTCCAGTTTTCCTATTCTGACCAGGCCAAAAAACGAACATCGTTTGACAAGCTTAGGATCAAAGGAGTTTGACACTAGCACTTTGGACCAGTCATCAGAACTGTTGTCATTTTTTTCAAGAATCTTTATTTCTGAGGTATTCAGTTTCCGGTATTTTATCCCACTTCTGTTCTGGATATTTCGCAGATAGTATTCATTCTTCCCTTTAGGAATATATTCTTTAGCGATAAAGCCATATCCGAGAGATGAAATCGCTTTTTTGGTGATGTGGTTCATACTTGTTTGCCGGGTCTTTATTCAACCGTTACGGATTTGGCCAGATTTCTGGGTTTATCAACGTCACAGCCTTTGACAACGCCAATATAATATGCTAAAAGCTGTAGTGGAATTGCACTTAGCATAGGTGCCAGTATCTCATCTGCTTCGGGTACAATCATCACATCTTCAGACAAAGCTGTAGAAGCATCATCACCTTCAGTGATAACAGAAATTACCTTACCCTTTCTGGCCTTTATCTCCTGCATGTTACTGATCACCTTTTCGTGATATGAGTCCTTTGTGGCTACAAATACAACAGGCAGATTTTCATCAACCAATGCAATTGGTCCATGTTTCATTTCAGCAGCCGGATAGCCTTCAGCATGTATATAAGATATCTCTTTCAGTTTTAATGCGCCCTCAAGTGCTACAGGAAAATTGTAGCCACGGCCCAGGTATAAAAAATCTCTTGCATCTTTATACTTTTCGGCCAGTGCCCTGATGTTGTCACTGTGTTTTAATGTCCAGGCAACTTTCTCAGGGACTTCCTGCAATTCTTTCAAAAGGTGCATATATCGTTTATGCGGAATAGTTCCCTTGATGTATCCAATCTTAAGTGCAATCATTGTGAGAACAGCTAATTGGGCAGTGAAAGCTTTTGTAGAAGCAACACCAATTTCAGGACCTGCATGTGTGTAGGCACCTGCATGACTCATTCTTGCAATAGAAGAACCTACTACATTCACTACTCCAAGTATGATAGCACCTTTCGCTTTTGCATTTTCGATGGCTACCAGTGTATCTGCAGTTTCACCACTTTGTGATATAGCAATGATGACATCACCTTTATTAATAACAGGGTTTCTATACCTGAATTCAGATGCATACTCAACTTCCACATTGATGCGGCACAGTTCTTCAAAAATGTATTCTGCTATCAGGCCAGCATGCCAGCTGGTGCCACAGGCTACCATAACGATCCGGTTGGCGTTCATAATCTGTTCTGCATATTGCTGGATACCGCTCATTGTAATAGTGCCTTCGGTGGCGTCAAGTCTTCCACGCAAACAATCATAAATGGTTTGGGGCTGTTCAAAGATTTCTTTCAGCATGAAATGTTCGTATCCGCCTTTTTCGATGGCTGCCAGCTCTATATCAAGCTTTTGAACATAAGGAGTTATTTTTTCATTGCCGAGATTTTTCAGAATAAGCTCATCGGGCTTCACGATGGCCAATTCGTAATCATTTACGTACACTACTTCTTTTGTATATTCCAGCATTGGTGAAGCATCAGAACCGAGGAAATGTTCTCCTTTTCCCACACCAATAACCAGGGGACTCCCTTTCCTTGCTGCGATGATTGTTTCAGGATCTTCTGAGTCAAGCAATAATATAACGTAAGCACCGGTTACCCTTTTAAGCGCCACTCTTACAGCTTCTTCTAATGAGCAATTATTATTCTTTTTTATTTCTTCAATGAAGTTTAATAAAACTTCGGTGTCGGTATCACTGCTGAAAGTATAACCCTTATTGATCAGTTCCTTTTTTAACTGGTTATAATTCTCTATAATACCATTATGTATCATGGCCAGTCTTCCACTGGATGATTGGTGAGGGTGGGCATTCCTGTCGCTGGGTTCTCCATGTGTAGCCCAACGGGTATGGCCGATACCAACGTTGGAGTGAAGGTCTTTGCCTACAATACTATCTTCCAGTTCGGCTACCTTGCCTTTTTTCTTGTAAACTTTCAGGCCGCCATTTTGGAGGGCTACCCCGGTACTGTCGTATCCACGGTATTCAAGCCTTTTTAAGCCTTTGATAATGATGGGATAAGCTTCCCTGGGTCCGGTATATCCAACTATTCCACACATTGTTTTTGATTTAGTGCAGCAAAGGTATCATTTTCAAAACATGCAAACGATTGACCAGTTGCAAAACTCTAAAATCTGAAAAATATGCCAGATACCAAAGCCCATCTTATATGTTATTCAAAGCAGAACCCCTTTAAGGAGCAAAAAGGCTGTACCGAAGTAGATCAGCAAGCCTGTTACATCAACCAATGTTGCAATAAAGGGAGTCGATGAGGTGGCAGGGTCAGCACCGAGTCTTTTCAATAATAGAGGTAACATTGAACCCATAATTGTTCCCCACAAAACCACGCCGATAACGGCCGTTCCGATTGCAAACCCTATACGGATAAAATGCTCACCAAACAGATTGAAAATGTGATACCCGCCAAAAACTATCAGGAACCCTATTGCGCCCAATGTTATTCCCATATATAATCCTGATAATATTTCCCGTCTGGCAATCTGCCACCAATCTTTGACAGTTATTTCGCCAAGTGCCATTGCCTGGATAATGAGGGTGGCAGCCTGGGAACCACTATTACCACCACTGGAAATGATCAATGGAATAAAAGTGGATAATACCAGTACCTGCTCCAGTGTTTTTTGAAATCCCGACATGGCGGCAATGGTAAGTGTTTCACCAACAAAAAGAATGATCAGCCAGATTATTCTTTTCTTATATAATTTAAAGATAGGTACATCAAGGTATGGCTCTTCCAGTGCCGAGGTGCCTCCCATTTTTTGCATGTCCTCACTGAACTCCTCACTGGCTACCCAAAGTATATCATCAATTGTAACTATACCAAGTAGCTTATTGCTTTTGCTGACTACAGGCAATGCGACCCGGTTATTCATCTTAAACACCTCACTGGCTGTTTCCTGGTCATCTTCCGGATGTAAGGCCACAAATCTTTCATCCATCAGCTCAGATACCTTTTTATCTGGTGGGTTAAGAATAAACTCCCTGATACGTATGTCATCCAGCAATTCTCCTTTTTCATTTATAATGTAAATGACATTGATGGTTTCACTGTCTTTGCCAAATTTTCTTATAGTTGAAAAAACTTCTTCAATAGTATTCCAGGGATAAACGTATACATAATCAGGCGTCATCAAACGGCCAATGCTGTTTTCCGGGTATCCCAATAAAGAAAGCGTTACTTTTCTTTCATCAGGATCCAGCAGTTTTATGAGTTCTCTTACAACATTGCTGGGTAATTCTTCCAGGAAATCAGTACGATCATCTGCCGGCAATTCATTTAATAAGGAAGCAGTTGTATTGGCCGGTAAATCATGGATCACACTTTTTTGGACAGAAAGGTCAAGTATTTTGAAAACACTGGCGGCCCGGTGAACAGACATATTGGCGATGATCTGGCTTTGATAGTCAGAAAATTCATCAACCAATTGGGCTACATCACTGATATTCTGATCATCCAGGAAATCCCTGATCTGCAATTTATCCTCTGACCTGATGATTGCTTCAAATTGCTCTTGTAAAGTAGGTTGATCCAGTTCCAATGACATAGTTCAAAAATACGAACTACAGGGTTATTTATAAGAAAACGAAGAATGTGACTCTATTGAGAAATATACTTACTTCGTATACACTAAATTAAATAATAATGGTTCTTCCCTTCTTATTTGTGTCGCCATCTGAAAAAAGAGGCAGAGGCATGTTTACATCAGAAGACATAGCTGCAGGCACTGTCATAGAGATATCACCCGTTATTATTATGAGCAGGAAGGAGAGGGAGTTGCTTGATCAGACGCTTTTGCATGACTATATCTTTGAATGGGGAGAAAAAAAGGATAGGTGCTGCATGGCGCTTGGTTATGTGCCGGTTTATAACCATTCTTATGAAAGCAATTGTGAGTACGAAATGGATTTTGAACAGGAGCAAATTAGCATAAAGGCTGTACGGAAAATTTTGGCTGGTGAAGAGTTGTTTATTAATTACAATGGTGACTGGAACGATTCTAAACCTGTCTGGTTTGATGTAAAATAAACAACCGTCTCACTGAGGTAAGACGGTTTATACTAGTTATTCAATTTTGTCGCTTATTGAAATTTGATTTGTCCCCTGATTTCACCAGCGGGGTAAGCAGCTGTACGAATATTTACATAATACATTCCATTCAATACATCCTGCTCTTTAACAACAACTCCATCGACCAGTAAAGTGCCTTTATATGTTCCACAGGAAGTGATGCTTACTGTAGGACACTTGATAATGGCTGAAGTAGAAAAGGTTTGTACAATTGTTGGGGTTGCGAAGCCTGTTGGAGCCAAGCCGTGTATGCCAAAACCGGTAACTGCACCAGACAGGCCTGACCAGTTTAAAGTGTAAGTGAGTATCCTGGTTTCTTTGGTATAAAAAACATCCATAGAACCCAGGGCAGGCGAAGCTGATGGAGGAGCTTGCTGGGCCCCGGTTAATGGTATTCCGGTTTTCTGAAAATCTGTTATTTTTTTCATCTCCTCATCTGGTTCACATGATGAAATGGAGAGTAATAATGAAAATAGAAGAAGGGGTAAAGCAGTCAATTTGATCAATTTCATGATTCTGGTATTTGAGGTAAAAATAAGAAGTTTTTTGAATTGACAATATTTTAAAAAAAGGGCCTAAACGCCTGTGTGGAAACTGTTTATTTCAGCTTGCTTTTGATTTCCTGGAGCTTTAGCAATGCTTCTACCGGTGTCAGCCGGTTGATATCAGTTCCCTCCAGCAATTTTCGAATCTCATCAAAGGTTTCACTGTGGGCATCAAAGATGGATAACTGCATTTTTGGGGCGGATATCCCTTTTATTTTATCATCCATACTTTCTGCCTTTCCCGTTTCATGAATACTTTCCAGATGTTTCAGTATTTCATTGGCCCTGTCAATCAGTGATGGAGGCATCCCGGCCATTTTAGCCACATGTATACCAAAACTATGAGTACTGCCGCCACGGGCCAGTTTGCGCAGAAAAATGATCTTATTTCCCACTTCTTTATTAGTGACATGATAATTTTTTACTCGTGGAAATTTTTCCTCCAGCTCATTCAATTCATGATAGTGGGTGGCAAACAACGTTTTCGGCTGATGCGGCGAGTTATGTAAATGTTCGGCAATGCTCCAGGCGATGGAAATACCATCATAGGTGGAAGTACCTCTTCCTATTTCATCTAACAGAATCAAACTTCTGCCTGTAATGTTATTAATGATAGAAGCAGTTTCATTCATCTCGACCATAAAAGTGGACTCACCGCCGGATAAATTATCAGAGGCCCCGACCCGGGTGAATATTTTATCCGTTAGAGATATCCTGGCTTCGGCAGCAGGAACAAATGAACCGGTATGCGCCATTAGAGTAATCAATGCCGTTTGCCGCAGCAGGGCTGACTTACCACTCATATTTGGCCCGGTCAGTATAATTATCTGTTGTTCTGTCTTATTCAGTTCAAGATTATTGCTGATATACGGCTCTCCAACAGGAAGGTTTCTTTCAATTACCGGATGCCTGCCATCTATTATGACCCATTCATCGCCTGTATGCAATTGTGGTTTTTTATACTGGTACTGGATGGCATTGTGAGCAAAGCAGCAAAGACAATCCATAATAGCCAATAAATTTCCGTTGGTTTGCACCGGTGCCAGGTAATCAAAGAGCTCATTCAGCAATGCTTCATATAATTCCAGTTCAATCTTCAATATCTTTTCTTCGGCTCCCGTGATTTTTTCTTCGTACTCTTTTAATTCGGGTGTGATATAGCGTTCAGCGTTTGCCAGTGTCTGCTTACGCATCCAGTCAGCCGGTACTTTATTTTTTTGAGAGTTGGTTACTTCCAGGTAATAACCGAAAACATTATTAAATCCAATCTTAAGCGAACCGATACCCGTTCTTTCTGCTTCTTTTAATTGCAGTTGTGTTAAATACTCTTTTCCGCTGAATGCAATTTTCCTGAGCTCATCCAGTTCATTGCTTACCCCGCTGTTCATCATCCCGCCTTTGGCAGCAAGGGCGGGTGGATTATCAACGATTTCTTTAAATATTTTCTCTGCGATATATGGGCATGGATTCAGTGCATCACCCAATCGCTTCAGGTATTCATTAGCAGATGATAAACATATTTGTTTTACAGCATCCGCCTGTTTCAATCCCCTTGCCAGGTGCAAGACCTCTCTCGGATTGATTTTTTTCATAGGTATCTTGGAAACCAATCTTTCTATATCACCACATTGTTTGATATGCTGGCTGATCTTGTTGCGCAGATCTGTTTCTTTTATCAGGTGTTCAACAGTGTCTAAACGTTCATTTATTTTCTGGATATCTTTTAAAGGAAAGACAATCCAGCGTTTCATTAACCGGGCACCCATTGGTGAAACTGTATTGTCTAAAATGCTGAGCAGGGTATGATTTCCTTCAGAGTTCCCATACACCAGTTCGAGGTTCCGGATGGTAAACCGGTCCATCCATAAGAAATCGTCACGGTCAATCCGTTGTAGTGAAATAATGTGCTGCAGGTTGGGATGTTCAGTATCTTTTAAATAATGAATGATAGCACCGGCAGCAATCAAACCATTTTTCAGTTCTTCAACACCAAATCCCTTCAAGGAATGGGTTTGAAAATGCTTCAGTAATGTATTTTCGGCATAGGCATTATCAAAAATCCATTCATCTAAAGTGTATGTGTAGATCTTACTATTAAAATATTCTTTGAATTTCTTTTGCTGATGCCGTTGAAAAACTACTTCGGCAGGTTTGAAGCTTTGCAGCAATTTATCAGCATATTCCCGGTCACCTTCAGCAATAAAAAATTCACCTGTCGAAATATCAAGAAAAGCTAATCCATATTGTTCATTTTCTGCAAAATGAATAGCTGCTAAAAAATTATTGCTATGGTGCTCGAGCAGTTTATCATTTACAGTGGTACCCGGGGTCACCATATCTGTCACCCCTCTTTTTACAATACCTTTGGCCAGTTTTGGGTCTTCTAATTGATCGCAAATAGCCACCCGGTGACCGGCTTTGACTAATTTATGCAGATAGGTATCCAGGGCATGATGAGGAAATCCTGCTAATTCTGAAGAAGCAGCCGCCCCGTTATTTCTTTTGGTTAAAGTAATACCGAGTATCTGTGAAGCCAGCACCGCATCCTGTCCGAAGGTTTCATAAAAATCTCCTACTCTGAACAGCAAGATAGCATCGGGGTATTTCTGCTTGATGGCCCGGTGCTGCTGCATCATCGGCGTATCGGAACTCGCTGTTTTTGCCATTACTTGTCCCGGTTTATCGGGAGACGACAAAAATAAGGAAGTGTTTATGTAAGATATTCTCTTTCTGCATCTGTTGAAAAAATAAAAATTGCCATGAAGAAATTCCTCCTCTCAGCCGGGATAGTACTTTCCTGCGCCATATTGAATGCTCAAAACACTCCCAGCGAAAAATGGGATACAGTAAGAACGGATGCCGGTATGAATAATGCTACTGTTTATTTTGGTTACGGCGCCGAACTGACCCATGAATCCAAGGTAAAAGTGGATGCTTCGACTAAAACAATTGTCATCAGCCAGCTAAGTACCAGTGTGGATATAAACAGTCTGCAGGTAAGTGTGCCGGAAGATGTGGCCTTACTGTCGCAGCGATATAGTATATTTTATCCAGCACCGGCCCCCGTAATAAAATTGAAAGAAGTAGAAAAACTGGAAGACAGTATTGTTTTATTACAAAAAGAGATCAGTCGTTTTGATAACCTTATTGTTATTGACCAGGAAATACTTACCAAAACAGGCTTATTGATAGAAAGTGCTATAAGTAATAGCGGTAATAAAACTATCACGGGGGAGGAGCTGCTTAAGCTGGTCGAGTATTACAATGCGAAGATTGAAAAATCGAAAACAAATATCTATGCCAGCAAACAAAGTATCAACCAACTGAATGTCCGCATTGCAGAGATACGAAAAAGGATTGCCGGCATAACAGCAGTGACACCTGTTAAGCAAAGACCTTATGGACAGGTATTCCTGCAGGTGATGTGCAAACGTTCTGGCGAAATTCCCGTTAATTTATCTTATTATACTACGAATGCAGGTTGGACTGCCATGTACGATGTAAGGGTAAATTCAAAGACCAACAAGGTGAAAATGGTATATAAAGCATCATTAACACAAACCACCGGCATTGACTGGAAGAAAACAAAACTCACCTTAAGTACAGGGACTCCCAATTTTGGAGTGGCAGCCCCGGTTCTTACACCCTGGTATCTTCAATTATATGTGCCGGGTCTCTACACCGACCTGCAAAGAAGGGCAGCGCAGGGCAATGCGGCCAGAAATATGATTCAGTCGTATGAGGATAATGAAAAACTGGCTGAAGTAGTGGTGACAGATGCGGCCGGGCAGTATAAGGTAAAAACACTGAAAGATCAAACTATCGACCCAAGCACATTGCAGCAGTATACCACCCTTACCCAGGGGCAATTGAATACCAGTTTTGAAATTGATCTGCCTTATGATATTGCCAGTGACGGGCAGTTGAACAGTGTAACGATTAAAGACCAGGAAATTTCCTGTATACTTAAAAACTATGCCGTACCAAGAATGGACAAAGATGCCTACCTGCTGGCCGAAGTGGCCGACTGGCAAAATCTTGACCTTTTACCTGGTGATGCTAACATAATTATGGATGATACCTATATCGGGAAATCAGTGATCGATCCGAATACAACAGCTGATACCCTGAATCTCTCGTTGGGAAGAGACAAAAGAATTGCCGTGAAAAGATCATTGGTAAAAGAACAAAGCAGCCTGAAGACAAGCGGTGGTAACACTAAGCAGGTATTTACTTATGAGATACTGGTGAAGAATAATAAAGTGACAGATGTGAATCTATTACTGAAGGACCAGTTTCCGCTTAGTAATATTAAAGAAGTGGTTGTAACACTCGAGGATGGAAGTGACGCAATGATAAATACCGAAACCGGTGTACTCACCTGGAAGATTGACCTGAAACCAGGAGAGAGTAAGAAAGTACGTTTCAGTTACAGTGTGAAATATCCCAAGGATAAGAAGATTGTGAATCTGAAGTAGGCCAAGGTATATTAGTTTACTGGTTAATTGGTTGATTGGGGCTAATCCCCGGTCAACCAATTAACTTATTCACTTATTCCTACTTTTGCGCCATGCGAAAACTGAGTATGGCTGAGCTGGGGCGAAAATCAGTGGAAGAATTCAAAGCCTCTGATAAGATTCCTATTATTATTGTTCTGGAGAATATCCGTAGTGCCTATAATGTAGGCAGTGTATTCCGTACCTCAGATGCTTTTTTGGTTGAAGCAATCTATATTATTGGTTATTCGGCCAAACCTCCTCATAAAGAAATAAAAAAAACAGCCCTCGGTGCCGAGGAAACAGTAGACTGGAAATATTTTAAAACTACTGCAGAAGCTATTGAAGAATTGAGAGCCAGGGGTTTTAATGTATATGCAGCAGAACAGGCAGAAGGCAGTTACAAACTCAATGCTATTGGTTTTGAACCCAATGAGAAAATTGCTGTTGTATTAGGTAACGAAGTAACAGGAGTAGAACAATCTACTATTGCTTTGTGTGATGGCTGTCTGGAGATTCCTCAATTAGGGATGAAACATTCTTTGAATATTGCAACTGCTGCGGGGGTTATTCTCTGGGAACTGGTACGAAACAGAATTAGGTTGAATGATAAATTTTGAATGTTGAATGAGTAGAGTAAAAAGTTATTTGAGCCTTATTAAATTCTCGCATACCATCTTCGCAATGCCTTTTGCGTTGATAGGTTTTTTTATAGCCGTAAAGACTTTTATAGAAGACGGTGGAGGAGATTTCGACAGTGGTGTTGAGCAATTGAATCTGAACAAAACTTTCGCAACTTCAACAGAAGATTATGATATTAGTGTATCTGGATTTTTATGGATGATTTTTATCCTCATAATCCTCTGCATGATCTTTGCCCGAAGTGCAGCCATGGCTTTCAATCGTTATCTTGACAGACAATATGATGCTAAGAATCCAAGGACTGCGGTAAGAGAAATACCGGCAGGGGTTATTTCTGCAAAGAATGCGTTGATCTTTACCATTATCAGCAGCCTGTTGTTTATTGCCTGTACATATTTCATTAATCGTCTTTGTTTCTATTTATCACCTGTTGCACTGGCAGTGGTGCTGGGTTATAGCTACACCAAAAGATTTACCCCGCTTTGTCATTTGATTCTTGGTCTTGGTTTGTCATTGGCGCCGATTGGCGCCTACCTGGCTGTTACAGGTCAGTTTGCTTTATTACCCATTCTTTTCTCATTGACTGTTATTTTCTGGGTCAGTGGCTTTGATATTATCTATGCCCTGCAGGACGAAGAGTTTGATAAATCCCAGCAACTATATTCTGTTCCTGCCTGGCTGGGTAAGGCAAAAGCATTAAGGGTATCGGAGTTTTTGCATTTGCTGAGCGCTGCAGCAGTGGTTTATGCAGGCGTTTACGGTCATTTCGGATGGTTGTACTGGGCTGGGACGGCTGTATTTATAGGTATGCTGGTTTACCAGCATTCAATTGTGAAGCCAACTGATCTGAAAAGAGTAAACCTTGCTTTTATGACCGCCAATGGTATTGCCTCAGTTGTTTTTGCCATCTTTGTTATAGCAGATCTTTTTATTAATTAAAAATTCAAAAAATCAAAAGCATAACCTGATTTTTGGAATTTTTACTTTTGATTTTACCAGTATGCCTCGTATCATTTGTATAGACTACGGACTCAAAAGAACCGGCATTGCGGTTACTGACCCCTTGCAGATCATAGCAACAGGTCTTACAACTATTCACCCGAAAGAATTAATTCCATTTCTGAAAGATTATTTCTCCAGAGAGCAGGTAGAATTGATCCTGATCGGCTGGCCTACCAACTGGGACGATTCTGCCACCCATGCCACTCCGTTGGTGGAAAAATTTATTAAGGACCTGCAAAAAAACTTCCCGGCTATCCCTGTCAAAAAAGTAGATGAACGTTACACTTCTAAAATGGCCAAAGATGCCATGCTGGAAATGGGGCTGAAGAAAATGCAGCGGCGAAATAAAGCCCTGGTTGACGAAATTGCAGCCACGATTATGTTACAGGAATATATGAGATCAATTGGTTAATTGAGCCGGTCAGGGTAAATTTGCAAAATGATCTTACCAATCGTAGCATATGGCCACCCGGTACTCCGAAAAGTAGCCGCAGATATCACAGTTGGTTACCCGCAACTTGATAAATTCATTGAGGATATGTGGGAGACCATGTATGCCAGTAATGGGGTGGGGCTGGCTGCACCCCAGGTGAACAAGGACATCCGTCTTTTTGTGGTAGATACGGTGCAGATGTTTAATGGGATGAATGAAGAAGAGCAAAAAGAATATCCTGATGCACCGGGTTTAAAAGCGGTTTTTATCAATGCCCATATCGAGGGGCTCGAAGGCGATGAATGGCCTTATAATGAAGGTTGTCTCAGTATCCCAAAGATCAGGGAGGATATATACCGGCAGGAGAATGTAACGCTGAACTATGTAGATGAGCATTTCCAGCAGCAAATAAAAACTTTTGCAGGGCTTACCGCAAGAGTGATCCTGCATGAGTATGATCATATTGAAGGGAAGCTCTTTATTGATCATATATCTGCATTGAAAAGAAAATTGCTGAAAGGTAAACTCAACGATATCACAAAGGGGAAAGTAAACGTTGACTACAAGATGATGTTTCCCGGCTGATGATTATGAAATACTTTCTCATCTTATTATTATTTATCAGGAGCGGCTTTCCTGTAGCTGCGCAGGATGAAGATTCTATCGATAATCAGCGGCTGGCCAAAATGGTCAATCTCACTGAGGTCATTATCCGGACTGATCTGAATGTAGCCCGGTTCATTAACCAGGTGAAGAATGATACCACATTTTATAAAGCGTTCCGCAACCTGCATGTACTTGGTTTCACATCATGGAATGACATTAGAATAAAAGATAAAAAAGGTCATATTAAGGCAGCTCTGATGAGCAAAACCAAACAGACAAGGGCTGATGGTTGCAGGACAATGGAAGTGCTTTCAGAAAATTCCAGTGGCGACTTTTATGAAAATGACGGAGACTACAATTACTATACAGCAGAACTTTATGCCGGGATTTTCTTTACCAAAGGCACTGTATGCGGGGAGTCAAATATTGTAAAAGGTATAGACTTTAAACCCCGTTCACAAAGCGGGTTAGCAAAACATAAAGAGCAACTGAAGATGCTTTTCTTCAATCCCGGAAAAAAGATTCCGGGTATTCCCTTCATTGGCGATAAGATTGACATATTTGATCCTGACAGGGCAGAGTATTATGATTTTATCATTGATTATGGTGACTACGAAGGGCAATCCTGTTATGTATTTTCCATTAAAGGAAAACCTGGCCTGGGAGGGAAAAAAGATAAAATCGTAATTGACAGCATGGTGACATGGTTCAATACAAAGACAATGGAAGTAATGGCCCGTAATTATGATATGAGCTATAATGCAGGAGTATATGATTTCGATGTACACATGGAAGTAGAGATGACTAAATTTGGAGATTACCTGGTTCCTAAATTACTTCGTTATATCGGCAACTGGGATGTGGCTTTTAAGAAAAGGGAACGGGGGCTTTTTACAGCTACTCTTTTCGATTTTACAAAATAATTATTGTCTGTTACCAATAGTGGATGCATATTTTCTCCATTTCTCAATTACCTGTTCCATATCTTCAGGCAGGGGGGCATCGAAAAACATTTCTTCACCTGTAGTTGGATGAATAAACCCCAGCGTTTTAGCATGGAGGGCTTGTCGTTTACAAATCTGGAAACAATTATCTACAAATTGTTTGTATTTGGTATAGATGGTTCCTTTTACAATTTTATCTCCTCCGTAGAAATCATCATTGAATAATGGGTGGCCAATATGTTTCATATGAACCCTAATCTGGTGTGTACGTCCGGTTTCCAGTACACACTGGACTAATGTTACATAGCCGAATCGTTCCAGCACAGTATAATGGGTGACAGCATCTTTGCCGTGATCGCCTTCCGGGTAAGCTTCAAATAATTTTCTGAAACGTAAGTGACGGCCCACATGGGCGATGATAGTCCCAGAATCATTTTCCATATCTCCCCATACCAATGCTACATATTGCCTTCTTACTGTATGGTCAAAAAACTGCCTGGCAAGTTGCCGCATCGCTTTATCTGTTTTGGCCAGCACCAGAAGCCCACTGGTATTTTTATCAATACGGTGTACTAAGCCAAACCGGGGTAATACCTCTTCCGAGATAGAGGGGTTTTGTTGCTGCAGATAATAGGAGACTCCGTTCAATAGAGTGCCTGAATAATTTCCACTGCCCGGGTGTACTACCATGCCAGCAGGTTTATTAATGATCATCAGGTCGGCGTCTTCATACACAATATCCAGGTCCATTTTTTCCGGCACTACGTCGGTTTCATCGGGACTCATATCGGAATAAACAATGATCGAGTCTGATGGCTTTACTTTATAGTTAGGCTTTACAGCAATACCGTTAACCAGTACCATACCGAGATTCATGGCCTGCTGGAGCTTGTTTCTGGTGGCACCTTCGATCCGGTTGGTCAGAAATTTATCAATACGAAGTGGTTCCTGGCCTTTATCGATGGTTATAGTAAAACGTTCATATAGCTCATCACTACTATCCTGTATTTCCGGGTTATTGTCTTCTAATTCGTCCTGCATAGCCGGCAAAGGTAAAGGATGGTTTTTTGTTGGTAAATTTGTCTTTTCAAAATGGAAAACAGGCAAATCATATTTCAGGACCTCGGTAAAATGGATTACCAGTCGGCATGGGATTACCAGGAGAAGATATTGCAGGAAAATGTGAGGAAAAAATCGGTATCCGGTAACCAGGAGATGGGCAGCCCTACACAACATTATCTTCTTTTTGTTGAGCATCCTCCTGTTTATACATTAGGGAAGAGTGGAAATAAGGAAAATGTACTGATGAGCGATGAGGAGTTACAGGCTAATCATATTGAATTTTTTCATACCAATCGTGGAGGTGACATCACATTTCATGGCCCAGAACAAATAGTTGGCTACCCTATATTGGACCTTGAAAAGTTTTATACAGATATTGGAAAATATCTCAGGAATATTGAAGAGGTGATTATTCTTACTATGGCTGAGTATGGTATTACAGGTGCCAGATCGGCTGGCGAAACCGGTGTATGGATTGAACCGGGTATTCCGGGAAAGGAAAGAAAGATATGTGCTATCGGGGTTCGTTGCAGCCGTTGGGTTACCATGCATGGATTTGCGTTCAATGTAAATACTGATCTGTCTTATTTCAATAATATTATTCCTTGTGGAATTGTAAATAAGCAGGTTACCTCTTTACAAAAAGAGCTGGGCAGGACACTGGATATGGAAGAAGTGAAAGAAAAAGTAAAAAGGAATTTTGAAAAAGTGTTTGAGGCAGAGCTGGTGTCAGAAGTCCTTCTCTAGATAGAATTTGTGTTTTTCCAGTAATTTATCATCCTCATATAACTCAAAGCGGAACCATCCGGCATGATAAAAATTCGCTTTATCTATTTTGAAGCTTCTTTCTTTGATATCTTTTAGTTCAAACAAAAAGGTTTCATCTTCATCAAAGAATTTAATGGAATATTTTTTTGTTTTTTCTTCATCAGGCAAACTGATCTTAACATAGCCATCTTTATGTGTATAGACATAGAGTGATGGGACAAAGGCGGGTGGTTTATTTTTTATGGTCACAGGATTGGGCATGGTGGCGGAATCACCTGTCTGAAAACTATCCAGGCGAATAACAACAGGATTCACCCGGGTGATGGAATCAATTTTTAGTAGCGAATCAACAACAGGCATTACTCCGGGTTTCTGCGCAAAAAGAGAATCAATGAATGGTTTTTTGGCATTACTGAAAAGATACATTCCTCCCTCAAGCATAATATATAAACGGTAAAACATATGGTCGTTAGGCGCTTTTGCATCTACATATCCGTTTTGCGGAGTAGTAGGATCAGCAACGGTCAGGATAGTTTTGTAACCTTTCAGGCTGTCAAAGGATCGCTGAATACTTATCTGGCGAATATTTTGAAAATTGTTGACCCAACTGATAACGATCCGGTTCTTGCCTACATTCTTAAGCGAGAACTTTGGCAATGTATCCTGCGAATAAGCGGTAACACCCAAGAAGGCGAAAACAAAAGACAGAAAGAACAGGGTCAGTTTTTTCATATTGTATAGAACGCAAAAGAAACCGGATTCTTTTTTGCTACGGAAACAAAGATAGGGGAGCTCTTCAGAAAAACTAAAATATTAACGTTCCCTTTCCGAGAGATTGATTGCCCTGCAAACCCCCGCTGTGTATCAGCAGGATTTTACTTCCTGGCGGAAAGTAATTTTTCCTGGCAAGGTCACTTATTGCAAAACATAGTTTACCCGTGTATACAAAATCTGTAGGAATACCGGTGTGAGTATAAAATTCATTCATGAATGCAATTAACTCTGTTGTTTTCTTTGCATAGCCGCCAAAGTGATAGTCATGAATGATATCAAATTCTTTTGCCGGATCGATTAGTAGTTTTTTTACTTCAGCAGAAAGAGCCATATTGTTTTTCATCACACTTATGCCAACAATTCTTGTAGAGGTTTCACTGCTATTGATTAATCCTGCTGTCATCGTTCCGGTACCAACCGCACAGCATATATGTGAGAAATCTTGTTCCTGGCAATATTGCAGAATAGTTGCAGCACCACTGGCTCCTTTTTCTCCATATCCTCCTTCGTTTACAAGGTAGTAATCGCCTGTACTCATGTCTTCAGGAACTCTTTTTTTTCTATATTCTTCCCTGTCCTGAAAGATTAATTTCATTCCAAGATCTTTTGCCTGGGTAAGTGTGGTGGAAAGAGTGCCGGCTTTTTCACCCCGGATAATGCCGATGGCCTCCAATTTGTTGATCTTGCATGCAGCAGCAGTGGCGTGAATGTGATTTGACCAGGCACCACCAAAAGTTACAAGTGTTTTTTTTTTCAGGCTCAATGCTTCCTCAAGGTGGTATTTTAATTTAAACCACTTATTGCCCGAAATAATTGGGTGTACTTTATCAAGGCGTAATATGAATACTCTGAGCTCCTTTTCATGGAAGGGAGGAACAGATAACCGTTCTGTTGTTATATTATTCAGATTAATATTCTCCATGATTCTTAGCGGCGTAACGAAATTAGTTTAATTTCGCCCTGCAAAATTGATATGTAAAGATGAAGCCTACTTTGGTAATATTAGCTGCAGGCATGGCTTCCCGTTATGGGAGCATGAAACAAGTGCAGGGTTTCGGCCCTTCAGGAGAAACAATTATGGATTATTCAATCTATGATGCCATCCGTGCCGGTTTTGGTAAAGTTGTTTTTATTATCCGTAAAGAATTTGCTGACAATTTCAAATCCATATTTGAACCGAAGCTGAAAGGAAAGATCAAAACAGAATATGTTTTCCAGGAGATGAGTTCTTTCACTGAGGGCTTTGAAGCACCCGAAGGACGAACAAAACCCTGGGGTACTGCCCATGCAGTGCTTTGCGCAAAACATGTGGTGAAAGAGCCATTTGCTGTGATCAATGCGGATGATTTTTATGGAAGGAACGCTTTTGAAAATGCTGTAAGATTTCTGAAGAATTCATGCACTGATAATTGTTATGCTATTGTTGGCTACGACCTGTTAAGTACATTATCTGATCATGGCACAGTTAACAGGGGAGTTTGCGGATTGGATGAGGACGGAAATCTCGCTACTATAACTGAACGGATCAATATTGCAAAAAAGGATGGTAAAATAGTTTGTGATGACGGGCTGGAACCTAAAGAGCTTTCAACGGCGACCAGGGTGTCAATGAATTTCTGGTGTTTTGCTCCTTCCTTTTTCTCCTACACACAACAATTATTTTTAGAATTTCTGACTAAGCATGGTAAAGAACTGAAATCCGAATTCTTTATTCCTATTGTTGCTGATCAGTTTATAAAAGAGGGCGGTAAAGTAGAGATTATTCCCACCACTTCCTTGTGGTTTGGAGTTACTTACAAGGAGGATGCCCCATTTGTGGAAAAAAGCCTCAACGATCTTATCGGGCAGGGTGAGTATCCACCCAGTCTCTGGTAATAAGATTGTCCAGAAATAAAAAAAGCCCCGTATTTGTACGGGGCAGTTTTTTCTATAGGGGTTAATTCGATTAATTCACTTTTACCATGAAAATGTAGTCTTCGACTTTTTCTACCTGCTGCTGAAAATCAAGACCTGCAATGGAAGATTTGGATGTAATCTTAACCTTTTGGTAACTGGTGTCTTTTTTCAAATCATCCAGTACTTTATAAATATACTTGCCTTGTATTGCAAAGGCAAAACCTTCTGTATTTCTCTGGCGTCCGTTCAGAATACCAATTACTTCACCTTTTCTATTTAATATAGGGCTGCCACTGTTTCCCCTGTTTGCCGCCAATTCTAACTGGCAACTCAGGGTATCGCCATTATAACCTGTTTTAGCACTTAAATAACCCTGGCCATATACAATCTCATTGCGGGGGTAGCCCAGTGTGAAAATGGGTTCAGCTAATTTTCCTGCCGATTTGCTGATAGCATAAGGCACTGAAGTATATGGCTTAAAGTTTTCGTCTTCTATTTTAAGAATAGCGATATCTTTTTGTACATCAATAAAAACCACTTTAGCCAAAAACTCACCATTGCTATTCTGAACAGCAATGTTCCTGGCACCCTCCACTACATGGGCATTAGTAACGAGATAGCCTTTGGCATCTATGATAAAGCCCGTACCACCAGTAGTGTAAACAATTGTATTGTCAGCAGTATTGATTTTGTTTTTAACCCTGCTTATTTCTTTATCCTGCTCTTTTGTTTTATTCTCAATAACGTTGATCTTACCTTTTAACAGATCAATTTCACCTGCAGGTGTTTGCGGAGTAATAGACCAGACAAGGGCGCTGATTGTTAAAGTAGTAATGCCTGCTATAGACGCTGCGATGGCGGCCACTCTCTTATATCTTTTCCAGAGGTAAACAACCTTAGCTTTTCCTGTAAGTTTAGCAGAATTGATCTTTCCCTGTTCTGCCAGATCAGTGTGTACATCATGCAGGGTAGAGCGGAATTTTTTCCATTCTCCAAACCGGTTCATTTGTTGTAAAAAGAGGGTATGCTCAACAACTAACTGGTCGATCTCAGAATTTGTCTTCCTCAGATTTTCAAAATGTAATCGTTCGTCAGGATTCATTTCACCCCGGATATAGCGTTCCACCGCCTCTAAAACTTTAATATCACTCATCTCCGTTTCCATTTTTATAGTGAGCAAAAAATATCTTTTTCAATCGCATCAGGCATTTGTACTTCTGGTTTTTTGCATTGTCCGCATTGGTATATCCAAAATTGGCCGCAATAACCTGCATATTCTGCTTTTGAAGGTAATAGGCCTCCAAAAGGCTTTTACAGGGTTCTCCCAGGCTGCTGATGGCTTTGTTCATCATTTCAAACTCAGCATCTCTTTTCTCATGTTCTTCTATCTCATCATCCACCTGTACAGATGCTTCAGGGTCTTCAATAGGAGGTGAATATCGGTTCAGTTGTTGTAATCTTTTGAGCCACAGTCTTTTACTTACCGAATAAATATAAGTCTTAATCAGGCAGTTCAGTTCAAAGGTTCCGGATCTCACTTTTTCGTACAACACGATCATAGCTTCCTGAAATATGTCTTTCGCATCATCTGCCGAGCCGTTGTTGTTGATTATCAGGGCCTGAATCATATTGTAATTCTCCCTGTAAATTGTCTCAACGGACTTTTTGTCGTTAACAGCTAATCCTTGCAAGAGTGCCTTTTCGTTATTCTCTGGTTTCACATTCCGTTATTTAATACAATATTTTAAAAATAGTAACCCTCGGCCATCTGAAAAAAAATTTTAAATGCAGGGTTACCTTTTTCCAATTTGGGTATAAACAGCGAAATATTTCAAACAACCCCAAAAAAATCTCTAAAATGAAGAAGTTTTTTGCAATTGCATTTATTGCTGCTACAATGGTAGCTTGTAACAACGAAGGTGAATCTAAGCCTGCTGGTGATTCAGCTACTACACCTGCTGTTGATACTGCAGCCGCACCTGCTGTTGATTCTACAGTTAAAGCTGTTGTTGATTCTACAGTTAAAGCTGCTGTTGATTCTATAAAGAAGTAATTTCAATTGGCAAGCAAATCGATAAGGGCCGCACTTGTGTGCGGCTTTTTATTTTACTACAGTAGCAGGAAGTTTATCAGTCAAAATACATTCTTCTGTCCCCTTATTTAAGGCTACCTTTGCCGATTCTTATCAACCATCAAAAATTTATTTCGTGAACACATTTGAAGCCTTGGGTATTGAAGAAGGCTTACTACATTCAGTAAAGGCATTAGGTTTTACCCAGCCCACACCTATCCAGGAAAAAGCAATCCCGGTTTTGCTCCAAGGGACAAAAGATTTTATCGGTTTGGCGCAAACAGGAACCGGTAAAACAGCAGCTTTTGGATTGCCTCTTTTGCAACTTATAAATAAGGAGGACCGTTTTCCCCAGGCATTGATCGTTTGTCCTACAAGAGAATTATGCCTTCAGATAACAAGTGACCTGGAAAAATTCAAAAGCAAGAAAGCCAGTATTTCTGTAACGGCTGTTTATGGAGGTACCTCTATTACCATGCAGATAAGGGATCTTAAAAGAGGAAGCCATATTGTTGTAGCTACTCCGGGCCGGCTGATCGACCTGATTGAGAGAAAAGCTATTAATCTTGATAAAATTCATTATGTAGTATTGGATGAGGCCGACGAAATGCTGAATATGGGCTTCAAGGAGGATATTGAGTTCATTCTGAAAAACACTCCCAATCGACAAAGTATCTGGCTGTTTAGCGCTACGATGCCGGCAGAGATAAGGCAGGTGAGCAAAAGATACATGGATCAGCCATTTGAGATCACCGTTGGAAAAGTAAATTCAGGTAATGTAAATATTGATCACCAGTACTATGCCACACAGCATCATAACAGGTACGAGGTTTTAAAAAGGATCATTGATTTTAACCCCGGTATATATGGGATAGTATTTGCCCGCACAAAAGCTGATACGCAGGAAATAGCCGAGAAACTTACCCGGGAAGGGTATGATATTGATGCTATCCATGGTGACCTTACCCAGCAGCAAAGAGATAAAGTAATGGGTCTTTTCCGGGACAGAAGTGTAAAGCTTCTCGTAGCGACAGATGTAGCTGCCCGTGGTATTGATGTAGCAGGAATTACTCATGTTATCAACTATGAATTGCCAGATGATGTGGAAGTGTACACACACAGAAGCGGACGTACGGGCCGGGCAGGTAACAGTGGTGTTTCTGTTTCGATAGTAACACCAAAGGAAACATACCGTTTGCGCCAGATTGAGAGATTGGTAAATACCAGGGTTCATAAAATGGATATACCAAGTGGTAAGGATGTTTGCCGTAAACAGTTCTTCCATTTCATAGATAAAATGTTGCAGGCAGATATCAGCCATGGTGAATATGAAGCTTACTTACCAATACTCAGGGAGAAGTTTGCTTCTGTTGAAAAAGAAGAAATATTACAAAGAGTGGCAGCCCTTGAATTTGACAGGTTCCTGAAATATTATGAGAATGCGGCTGATCTTAACATGAGAACGGATGACAGAAGAGGCGAAAGAAGAGGTGACAGGCAGGATGCAAGAGGCGATAGAGGCGGATCAAGGGATAGAGATACCAAGGGAAGAAGTTTCAGTGGTGGAGGAAATTACCAACGACTGTTTGTAAACCTTGGAACAAAGGATGGTTTCTATAAAGCCAGTTTCTTACAGTTTATACTGGATATGAGTGATCTGAAGAAAGAAGTACTTGGTAAAATAGATATGAAGGAGATGACCAGCTGGATTGAGATAGAGCCATCGGCCGGTAAGAAGATGATAAAAGCGATTGATGGTAAGAACTACCGTGGACGCAAGATCCGGATGAATGATGCTGAATCAGGTGGTGGCAGAAAGAAATAATCTTTTTAAAATTTGCTAAACTGAACAAGAAAGCTATATTTGTTTACAGATGAAAACAACAAAGACATATTTTGGTTTCTATTTTTATTACTTCTTTTTTAAAATGAAGCCGGGAATGCTTTTGTTGAAATAAATCAGAACAACTAAAAAACAACAACATAAAGAATCCCGGCCAAACGGCCGGGATTCTTGTTTAACTATGAGTACCAAAGTTTCAATACAAGGCTATGAAGGCAGCTTTCACCAGGTGGCTGCACAATTATTTCATGGGAAAAATGTGGAAGTAATCCCATGTGCCACTTTTCGTGATGTAATAAAAATTGCTTCGAATAAAAAGGAAAGTAACGGAGGGGTAATGGCTATTGAGAATTCTATTGCCGGAAGCATACTGCCAAATTACAACCTGCTGCAGAAAAGCAACCTGAAAATCATTGGAGAAATTTATTTACAGATACGTCAGCACCTGCTGGTTAACCCGGGGGTAAAATTAGAAGATATAAAAGAAGTTCATTCTCATACCATGGCCTTGCAACAATGCTATGATTTTCTTGATAAGTACAAATGGAAGCTGGTGGAGACAGAGGATACTGCACTTAGTGCAAAACATATCCGCCAGCATAAAAGCAGGCATATCGCAGCTATCGCAAGTAAATTGGCAGCTGAATTGTATGAGCTGAATGTAATTGTTTCTAATATCCATACGTTGAAAAATAATTATACTCGGTTCCTGATGTTAGACAGGGAAGAAAATGCAGCTGAAATTGAAAATGCAGATAAGGCCTCTGTTACTTTTCATACAGATCATTCGAGGGGAAGTTTAGCCAAAGTGCTCACAAAAATTTCTGAAGGGGGAATCAACCTAAGCAAGTTGCAGAGTTTTCCCATCCCTGGCTCAGATTTCAAGTATGCTTTTCATGCAGATATGGAATTTGATAGTACTGAACAATTCAACGAAGTGATGAAAACTCTGGAGCCACTTACTGAATCGGTAAAAGTGTATGGTATTTATAAAAGAGGATTATGGAAATAAAAACAAGTAAACGACTGGAAGGTATTGGTGAATATTATTTTTCTCAAAAACTGAGAGAGATAGATGAGTTGAATAAGGCAGGGAAGAATATTATTAACCTCGGGATAGGTAGTCCTGATCTGCCACCTCATCCGGAAGTAGTACGGGCATTGCAGGAAGAGGCTGCAAAGCCAAATGTCCATGCATATCAATCTTACAAAGGTTCGCCTTTATTGAGAAAAGCAATGAGCGACTGGTATAAGAAATGGTATAATGTTGATCTTAATCCTGATACTGAAGTGTTGCCGCTGATTGGCAGTAAAGAAGGCATCATGCATATCTGTATGACATACCTGGATAAAGGAGATGAAGTACTGGTGCCCAATCCCGGCTATCCCACTTACACCAGTGCAGTAAAACTGGCTGCTGGTAAATGCGTGGAGTACAAACTACGGGAAAAGAATAATTATGAACCAGATTTTGAAAAACTGGAAAAGAAAAGTTTGAAGAAGGTGAAATTAATGTTTGTTAACTATCCCCATATGCCAACAGGGAAGTTACCGTCAAAAGAATTATTTGAAAAAATAGTGGTATTTGGTAAAAAGCATAAGATCCTGATCATTCATGATAATCCATACTCTTTTATTCTGAATGATTCTCCAATGAGTTTGTTAAGTGTTGAAACCGCAAAAGACTGTGTGATTGAACTGAATTCATTGAGCAAAAGTCATAATATGGCCGGGTGGAGAATAGGTATGCTTTGCGGGGCAAAAGAAAGAGTTGAAGAAGTGCTTCGTTTTAAAAGTAATATGGACAGTGGTATGTTTTTGCCGGCACAGCTGGCTGCTGTAAAAGCATTGACACTTGGGAAAGAATGGCACGATAGGGTGAATACTGTTTACAGGGAAAGAAGGGAAAAAGTTTTTGAATTGCTGACTTTGCTCAGGTGTAAATTTTCAAAAGAGCAGGCCGGAATGTTTGTGTGGGCGGCCATACCCTCAGCACATAGCGATGGATTTGCATTGAGTGATGAGGTACTATATAATGCAGGAGTATTTATAACACCCGGGGGAATATTCGGCAGTGCCGGTGAACAATATGTAAGGATAAGTTTATGCAGTACAGAAGAGAAAATTGAAGAAGCTATTCAGCGGATAAAAAGCATTATATAAAATGAAAAGGAAAAAAATTGCAATAATTGGTGTTGGTCTGATAGGAGGTTCATTGGCCATACAGTTGCATGAAAAGAAATTGTCATCAAAACTTATTGGCGTAGAGGCCAATGAAGAGCATGCAAAGAAAGCATTAGAGATGGAATTGGTGGATGAGACACTTTCGTTGGATGAAGCTATTCAGCAGGCAGATGTGATTGTGCTGGCAGTACCTGTTGATACGATGGTATCATTATTGCCCCGGATTCTGAATAAAATTGATAACCAGGTTGTACTGGATCTTGGTTCCACTAAGTCACAATTGATTGAAGCAATAAAAAATCATCCCAAAAGGGGGAGATATGTAGCCACGCATCCGATGTGGGGAACCGAGTACAGCGGTCCGCAGGCGGCAGTGCGTGGTGCCTATGAAAATAAAGCTGTCATTATTTGTAATGCTGAGGAAAGCGATGCTGATGCACTGGAATGGGTAAAGCATATGTATAAAAAAATTGGTATGCACCTGTTGGAAATGGAAGCAAAGGCTCATGATCTGCATGCGGCTTATGTGAGTCATATCTCACATATCACTTCTTTTGCATTGGCAAATACGGTGCTGGAAAAGGAAAAAGAAGAGCAGGCTATTTTTGAATTAGCTTCTGCCGGTTTCGAAAGCACCGTCCGATTGGCAAAGAGTAACCCGGCTATGTGGGTGCCGATCTTTATGCAGAATAAGGAGAATGTGCTGGATGTTTTGAAAGAACATATTGCGCAGCTGTCAAGATTTAAGGAGAGTCTTGAAAAAGAGGATAATGAATATTTAATGCGGTTGATTGAGGAGGCGAATAAAATAAGGAGGATAATTAAATAAATTAAATTTGTACAAATGCAAACAACAGAACAGTCAGAAAAGGAAACCGTACAGGGAGCCTGGCATAAACGGCCGCTGATCATCAGTGGGCCATGCAGTGCAGAAACTGAGGAACAGGTATTGGCTACGGCACAACGTCTTGCAGCAACAGGAAAAATAGATATGCTGCGGGCAGGTATCTGGAAACCGAGAACCAAGCCCGGTATGTTTGAAGGAGTGGGTACAAAAGGTTTGCCCTGGCTGCAACAGGCTAAGAAACTGACAGGTTTGCCAACAACAGTTGAAGTGGCAACCGGTAAGCAGGTGCAGGATGCATTGACATTTGATGTGGATGTGTTGTGGATTGGTGCGAGAACAACGGTAAACCCTTTCAGTGTGCAGGAAGTAGCCGATGCACTGCGAGGCGTGGATATACCGGTGTTGATTAAAAATCCGATCAATCCTGATATTGAATTATGGAGTGGTGCGGTAGAAAGAGTGGCAAGGGCAGGAGTAAAACAAATTGGCCTGATACACCGTGGTTTTAGTTCGTATGGAAATTCTGAGTATCGTAATGCGCCTATGTGGCACCTGGCTATTGATATGAAATTGAAGCACCCGGGTATGCCACTGATCAATGACCCTTCGCATATTTGTGGCCGTCGTGATATCTTACTTGAAGTAATGCAAAAAGCAATCGACCTTGACTATGATGGGCTGATGATTGAAAGTCATATCGACCCTGATAATGCATGGAGCGACGCTAAACAACAAGTGACACCTGAACGCTTAGCCGAGATGCTGGACAGTATCATCTGGAGAAAAGAAGATATTAACTCCGAGGAATATCATGCTGCATTGGAAGCACTGCGCCAGAAGATCAATCACCTGGATGATGAACTGATGCAGATTCTGGGGCAACGGATGAAGATCGCTGAACAGATCGGGCAATATAAAAAAGATAATAATATTACCATTTTGCAGACAGGCCGTTGGAATGAAATTATTGAAAGGGCCAGCGCAAAGGGTGAAAAAATAGGATTAAGTAAAGAATTTATCACCAAGTATTTGGATGCTGTGCATATGGAGAGTATAAATCATCAGAAAAAAATACTGGATAGCTAGGTTGATAATGAACCTGCCAGCAGGCAGTTCGCCTCTTGTACTTTAGTAAATATATTCGGCATATAATGAAGCATATCAATTATAGATTTTCTAATTCATCCACCGACTTTTATTTTGCTTATGGTATCAGCCATCTGAAAAAGATTGCTGATACCAGGGCAACGATACTCATCACAGATGAAAATGTTTACAAAGCACATACAAAACGTTTCAGGGGCTGGAATACAATTATATTAAAACCCGGCGAGGAATTTAAAGTGCAGGCAACCGTGGATGCAGTAATTGAAAAGCTGATTGAAATGGAAGCTGACCGCAAGACAACTTTAGTGGGAGTAGGTGGTGGAGTAATTACGGATATTACAGGCTATGTGGCAGCTGTTTATATGAGGGGCTTACGGTTTGGATTTATACCTACTTCAATTTTAGCATTGGCGGACGCCTCCATTGGTGGTAAGAATGGCATCGATGTGGGAATGTATAAAAATATGGTGGGAGTTATCCGTCAGCCTTCTTTCATTTTACATGACATGGTTTTCCTGAACTCACTGCCGCAGCAGGAATGGGAAAATGGGTTTGCAGAAATAATTAAACATGCCTGTATAAAAGATGCGGCAATGTTTGCAAAGTTGGAAAGGAATTCATTAAAGGGATACCGGGGCAGGCAAAAATCAATTTGCGAATTAATCCAGGCAAACGCTTTAATAAAAATCAGGGTTGTACAGAAAGATGAATTTGAGAAAGGAGAGAGGAGGTTGTTAAATTTTGGTCATACACTGGGGCATGCACTGGAAACACAATATGAATTACTGCACGGTCAGGCTATTTCTATCGGTATGACATATGCCTGTCATATTTCGGAGCAACTGGCAGGATTTAAGCAAACAGAAAGAGTGATAAGTGTGCTGGAGAAATATAATTTACCGACCTATGCATCTTTCGACAAGCAAAAAGTGTTTGATGTGCTTAAGATGGATAAGAAAAGGGAAAGAAAGGAAATAAATTATGTGCTGCTGGAAAGAATTGGGAGGGGGGTAGTGAAAAGTATTTCATTAAAGCAGTTAGAAAAAATTATACAAGGTTTATAAAGTGAAAGTAACAATACATCCTTCTAAATTATCAGGTATAATCCAGGCACCAGCCTCGAAAAGTTCGATGCAAAGAGCTTGTGCGGCAGCGTTATTGAGAAAAGGAGAAACAATCATTCATAATCCCGGACACAGCAATGATGATAAAGCTGCTGTTGGAATCATTAAAGCATTGGGCGCTGAAGTCGAACACATAAATGAAGCGTTAAAAGTGAATAGCCACGGGATTCATCCCGTGGAGAAAGAAATTGATCCCGTGGAGAAAGAAATTGATCCCGTTGGGAATGAAATTAATTGCGGAGAGTCAGGATTGAGTATAAGAATGTTTACGCCAATAGCTGCCTTAAGCCATAAGAAAATCACTATAAACGGTTCAGGTAGTCTTGTTACGAGACCGATGGATTTCTTTGATGAAATATTGCCAAAACTGGGAGTTAAAATAGAAAGCAGCAATGGCAGGTTGCCAATGCATGTACAAGGGCCATTGCTGCCGGCAAATATTGAAATTGATGGTTCTTTAAGTTCACAGTTTCTTACAGGCCTGTTGATGACTTATGGAGCCTCTCTAAATTCCTCGGAAGGGGAGATTTTGGGCCCTCATAGTAAAGTTGTCTCTATAAAAGTTCGGAATCTTAAGAGTAAGCCGTACATAGATTTGACTTTGGATGTAATGAAGCAATTTGGATTAAGAGTACCGGAGAATAAAAACTATGAAGAATTTATTTTTCATAATGAATACCCAATAAACCAGCCAACCAGTCAACCAATTAACTACACTGTCGAAGGCGACTGGAGCGGTGGTGCATTTCTGCTTGTAGCTGGAGTCATAGCTGGCCCCATAACAGTAAGAGGATTAGATTTGACATCAACGCAAGCTGATAAAGCAATTGTTGATGCCATGATGGCTGCCAATGCCGGTATGGCGATGGATGCAAAGGGAATACAACTACATCCGGCAGAAATGAATGGATTTTATTTTGATGCCACGGATTGCCCTGATTTATTTCCACCGTTAGTTGCATTGGCTGCTTATTGCAATGGTAAAACAACTATTAGGGGAATAAACCGTTTAACATATAAAGAAAGCAACCGGGCAATAACATTGCAGGATGAATTTGACAAAATGGGAGTGACTATAGATTTGCAGGATGATAATATGGTTATACATGGTGGGGCAATTGTAAAAGGCGCTGATATTCATTCGCATCATGATCATCGTATTGCCATGGCCTGTGCCGTAGCCGGATTAAAAGCAGATAGTGAAATGATTATTGAAGAGGCGCAGGCAGTTAAGAAGTCGTACCCTGATTTTTATAATGATTTGAAAAAGCTTGGTGCTGATGTATCTTTACCTTATCAACACTTCAACTTATAAATATTGAATTCATTTGGTCGCATATTCCGCATTTCTATTTTTGGCGAATCGCATGGGGAGTGTGTAGGGGTAACTATTGATGGCTGCCCGGCTGGGTTAGCTTTATCGCCGGAAGATTTGTTGCCAGATCTTGAAAGAAGAAAAGGAGGCAAACAAAAAGGGACCACCCCAAGGCAGGAGGAAGATTTTCCGATTTTTAAAAGTGGATTCTTTAATGGAAAAACAACCGGTTTCCCCATTACTATACTTTTCGAAAACAAAAATACCCGCAGTGATGATTATGCAAAGCAGAGAAGCATTCCCCGTCCGGGTCATGCAGACTGGGTGGCACATCAAAAGTTTGGAGGTAATGAAGATTTCCGGGGTGGTGGGCATTTCAGTGCCAGGTTAACAACAGGGTTGGTTGCGGCTGGAGCAATTGCAAAGAAGTTAATGAATGCTACCGGCATGACTACGCTTAGCATTCATGCCCAAGTAACAGAAATAGGGGGCGAAAAAGATCTGGAAAAAGGCCTGCAAAAAGCCATTGATGCAAAAGATTCTGTAGGTGGTATTGTTGAGTGTAAAGTAAATGGTCTGCCTGTTGGATTGGGTGAGCCTTATTTTGATTCGCTTGAATCATCCCTGGCTCATATGATATTTGCAATTCCTGCTGTGCGGGGTATTGAATTTGGAACCGGTTTTGCTGCAGCTAAAATGTTCGGCAGTGAACATAATGATGCTATTGAAAATACAGATGGCAGGACAAGGACCAATCATGCAGGAGGTATTGTAGGAGGTATCAGTAATGGTAATGAACTCGTTTTTCGGTTAGTTGTTAAACCTACTTCTTCTACTCCAAAAGAGCAAAACAGCCTGAACTGGGAAACTGGTAAAACAGAAGACTTTTCAATCAAAGGCCGCCATGATTTATGTGTGGCATTGAGAGCACCGGTGATAGTGGAAGCAGTGACGGCTATTGTAATTGCAGATTTTCTTTTATTGGAACAACATATCAAGAGGGTTATACTTTAATCTGAAACTATACAAACGATTATGCCAATTATCTATCATGTTACCACAGCAGGTGAGTGGAATGCAGCCAAACACCGCGGATATTATGAGCATCCGTCATTGAAGGCAGAAGGCTTTATACATTGCTCACAGGAGCAGCAGGTAGCTGGCGTTCTCGAAAGATATTTTGCAGGCAGAACTGATCTGGTGAAACTGGTGATTGATACCGATAAACTCAGCAGCAAATATGTTTTTGACTGGTCGCCCTCTGCACAGGATACTTTCCCCCATGTGTATGGGCCAATAAATACAGATGCGGTAATTGATGTTTCAACTCTTTGATCTTTCCTCTCTTTCGTAAATGATAATTATTGTGAGGTTTCGTATTTTCCCTGATTTATTAGCTTGATTAGTTTTCCTTTAAGATTCTGGTTTCTGCCGAATTAGTAAAAAAATCAACTGACAGTGCCAATAATGTTGAAACGATTTCTTATTTTGTAGTGCATACTATCGTTCTGTGCTGGTAAATTAGTACAAAGCCATTAAATTCTGCCAGTAACCACCATTTATGACCACAAGACCTTTGTACCCGTTTGTTATTTTTTTCTATTTCTGCATAGCCTTTTTGTCCTGTAATGGTAACAAGGCTAATAAAGATACCATTGGGGATTCACCTTTGGAGTTGCAGCAAAAAACAACAGAACTTATCAGAAGTAGGTTAGCGGAAGTTTTTAATGCTGATGGTAAGAAAGAAGATTCTTTGGTAACAATAAGGCAAACGAAGCTTGCAAAACTACTCTACGAAAGAAATGCTTTTGCTCCTATCTGGTGTAGCAAAGGAGAATGGCTGCCGGAAGGTGATTCATTGTTTAAGTTTATTGATGAGTCAAAACTATTCGGGTTATTCCCCAGTGACTATCATCATCTGTCAATTAAAAAAATAAGAGAAAAATTTGAAACAGATAGCCTTGCAAGGAATGACAGAAAAGATGCTTCCTTGTGGGCAAAGGCAGATATCATGCTTACGGATGCTTTTGTACAAATTGTGAAGGATGTTAAGCTGGGTCGACTTCCAAACGACAGTATCACGCTGAGAAAGGATACATTGCTAACGGATGAATATTATCTAAAGCAATATGACTTCTTCTTGCAATCAGGATTGACAAAGTTGATACAATCACTGGAGCCTGCACAAAGGGGTTATCATTCAATAAAAGCAGGTATCAGATCTTTTCTTGCGAGTGCTGATTACCGGGAATTTACCAGGGTGCCGTATCCTGAGAAAGATCAGCAAAAATTCAACAGGCTCCTGCAAAAAAGATTATATGAAGGAGGTTTTATTTCATTCGACAGTATTGGTGCAGATTCTGCTCAGCTGGCAGATGCGGTTAAGTTATTTCAAAAGAAAAAAGGAATAACTGTAGATGGAAGAGCAGGAGAAGGAACTGTCAGAATGATGAATGTTAGCGATAGAGAAAAATTTATCCGTATTGCGATAAGTATGGATAAGTATAAAAAGCTTCCTGAGAAAATGCCATCAAAATATATATGGGTTAATGCTTCGGCGAACTATCTTGAAGTAGTGGATAATGAAGAAGTTAAGTTGTCTTCAAAAGTGATATGTGGCAAACCCAAAACCAGAACTCCTGTACTTACAAGCCTTATTTCATCATTGATTACCTATCCTCAGTGGGTACCTCCGCCGAGTATAGTCTCAAAAGAAATAATACCTGCTGTTAAAAAAAATCCGGGATATCTGGCCCGTAAAGGATTTAGCTTGGTTGATAAGGAGGGGAATGAAGTGGATCCATATTCAGTGGATTGGTCAAAGTATACCAAGAGTATTCCATACAGGGTAGTCCAGGGAAGCGGCGATGCTAATGCGTTGGGTATTATGAAATTCGTTTTCGACAATAAGTATTCTGTTTATCTGCATGATACTAATCAGCGATACTTGTTTTCCAATGCTATGCGTTCTTTGAGTCACGGTTGTGTACGGGTGCAGGAATGGGAAAAACTGGCCTTTTATATTTTAGGAAATGACAGCCTCAATGCTAATGGGGGGTATACTAAAATTGACTCGGTAAAAACATGGCTAAGAAACAAACAAAAAAGATCTATTCCTATAAGGAATAAAGTGACTGTATTTATCCGTTACATTACTTGCGAGGGACATGATGGCAAAATCATCTTTCATGATGATGTTTATGGAGAGGATAAAATGCTCAGAGAGAAGTTTTTTGCAGATAAATGATACAAATCAGCCCTTTACCAGAGACAACTTGAAATGAAATCAGTTTTTTTTAAAAAAAGACCTTCCAAAGCCGTGAATATTAAGTAAATAATTTATTTTAGGATATTGAACTTACCTGTTATTTTTGCTCAGATTAAAACCAAACTATCTCTTTATGAAGAAGATATTATCTGCTTTAATTGCGCTGTACCTGCTTGTACCTGCCGCCAATGCACAGGATGATGAAATCAGGCCTAAGGCTTTGGGTGTCAGTTTTTTCCTGAATGATTTTATTTCACCAGAAAGGATACGCACTACTTCCTTAAGCCAGGTTCTGAGTAATAAGAAAATGGCAAAAATTAAAGAGATGTCTCCCGGGCTAGCTGTTACCTATTTCAAGGGCATCAGAAAACATATCGATATCGCCGCTTCTTTGGGAGCTACTTTTTTGCGCTACCCAATGCCTAATAAGTCATTTGCTGATAATAATTTGCTTCTTGAAGGTAATGCTACAGTAAATCTTAAGATGACTACTGAAAAATATTGGGTACAGCCTTATATCATAGCAGGAGTCGGGGCTCATAAATATCGTTCGTATTATGGTGCTTTCATGCCTGTAGGTCTTGGCCTGAAAGTTAACTTCCTTGATGAAGCACATCTTTTCGTAACATCTACTTACAGGGTGCCAATTACCAATGAAACAGCGAACTATCATTTACAACATAGTATTGGTATTGCCGGACGTTTAGGTAAGAAGAAAGAGCCTGTAGTTATTGAACCTCCAAAGCCACCGGCTGATACTGATAAGGATGGTATTATTGATAGCTTAGACAAATGTCCGACTGTACCCGGGTTAGCTAAATATGAGGGATGTCCGATTCCTGATACTGATAAAGACGGGATAAATGATGAAGAAGATAAATGTCCGACCGTTCCGGGTCTTGCCCGTTACCAGGGATGTCCGATTCCTGATACTGATAAAGATGGTATCAATGATGAAGAAGATAAGTGTCCTACTGTTGCTGGTGTTGCCCGCTACCAGGGTTGCCCTGTTCCTGACACGGATGGTGATGGGGTAAATGATGAAGAAGATAAATGTGTTACAATACCTGGTCCAAAAGAAAACTTTGGTTGTCCTGTTATTTCTGAAGAAGTAAAACAGAAGGTTAACATGGCTGCAAAGAATATTCTCTTTGTTACCGGAAGCGCTAAATTACAAAGCAAGTCTTTTAAGGGCCTGAATGAAGTGGCACAGATCATGAAAGATAATCCGGGTATGAGCCTGAATATCGATGGGCATACTGATAATGTTGGTTCAGATGAAAAAAACCAGGTATTAAGTGATAACCGTGCAAACGCTGTTAAAGCATACCTTATAAGTAAAGGAGTAGAAGAGAGCCGCATTACTGCAACCGGTTATGGGGAAACCAAGCCAATTGCTGATAATAAAACAGCGGCAGGGCGTCAGCAAAATCGTCGTTCAGAATTGACATTGAGTTATTATAAATAAGCTAATTGCTTATTAATAAAAAAGTCCCCACATAAAAAGGGACTTTTTTTTATGTCTGTATATGGGATCTAAAATTTTACGTACTTTTCTATAAGTTGTTTATCAATTCCTTTTTTCCTGGCTTTTAGCGCTTGCTTCCTTAAAATAAATTCAAAAATACTCATCCATCCGGGCAGGTTGCTTTCACTTATTTCAAAGAGCCAGGCAAGTGCTAATTTATCTTTTGGAAATCCGTTTGATTTGGTGAGACCATCATTTGCTAGCCCATAACCTATCTGTAGTGACTGTTCAAAACCACGGCTGGCAGGTCTCAGTTCTACCAGGAATTTACATGACCTGCCGCTTCTGTTGCGGAAAAGGTGGTTAACTTTTGGCTCAGCCGTTGCTGATTGACCAGCCTTTAGTGTGTGTAAAATCTTTCCAAATTTTACCTGTACTTCTCCTTCCAGGCATCTAAACGTTTCTGAATAAGTTTTGTGGTAATGCAAACCCACACCGCCACCATCGGCTAAGTCCACCTCTACAAGAGTACACTCACCATTAGTATCTGCATAAGTCTTCAGGAATGTTACCTGGTCTTTTTGTATCGGGTTGTAGATTTTTCTTTCCATATAGTCTCCATTTACGTTGAAATAAAGGTAAAAGGATTTTGATCCTTCGTAAATGAGTGCTGAAGCAGGCATCTTAAGCTGTAGTTTTCAATTTATCCACAGGGCAGATTAAGAATCTCCGGGGCCTTTATTTTCCGGCTTTTTCCCCTACCTTTGCGCCTCCAAAACCGTTTGGTTTTATAATTGTATATAAATAACTGAAAATAAAGCAGTCATGGCAGATTTAAAATTTCAAAGAAACTTTGGTATTGCGGCTCACATTGATGCCGGAAAGACCACCACTACGGAGCGTATTCTCCGTTATACAGGTATGATCCACCGTATTGGTGAGGTGCATGATGGCGCCGCTACTACTGACTGGATGGAGCAGGAAAAAGAAAGAGGTATTACTATTACTTCTGCAGCTGTTAGCTGTCAGTGGAATTTTCCAACTGTTTTGGGGAAGGCAACTCCTGAAACCAAAAAATATTCTTTTAATATCATCGACACTCCCGGCCACGTTGACTTTACTGTAGAAGTAGAACGTTCAATGAGAGTACTGGATGGTTTGATCGCTTTATTTTCTGCGGTGGATGGTGTGGAGCCACAATCTGAAACAGTGTGGCGCCAGGCTAATCGTTACGGTGTTCCCCGTATTGGATTTGTAAATAAAATGGACCGTGCCGGTGCTGACTTCCTGATGGTGGTTAAGCAGGTGAAAGAAATGCTGGGTTCAAAAGCTGTACCTCTCCAATTACCAATTGGTGCTGAAGATGATTTTAAAGGGGTGGTGGACCTGATCAAAATGAAAGGTATCATCTGGCATATGGAAACAGAAGGTATGACTTTCGATGAGATCGAAGTTCCTGCTGATATGCTGGAGGAAGCAAAAGAATGGAGAGCTAACCTGGTGGAAGCCGTAGCAGAATATGATGACAAGTTGATGGAAAAATTCTTTGATGATCCTAATAGTATCACCGAAGATGAAATGCATGAAGCGATCCGCAAAGCAACGGTTGATCTAAGCATCGTTCCGATGATGTGTGGTTCTTCATTCAAGAATAAAGGTGTACAAACTGCATTGGATGCGGTTTGTCGTTACCTGCCTTCACCGGTTGACATTCCTGATACGGTAGGTACTGATCCTGATTCAGGTGAGCAAATCACCCGTAAAGCAGATCCTAAAGAGCCTTTCGCTGCATTGGCCTTTAAAATCATGACTGATCCATTTGTGGGTCGCCTGGCATTCTTCCGGTGCTATTCTGGCCATCTGGATGCTGGTTCTTATGTGTTGAACGTAAGAAGCGGTAAGAAAGAAAGGATCAGCCGTATCATGAAGATGTTTGCTAATAAGCAAAACCCTATTGATTTCATCGAAGCAGGTGATATTGGTGCGGCAGTTGGGTTTAAGGAAATAAAAACTGGTGATACTTTATGTGATGAGAACCATCCTATCACTTTGGAGAATATGTTTATTCCAGAACCGGTAATTGCTGTAGCGGTAGAACCTAAAACTCAGGCTGACGTTGATAAAATGGGTATGGCTATCGCCAAGCTGGTAGAAGAAGATCCTACACTTCGTGTAAATACAGATGAAGATACTGGTCAAACCATCCTTCGTGGAATGGGAGAGTTACACCTGGAGATCATTATTGATCGTATGCGTCGTGAGTTCAAAGTAGAAGTAAACCAGGGTGCACCACAGGTGGCTTACAAGGAAGCATTCAATGCTACTGTTGAACACCGTGAGACCCTGAAAAAGCAAACGGGTGGTCGTGGTAAATTCGCTGATATTCAATTCAGCCTTGGACCGGTAGATGCAGAATGGAAAGCAGAAAATCCCGATAAACACTACCAGTTTGTCAATGACTTATTCGGAGGTTCAATTCCCCGTGAATTTGTTCCTGCTATCCAGAAAGGGTTTGAGCAATCAATGACCACAGGTGTATTGGCCAACTATCCGGTTGATAATATGAAGATCCGTGTATTTGACGGTAGCTTCCACGCTGTTGACTCTGACTCCATGTCTTTCGAACTTTGTGCTAAACAAGGTTTCCGTGAAGCAGCAAGAAAAGCAAAGCCTGTATTACTTGAACCGATCATGAAGGTAGAAGTGATAACTCCTGCTCAGTATATGGGTGATGTTACAGGGGATCTGAATCGTCGTCGTGCAATTCTTGAAGGTATGGATAACCGTGCTGGTGCTGAAGTGATCAAGGCAAAGGTGCCATTGAGTGAAATGTTTGGGTATGTAACTCAACTTCGTTCACTGTCATCAGGCCGTGCATCCTCTACGATGGAGTTCTCTCACTATTCACCAGCCCCAAATAATATCGCTGAAGAAGTGATAGCGAAAGTGAAAGGGAAAGTAAATGCCTAATTTCTTTAGGTGTAATATACCACATAATGAACCCCGGCATTTTACCGGGGTTTCTTTTTGACTAAGAAATTATTAACCTGAATCAATTGAAAATCATATGTATGGCATTGTGTTTGCTACATATAGCCGGAATTCCCCCGTTTTACGATACCAGTTCCTGTTAAAGGCCTGATTCAAGATTATGAAAAACACAAGTTCAAGAGATTAAGGGCTCATCACTGGGCCCTTTTTCATTTAAAGGACTTTTGAAAACATAATAGACTCCCCAGGCAGATGTAAATAATGTGATCAGGTAAAAGAGAATGCTGATGATCACTGAGGTTTCCTGCACTAATCCAAAGTATAAAGAGCCTTCCAGGAATACCACTTCTCTTATACCCAGCCCGCCAATAGTTAATGGCAAAACTGATACTACGGAAGATACCAAAAAGAGGAAAATGTAATCTGGATATTGATGTGTGGGGATATGCAATGCCAGCATTATCATATAAACGCAGAGCACCTGTATCGCCTGCACCAGCATACCAAGAATAAGAGTAGAAAGAAACCCCGGAATAAAGTCTTTGAAGAATCGCTTAATTATTAAGTAAAATGCGATTATTGAGAATATTGAGCCGGCCGTAAGCACTATTATATGCAAAGTCTTATTGAGAACAAAGAAAGAATAGGCGGCAAGTATAAGGCCAAGGCCAAGTAAACCGCTAAAGCGGTCGAGCAATACAGCCGCTGTTGTTTTTTTGTAAGCTATCCCGAATCTCTTTGTTAGCAGGATTACTTTATAAGCATCACCACTGATTGAGCCAGGCAGAAATAAATTATAAAACATTCCGAGCCAGTACAGTTTTATATTATCCCATTGTGTTAGAATGATACTGATATTTTTAAAATAAATGTTTAGCCGGGCAGCTGAAATTATCTTGGAAACAATAAAGGTGGATAAACCAAGTGAAAGATAAGACCAGTCTGCATTTCCAAAAGCCTCTCTGGCCTTGGCAAAATCAATTTTACCTGAAACATACCAGATACAGACAATTGTAACTGTAAACTTCAGTAGCAGTTTCAGAGATTGATTTGTTTTGGACGCAGTCTTTGTGGTTTTATCCATTAATGCATTAAATTGATGCAAATAAAGTCAAATTGATGATAAAAAGTATTCTTCCTTTCTGGTTGCTGCTGATTGCCTCGTTTTGTTACACCCAGGAAAAGCTGATCATTCCTGGTATGAAGGTCGAACGGTCTTGTACAATAAAAAGGGGTTTTTATAAACTGGATGCACCTGCCGACACTGCTAAGACTGTGATTCTGATTGAAGGGAATAATATCATCATTGATTTTAATAATTCAGAATTAACAGGCAGTAACAACAGGAAAACACCCGATGAGTTTTTTGGTGTGGCAATTCTGGTCCGGAACAGCAGAAATGTTACGATTAAAAATCTGAAAGCAAAAGGATATAAAATAGCACTGCTGGCAAGAAATGTGGAAGCGTTAACCCTTGAAAATTGTGATTTCAGTTATAATTACCGGCAACACCTTAACAGTACACAGGAAAAGGAAGATATATCGGACTGGATGAGTTATCATCATAATGAAAAAGACCAATGGCTGCGGTACGGAGCTGCTATGTATTTGCGTAACTGTGGTAATGCTGTTATTAAAAACTGCAGAGTGACTGGTGGACAAAATGCGCTGATGATGATGGAATGTGACAGTGGTAAGATTTTTAATAATGACTTTTCCTTTAATTCAGGTATTGGAATAGGAATGTACAGATGCAATGCCAATGAAGTGACCTATAACAAGATTAATTTTAATGTGAGGGGATATAGCCACGGTGTTTACAACAGGGGGCAGGATAGTGCTGGTATACTTGTATATGAGCAAAGCAATCATAATGTGTTTTACAAAAACTCAGTAACACATGGAGGCGATGGATTTTTTCTATGGGCGGGCCAAACTACAATGGATACCGGAGAAGGTGGCTGTAATGATAATGTTTTAATTGACAATGATTTTTCATACGCTCCGACAAATGGTATAGAAGTGACATTTAGCCGAAACAGGATATCGGGAAACAGGATATTCGAATGTGATCACGGTATCTGGGGTGGTTACAGTTATTCTTCAAAGATTAGCGACAACCAGTTCCGTAATAACAGGATTGCAATTGCTATTGAGCATGGTCAGCACAACGAGATATCGTATAACCTTTTCTCAAGAGATAAAGAAGCGATAAAATTATGGGCAAGAAAATCACAACCGGCTGATTGGGGCTATGCTAAACTCAGAGATACCAGAAGTGCAGATTATGTAATTGCCATGAACAGCTTCAACAGTAACCCGATTGTACTGAATATGACGAGGACAGACAGCCTGAGAATATTCGGAAATACTTACTCAGATTTTGAGAGTATGCTGAAGGTAGATTCTACAGTCACCAATATTGACACATCTGATGGCACCTTGCCTGACACAACAATAGTATACCCGGTAGTTAAAAACCCAATTTCTCCGTTTGCTGGTAATGGGAAACTGGCAGGCCGCAAAAACATCCTGGTAACAGAGTGGGGTCCTTACGATTTCAGGCATCCCATTATATGGAATACTAACCCCGTCGATTCCTCAGCCATTATGAAATTTGACTTGATTGGACCAAGGGGCAAATGGAAAGTAAAAAGTATTAAAGGCGTGGAAAATCTTTCGGCCTTCTCAGGGATATTCCCGGCAACTATAACTGCCCAAAAAATCATAGGAGAAAGAACCGATATCTCCATTGAACTTGAGTATGTTGGAAATATCATAACTACCCCTTTTGGGGAAAAAATAAAAGCCGGAAAGCCATATGTCTTTTCTTTCCGGAAATTTTTTCAGCCTATAGACTGGGAAGTGAATTGGTTTGCCTTTGATTCATTATCAAACCCGGTTCTGCATCCGGAATATCTTCATCAATTGGACAAGAAGCCTCCCATTAGTCATGAAATAGTGAAGCGGCTGGACTATGCCTGGTGGGGAGGTATTGTGAGTAACGGGGTGAAATACCAGCAGTTTTTTACAATTGCTGAGGGCAGAGCAAATTTCCCAAAAGGGGCGTACGAACTTTCAATTACCTGGGATGATGCCGTCCGGGTCTATGTTGATGATAAAATGGTTATTGATGAATGGCTTCCTTCAAAATACCTTTTTGATGAGTCTCCCAATAAGAAAATCAGGGTTGATCTCAATGGAAATCACCGGTTTAGGGTAGAACATGTAGAGTTGGGAGGCTTCGCTACCCTCGGTCTGAAACTGAAACCAGTGTAGTGAAAAGTGCTTTTCAATAAGTTTGTTCACAACCTACAAAATTCTTTCCCAACTATTTGGAAGGAATAACCTTCACCCTTACCTTTGCACTCCCAAAAGAAAATTGGGATTTTACACATGTCTCAGCGAATCAGAATCAAATTACAGTCTTACGATCACAACCTGGTAGATAAATCAGCTGAAAAGATCGTAAAAACGGTACGCAGTACCGGCGCCGTGGTAACAGGTCCTATTCCTCTGCCTACCCGCCGTAAAATTTTTACTGTATTGCGTTCACCACACGTTAATAAGAAAAGCCGTGAACAATTCCAGTTAGCTACGCATAAGCGTTTGCTGGATATCTACACGTCTTCGAGCCGTACTGTAGATGCGTTGAGTAAACTGGATTTGCCCAGTGGTGTGGAAGTTGAGATTAAAGCGTAGAAAAAGAGGCGTTGCCTCGTTAGTTCTTATAAATTGATATAAATTTTTGCTATCTCTCAATCGTTCGTCATAAGCGAAAGAAAAAAGAGCTCTGGCCACTAAACATAAAACAAGCCATTCAGGGTTTGTTTACTACCGGTACTTCCCCATAAAGGAAAAGGTCGGTGGCAAACGGGGATTGAAGTTCAGACTTTCGGGTTTGAAATGTCCCAATAACCTTGCAGGCATAAATTGAACAACATGAAAGGTATTATTGGGAAAAAAATTGGGATGACCAGTATCTTCGATCCTTCCGGCAAGCAAACTGCCTGTACGATCATTGAGGCAGGTCCATGTGTAGTTACGCATGTTAAGACCAAAGAGTCTGATGGGTACAATGCTCTCCAGCTTTCTTTTGGGGATAAAAAAGAAAAGCATTCCACTAAAGCTGAAGTAAATCACTTCGCAAAAGCTCAAACAGCTCCAAAGAAATTCTCCAAAGAATTCCGTGATTTTTCTATCGAAAAAAATATTGGTGAAACCATTACTGTCGACATTTTCGCAGAAGGCGATAAAGTTGAAGTCGTAGGCACCACAAAAGGTAAAGGGTTTCAGGGTGTTGTAAAACGTCATGGTTTCCATGGTGTGGGACAGCAATCTCACGGTCAGCATGATCGTCAGAGAGCTCCGGGTTCACTTGGTAACTCATCGGATGCCAGCCGTGTAATGAAGGGTGTTCGTATGGCCGGCCGTATGGGTAATGATCGTGTAAAAATGAAAGGGCTGAAAGTGGTAAAGATTTTTGCTGACAAGAATTACATCCTGGTTAGCGGTTCTGTGCCAGGTCACAACGGTTCAATTGTTTTAATTCAGAAATAAGTTTTGATGGCATCCTTAGCATGGCGAAGGATAAAAAGATAAGAAAATGAAAGTTGAAGTTTTAAATACAAAAGGAAAGGCGACAGGCAGAACGGTGGAGCTTCCCGAAGAGATCTTCGGTGCTGAGCCTAATAACCATGTTATCTACCTGGCCGTTAAACAATACCTTGCTGCACAACGTCAGGGTACTCACAAAGTGAAGACCCGTGCGGAAGTACAGGGTGCAAGCCGTAAGCTGCATCGTCAGAAAGGTACCGGTGGAAGCCGTAAGGGTAATATCCGTAACCCTTTATACAAGGGTGGTGGTACTATCTTCGGACCGAAGCCTCACTCATATGACATCAAGTTGAACCGCAAGGTAAAAGACCTGGCAAAAATTTCTGCCCTTAGTTACAAAGCAAAGGATAATGCAATTGTTGTAGTTGAGGACATTATGATGGACTCCCCAAAAACCAAAAGTTTTATGGAGATTATGGGCAGCCTGAAAGTTGCTGATAAGAAAGCGATGTTCATCATGCCTGAGAATAATGATAATCTTCAGTTGTCAATCCGTAACGTTCCTTCTGTATTGGGAGTTTTACTGAGTGATATCAATACATATGATATTGTCAATTCTGAAGTACTTGTATTAACTGAAAGTGCAGCAAAGATTTTTGCTGATGATGAAAAGGCGGAAGCATAATTAAAAATATTCTAAAGAGTAAGAAATGAGATCGTAAGATCCCATTGCGCCAAAAGAAAATAAAAAATATTGCAATGAAACTTTCTGAAGTATTGATAAAACCCATTTTGACAGAAAAAGCAAATGCACAGCAGGACAAGCTGCACCGTTATGCTTTCAAAGTGGCAAGAAAGGCGAATAAACTTGAAATCAAAAAAGCGGTTGAAACTTTTTACGGTGTAACTGTAACTGGTGTAAATACAGCAGTGGTTCCGGGAAAAAACAAAAGCCGCTTTACAAAGTCTGGTGTAATCTCAGGCCGCAAGCCTGCATACAAAAAGGCTTTTGTAACTGTAGCAGAGGGTGAAAACATTGATTTGTATTCAAACATTTAACCCTTTAACGAATGGCTTCAACAGCCGCTAATGTTGAACTTAAAAAGAAATTGAAAAATGGCACTAAGAAAATTTAAACCTATTACAGCCGGTACCCGTTGGAGAATCGGTAATGCGTATGCTGAGGTTACTACCAATGTTCCGGAAAAGAGCCTGGTAGAAGCTAAACCGAGAACCGGTGGTCGTAACTCTTCTGGTCATCTGTCGATGCGTTACAGAGGCGGTGGTCACAAGAAGAAATACCGTATTATCGATTTTAAAAGAAATAAAGCTGGTGTTGCCACTGTTGAGTCTATCCAGTATGATCCAAATCGTACCGCTTTCATCGCACTATTGAATTATGCTGATGGTGAGAAGCGTTATATCCTGGCTCCCCAGGGTTTGCAGGTAGGCTCTAAAGTGGAAAGCGGAAAAGATGTTGCTCCTGAAGTTGGTAATGCTCTTCCAATGAAAAACATGCCACTCGGTACCAACGTTCACAATATTGAAATGCAACCAGGTCAGGGTGGTAAATTGGCAAGAAGTGCAGGTTCTTCTGCACAGCTTACAAACAAAGAAGAGAAATATGCCATCCTCAAAATGCCTTCCGGTGAGTTGAGAAAAGTGTTGATCAATTGCTGGGCTACCGTAGGTGTGGTAAGTAATAGTGATCACTTCCTGCAGAGTATGGGTAAAGCTGGTCGTAACAGGTGGAAAGGTATCAAACCCAGAAACCGTGGTGTGGCGATGAACCCTGTAGATCACCCGATGGGTGGTGGTGAAGGTAAAGCTTCCGGTGGTCAGCCCCGTAGCAGGAACGGCCAATACTCAAGAGGTCTGAAAACAAGAACCAAGGGTAAGGGAAGCGATAAGATGATCATCCAGCGTAAGAACGGAAGTAAAATAGCAAAGTAAAAAAGTAATTAACAATACAACGACATAAATCATGGCTCGTTCGATTAAAAAAGGTCCTTATATAGCAACACACCTCGAAAAAAAGGTGATGTCTATGAATGAAGGCAAAAACAAAAAGGGTGTTATCAAGACGTGGAGCCGTCGCTCTACTATTTCACCTGATTTCGTGGGTCACACTTTTGCTGTGCACAATGGCAACAAGTTCATCCCGGTGTATGTAACGGAATTCATGGTAGGTCATAAGTTAGGTGAATTTGCACCTACCCGCCAGTTCAAAGGACACTCTAAAAAAGAAGGTTAATCTAGAAACTAATTAAAATGGAAGCAGTAGCTAAACTGAGAAATTATCCGACTTCACCCCGCAAAATGCGTTTGCTTGCTGACCTGATCCGTGGTCAGAAAGTAGAAAAAGTATTGGCTGAGCTGGAGCACAATTCCAAGCATCCTGCAGTTCCCCTGCGTAAACTGGTGCTGAGCGCTATCAGCAACTGGAAGCAGAAGAATGAAGGTGGAGATGAAAGTCAATTGGTTGTAAAAACAATCTTTGTTGATGGGGCAAGAACTTTAAAGAGAATGCGTCCTGCTCCACAGGGTCGTGGTTACCGTGTTCGCAAACGCAGCAATCATGTTACTGTGATCGTGGACACTAAAGAATCTAAAAATTAAACGTATTAACGAATAACCTGAATAAACATGGGTCAAAAAGCAAATCCGATTGGTAACCGTTTAGGCATCATCCGTGGATGGGAATCTAACTGGTATGGCAGCAAAAAAGATTATGCTGGCAAACTGATCGAAGATCATAAGATCAGAACTTACCTGAATGCCCGTATCAACAAAGGCGGTATCTCAAAAATTGTAATTGAGAGAACACTTGGTAAGCTGATAGTTACTATCCACACTTCAAAACCTGGTATTATAATCGGTAAAGGTGGTGGAGAAGTTGATCGTATCAAAGAAGAGTTGAAAAAACTGACCGGTAAAGATGATGTGCAAATCAATATCCTGGAGATCCGTCGTCCCGAACTGGATGCGATGATTGTTGGTGATACTATTGCCCGCCAGATCGAGAACCGTATCAATTTCAAGAGAGCTACTAAAATGGCTATCGCTTCTGCTCTTCGTATGGGGGCTGAAGGTATTAAGATCAAATTGAGTGGTCGTTTAGCTGGTGCTGAGATTGCCCGTAGTGAAGAATTCAAGCAAGGCCGTGTACCTCTTCATACATTCCGTATGGATATCGATTATGCAAATGTATTTGCACAGACTGTATATGGTAAGATAGGGATAAAAGTATGGATATGTAAAGGGGAAGTATTAGCGAAGAGAGACCTTAATCCCAACTTCGTTGGAGGTAAGAGCGAAGTAAGTGACAGAAGGGAAAGAAGAGATGACCATCGTGGCGGAGAACGTCGTGATGACAGAAGAGGTGGTGGAGACAGAAGAGGTGGCGGAAGAGGAGAAAGAAGAAATTAATTTCCGAAACAAGAATCAAGTAACTAGAAATTATAAACAATGTTACAACCGAAAAGAACGAAGCACAGGAAAATGCAGAAAGGCCGCATGAAAGGCGATGCCAAGAGAGGTACTACCATTGCATTTGGTTCTTATGCTTTGAAAGCACTAGATCAGCATTGGATCACTGACCGTCAGATTGAAGCTGCCCGTCAGGCGTTAACCCGTGAGATGAAAAGAGAAGGTAATGTATGGATCCGCATTTTCCCAGATAAACCAATTACCCGTAAGCCACTGGAAGTAAGGATGGGTAAAGGTAAAGGTAACCTGGAGTTCTGGGCTGCCGTGGTAAAACCCGGTCGTATTTTATTTGAAATTGACGGTGTTAGTGAGCAGGTTGCCCGTGCATCTTTAGCACTGGCTGCAGGTAAGCTTCCTATTAAAACCAAGTTTATTGTACGTCGTGACCTGGTTACAGCGTAATAATTAATAAATCGTAAAGCGATGTCAAAGAAAGCAGATTTTGTAAAAAGTATTCACGGAATGAATGAAATGGACCTTAAGGCACGCCTTGAGGAAGATAAACAGCGTTTGAAAAAACTGGAGTTTGCACATGCCATTTCCCCATTGGAAAATCCAATGACTATCCGCGGTTTACGCCGGGAGATTGCCCGTCTGAAAACCGAATTGAAGTTAAAGCAACAGCAAGCATAATAAAGCTATAAAAATGGAAGCAAGAAATTTAAGAAAGACCAGGATTGGTGTGGTAACAAGCAACAAGATGACTAAAACAATCACTGTTGCAGTTGAAAGAAAAGTAAAGCACCCAATCTATGGTAAGTTCGTTAAAAAGACTACTAAGTTCCATGCTCACGATGATAAAAATGAGTGCAGCATAGGTGATGTGGTAAAAATTATGGAAACCCGTCCGCTCAGTAAAACAAAACGCTGGAGATTGGTGGAAGTAGTAGAAAAGGTGAAATAGTATCGTTGGTATTTGCCAACAGAAAAAATTAGAATAACAATTGCTGTAAGCTGGTTAACAGCTAACAGCTCAAAGCTAAAAGCTCAAAATATGATTCAGCAAGAAAGCCGGTTGAATGTGGCGGATAACAGTGGTGCCAAAGAGGTGCTTTGTATCCGTGTACTCGGCAACAGCGGTCAGCGTTATGCCAGGATTGGCGATAAGATTGTAGTAACAGTAAAGGACGCAATACCACAGGGTGGTATTAAAAAGGGTACAGTTGCAAAAGCTGTGATCGTTCGTACCACCAACAAACTACGCCGCAAGGATGGTTCTTATATCCGTTTTGACGACAATGCTGTGGTAATACTGAACCAATCTGATGAGCCTCGTGGTACCCGTATTTTCGGTCCGGTGGCCAGGGAACTCCGCGATAAGGGATATATGAAAATCATCTCTTTAGCACCTGAAGTATTATAATTGATTAAAAGGGTAAAACCCATTAATGACAGAAAAAATGAAAGCAAGATTTAAACCAAAGTATAACATCCGTAAAGGCGACAGTGTCGTGGTGATCACCGGCGATGATAAAGATTTATCCAAGCCCCGTACGGTAAAAGAAGTTTTGGTGGAAAAGGGTAAAGTGATTGTAGAAGGTGTTAACATCATTACAAAGCACACCAAGCCATCAGCTCAGAATACCAAAGGGGGTATTGTAAAAAAGGAGGCGCCCATACAAATCAGTAATGTAATGCTTTGGGATGTGAAAGCGAAAGCACCGGCAAAAGTGAAGAGGGAAAGAGAAAATGGTAAAACTGTAAGGATATCTAAAAAATCAGGAGAGAAAATCTGATTTCTTGACTGACTTAATAAGTGAATTATATGAGTACAAAAACATATACCCCAAGACTGGCAGATAAGTACAAAAAAGATGTTGTACCTGCATTGGTAAAAAAATTCAGCTACGAAAGTGTTATGCAGGCTCCCAAGTTGGAGAAGATCTGTCTGAACCGTGGTGTGAATGGTGCTGTATCTGATAAGAAAATGGTTGACATCGCTATTGACGAGTTAACTACAATCTCTGGTCAGAAGGCTGTAGCTACAATGTCTAAAAAGGATATTTCCAACTTCAAGTTGCGTAAGAATATGCCTATTGGGGCAAGAGTTACACTTCGTGGAGAGAAGATGTATGAATTCCTGGATCGTTTGATCTCTGTAGCGCTTCCCCGTGTTCGTGACTTCAAAGGTGTAAATGAAAAAGCTTTTGATGGTCGTGGTAATTACACATTGGGAGTTACTGAACAGATCATATTCCCGGAGATAGATATCGATAAAGTGAATAAGATCACCGGCATGGATATCACTTTCGTTACAACTGCTAACACCGATGAGGAAGCATATGAGTTACTGAAAGAATTAGGTATGCCTTTCAGAAACGCAAAAAATAATTCAAACTAAAAGGATAAATAAACATGGCAAAAACATCAGTAAAGGCCAGGCAAAGGAAAAGAGAGAGAATGGTCGCCCAGCATGCAGCTAAAAGAGAAGAGCTGAAAAAAGCAGGTGATTGGAAAGCTCTTGACGAAATGCCGAAAAATTCTTCTAAAGTTCGTTTGAAGAATCGTTGCCAGTTGACTGGTCGTCCTAAAGGTTATGTCCGCTACTTTGGTATTTCAAGGATAGCATTACGTGACATGGCACTGAATGGCAAAATTCCGGGGCTTAAAAAAGCAAGCTGGTAAAAATTATATTAATTAAACTAAACTTTTCCAATTATCCCGATAACATCGGGACGTAGGAGGGCAAAAATATGGTAACAGATCCTATAGCAGATTTCCTGACAAGAATCCGTAATGCACAGATGGCTGGCCACCGTGTGGTGGATATTCCCGCATCAAATCTGAAAAAACGTATGACGGAGATCCTGTATAACCAGGGTTACATCCTGAAATACAAGTTTGAGGATGATAATAAACAAGGCATTATTAAAATCGCTTTGAAGTATGATCCATCAACAAAGCAACCGGCTATTCAGAGCATGGAAAGAGTAAGCCGTCCTGGTTTGCGTCAGTATGCAAAGCCGGCTGAGTTTCGTCGTGTAAAAAATGGATTAGGGGTGGCTATTTTGTCCACTTCTAAAGGAGTAATGACCGACAAAGAAGCAAAAGTGCAAAACGTAGGTGGTGAGGTTTTGTGTTACGTCTATTAGAAAGAAAACGTTGCTGATACATTAAGCCGAACCTATATAGGCTGACCGGTCAGCGACAAACAATAAATAAAAAAATTAAACAGATTTTATGTCTCGTATAGGTAAAAAATCGATCGCAATTCCTGAAGGAGTTACAATTACAGTTGGTAAGGATAATGTAGTAACTGTAAAAGGTAAAAAAGGTGAGTTGAAGCAGGCAATTGATCGTGACATCACAGTAGAAGTAAAAGATGGTCATGTTTCTTTTGGACGTCCAACAGATCAGATCCGTCACCGCGCCATGCATGGATTATACCGTGCACTTGTGGCTAACATGGTAAAGGGAGTTACTGATGGTATTGAAAGAAAACTGGAGCTGATAGGAGTTGGTTTTAAGGCTTCTAACCAGGGAAACATATTGGATCTTGCTTTAGGATATTCTCACAATATCATATTCGAGGTGCCAAAAGAGTTGAAAGTGGCTACTGCCCAGGAAAAAGGTCAGAATCCGATTATTACCCTGGAAGGTATCGACAAGCAATTAATTGGCCAGGTAGCTGCTAAACTTCGCAGTCTTCGTAAGCCTGAGCCATACAAAGGAAAAGGTGTACGTTATGTTGGTGAAGTAGTACGTAAAAAAGCTGGTAAAGCTGCTGGTAAATAATTTTAAAAATTGAATCCTGGCATCCCGATAGCTATCGGGAAGGATTGTAAATAAAAAGCGATGAACCCAAAAGTAAAATCACAAAGAAGACAGAATATCCGTTACAGGATCCGCAGGAAAATCAGCGGGTCAACTGTAAAGCCGCGGTTATCTATATTCAGAAGTAACGCTGATATTTATGCCCAGCTTATCGATGATACAAAAGGACAAACATTAGCTGCCGCATCATCCAGAGACAAGGATATTGCTGCACAAAAAGTTACTAAAAGTGAAAAGAGCAAATTAGTAGGGGCTGCTATTGCCCGCAAAGCTGTAGAGTTAGGTATTAAAGATGTAACATTTGATCGTGGTGGATACCTCTATCATGGACGTGTGAAATCAGTAGCAGACGGAGCAAGAGAGGGCGGTCTGCAATTCTAAATAAATACATTCAAACTTTTAATTACAAGTATAAATGTCAAAGCTTAACGTAAACAGGGTGAAAGCCGGGGACCTGGAACTGAAAGATAAGGTTGTAGCCATCAACCGTGTTGTAAAAACTACGAAAGGTGGCCGTGCCTTCAGTTTCTCTGCATTGGTTGTGGTGGGTAACGAAAATGGGGTAGTAGGTCATGGCCTGGGTAAAGCCAAAGAAGTACAGGAAGCAATCACCAAAGGAATTGAGGATGCTAAAAAGAACCTCATTAAAGTTCCGATAATGAAAGGAACAATTCCTCATGATCAATGGGCAAAAGAAGGTGCCGCCAAGGTGCTTATCAAGCCGGCCGCTCATGGTACTGGTGTGATAGCGGGAGGCTCTATGCGTGCCGTATTAGAGGCTGCAGGTGTAACAGATGTTTTGGCTAAATCTTTAGGATCTGCCAACCCTCACAATGTGGTAAAAGCAACGTTTAAAGCACTTGCTTTGCTGCGTGAACCTATCAATGTAGCTAAAACCCGTACACTCGGTTTAAAGAAAGTATTTAACGGTTAATCACCGACTACAAACGTATTGAATTATGAAAAAGATAAAAATAACATTGGTAAAAAGTCCTATCGACAGACCTGAACGTCAGAAATTGACTTTGCAGGCGCTGGGTTTGAACAAAACCAATGCCTCAAAGGAAGTTGAAGCAACCCCACAAGTACTTGGTATGGTTCGCAAAGTAACCCACCTGGTAAAAGTGGAAGAAGCAAAGTAATTGGGGATACAGACTCCCCGATCAGGATAAATAATAAATGCGAGCCCCGACGCTTTTGGGGCGATGAGTAAAAAATAAAAGCAATGAAACTACACGAATTAAGACCTGCGAAGGGCGCAACTCACAAAGTAAAACGTATTGGCCGTGGGGATGGTTCCGGACATGGTGGAACATCTACAAAAGGAACAAAAGGTGCGCAAAGCCGTACCGGCTTTAAAAATAAAATGGCTCACGAAGGTGGCCAGATGCCAATTCAGCGTCGTATACCAAAGCGTGGATTCAAGAATCCTCATCGTATTGAATACAAAGTATTAAACCTCGGACAGATAGAGCAGCTTGCTGAAAAGTATAGTATAACCGAATTTAGTCTCGAGAATCTTTATATCAATGGTTTAATAAACCAAACTGACAGAGTAAAAATATTGGGTAATGGTGAGTTGAAAGGAAAATTCACCTTTAAAGTGAATGCGGTAAGTGATAAAGCCAAGTCGGCCATAGAAGCTGCGGGTGGTTCGGTGGAGATAGTAAAGTAAATTTCGCTAAATTGCAACGACGCATTAAATGCGTCTTTTACGTTTTAAGAGCTTTAAACTTTTTTAATCCCCGTGAAGAAATTAATACAGACACTAAAGAATATCTGGAGCATAGAAGAGCTGCGTGGTAAGATATTGTTCACCCTGATGATGATAGCAATTTACAGGGTGGGGGCACATATAGTATTACCCGGTATCGATCCTAACCAGATGGAAGCTGGTGCTGAAAGCAGCACTGGTATCCTTGGGCTAATTGATGCTTTCTCAGGTGGTGCTTTTAATCAGGCATCTATTTTTGCATTAGGCATTATGCCATACATTTCTGCATCAATTTTCATGCAGTTGATGACAGTATTGGTTCCGCGTTTCCAAAAAATGCAAAAAGAGGGAGAAAGTGGCAGGAAGAAGATTAACCAATACACCCGTTATCTGACAGTAATAGTTACTATTCTTCAGGCATCTGCTTATGTTACATACTTACAGGGAATGACCCAGCAAACTGGTGGCATTATGCCGGGTTATGCCAGTTATTTTTGGTTATCTACAGTAGTAGTACTAACAGCGGGTACCCTGTTTGTTATGTGGATGGGAGAGAAAATCACTGATAAGGGACTTGGAAACGGAACTTCATTGATCATCATGATCGGTATTGTGGCCAGGCTTCCTCAGAATTTTCTACAGGAATTAAGTGCTAAGTCCGTAAGGAATGGCCAGATACTTGTTTTCATTGTTGAAATAGCTATCCTTATAGCCATTATCATGGGATGTATCCTGCTGATTCAGGGTGTACGGAAAGTTCCTGTAAATTATGCCAAACAAATTGTGGGTAACAGGCAGTTTGGCGGCGCAAGACAATTTTTGCCGTTAAAAGTGAATAGCGCAGGTGTAATGCCAATCATCTTTGCACAGGCAATCATTTTTATCCCTACGATTTTTGCAAATTATAATACACAAGCCAGCGGATTTTTAAGAGCAATTACAGATCACAGTAATATCTGGTATATGCTCATTTATTCGATTGTTGTTATTGGCTTTACTTTCCTTTACACAGCACTGATATTTAATCCTAAACAGATTGCAGACAACTTAAAGCAAAACAATGGGTTTATACCAGGTGTTAAGCCAGGACAGCCAACTGCTGATTATATAGGTGCAATCATGGATAAGATAACATTCCCCGGTGCCCTGATGCTCGCTTTTGTTGGTATACTGCCCGGTATTGCCCAGCGCCTTGGTGTAACACAGCAATTCTCCACTTTCTTTGGAGGTACTTCGTTGCTGATCATGGTAGGTGTAATATTGGATACCTTACAGCAAATTGAAACACAATTGCTGATGCGCCAATACGATGGCCTTATGAAAAGCGGCCGTATACAGGGCAGACAAACAACTTCTGCTGTTCAAATGTAAATTGGTGACAAGAATATTTTGACCCGGTAAGCCTGCTTGCCGGGTTATTTTTTTATAAGATATTTGCCAAATGATAATTTATAAAACTGATGAACAGGTAGAGTTGATGCGGAAAAGCGCCTTGCTGGTGAGTAAAACGCTTAGTGAAGTGGCAAAGATGCTGAAACCTGGTTTGACAACCCTGGCAATTGATAAACTGGTAGGAGAGTATATCCGGGACAATAATGCAGTGCCTTCATTTCTGAATTATCATGGTTACCCTTTTAATTCCTGTATTTCTGTAAATGACGTTGTAGTACATGGATTCCCCAATGAGAATGAATTAAGGGAGGGAGATATTATCTCTGTTGATATAGGAGTGATATTAAATGGATGGCATGGTGATCATGCGTATACTTTTGCAGTAGGCGACCCTGGTGAAGCAGTGATGCAATTGATCAGGGTAACAAAAGAATCTTTGTACAAAGGAATCGAGAAAGCAATAGCTGGTAACAGGATAGGTGATATTGCATTTGCAATTCAGGAACATACAGAAAAGAGGCATGGATATGGAGTTGTAAGAGAATTGGTCGGACATGGATTAGGTAAGAGCCTGCATGAAGATCCGCAAGTGCCAAATTATGGGAAAAGAGGCAGTGGACCCAAACTAAAAGAAGGCCTTGTTCTGGCAATAGAACCGATGATCAATCTTGGAGTAAAAGATATCTATACAGAAGATGACGGATGGACTGTAAGAACAAAAGATGGTAAACCTTCTGTACATTTTGAGCATGATGTATGCGTAAGGAAGAACAGGGCAGATGTTTTGTCTGATTACAGTCCGATTGAAGCAGCTGAGAAATCAAACCCTAACTTACATAAAGAACAAACAGCAGTTTTACAATAAGCGGTATTTTAGCTCTACCCGCTGATCCGTCCATATCTCCTGCGGACTGACATAAGTGTCATTCATATTAAAAATCACACCTGCTTTTGCAAATGCATCTCTGACCAGTTCTGAGCATATGTAACTTTTGTTCTTTTCTTTTCTGCCAACCTTGAAGAGAATCCTTGTCATAATGCGGATTATTTCCCAATTATCATAAGGTCTCGTCAATTCATCTAATCCAAAACTGATGGCTTTTTTGAGTTTCTCATCTTCCAGCTTGAAATTAAGTTTAGCCACAACAACCTGACCTTTGTAAGGCCGTTTCTTCCCTTTATAATTTCGCAAATAGTTAGAGAGAGGAATTAAACGAATGCCGACGTATGGTTCCGCCTCTAATACAAGTATACGTCCCAAATGCACATCTTTATATAAAATTGCTACATGACTCCATACACTTTTTGTGAGACGTTGAATAATGCCTGAAAAAGTATAACTACCGGAGCTGAAGAAAATATGACCTGTTTCCAGGAAATCCCTGACTTTCTCATAGGGCATTACCGGAATTTCTTTTAGTCCCTCCTTTGTAAGTGATTTTGCCATGAAATGGGTATTGACGTTTAACGAACTTATGGAAAATTCAGCGTTCTTTGCGAAAAGGTAAAAATTGTGACGGGAAAGCTTATAGTTATTGGTGGTGGCGCTGCAGGTTTTTTCTGTGCTGTAAATGCGGCAAGAATGAATTCTTCGCTTAAGGTAATCATTCTTGAAAAGACAAATAAACTACTTTCAAAAGTTAAAATAAGTGGGGGTGGAAGGTGTAATGTTACACATGCTTGTTTCAACATAGATGAAATGAGTACAAACTATCCAAGAGGGGGAAGATTTGTAAGAAAGGCATTTCATCAATTTTTTACAACAGATACTATTGAGTGGTTTAAAGAACGAGGAATCGGGCTTAAAACTGAATCGGATGGAAGAATGTTTCCGGTAACGGATTCATCACAAACGATTATTGATTGCCTCTTAAGAGAAGTTAATAAGTTTTCCGTTGATATTTTGGTGAATGCAGAGGTTAAGGCCCTTGAAAAAAGGGATAATATATTTCAACTTGAATTATCCGGCCGGCGCCGTCTTGCTGCTGATTTTGTTTGTATTGCTTCCGGAGGTTATCCTAAATCATCTATGTTTGATTGGTTGAAAGATTTAGGACATTCAATCGAACAACCTGTTCCTTCATTATTCACTTTTAATATACCTGATCATCCGGTGACCCAATTGATGGGAGTAAGTGTGAATGCTGCTAAAGTAACGCTTATTGGAACAAAACTGGAAGAAACAGGACCAGTACTTATTACCCATTGGGGGTTAAGCGGACCGGCTATATTAAAGCTTAGTGCCCGTGGGGCCAGGGAGCTTTCAGATAAGAAATATGATTTCAGGATTTCAATAAATTGGCTGCCCGAAGATGATGAGCAAACTTTGGCAATAGAATTTCGGCGTTTTCGTTTTGATCTGGCTTCACAAAAGCTGATTAATAAGAATCCATTGGGTATTCCGCATCGACTTTGGGAGTTCTTACTTGACCTATCTCTGGTATCAAAAGAAAAAAGATGGGCTGACCTGGCTGTTAAGGAACAAAACAGACTGGTGCGGAATCTTTGTAATTGTGAGTTTGAAATAAAAGGAAAAACAACATTCAAAGAGGAATTTGTCACTGCCGGAGGAATAAAATTGACAGAAATCGACCCCAATACAATGATGAGCAAAAAGATACCTAACCTTTTCTTTGCGGGTGAGGTAATGGATGTAGATGGTGTAACCGGAGGATTTAACTTTCAACATGCATGGACCAGTGGTTATATCGCGGCAAAATCTATCGCTGCCCGGTCAGTATAATATTTTAGCGATCTGTTTGTTTTTTTATCTGTACAAAACACCATGCAGTAAATGGGACACATAATATAAGTGTCAGTGACCAGTAACTTTTGGTAAGTACAAGCAAAAGAATTGTAAGCAGTAACAGGTATAATGGATAAGTAAGTAATAGAATGCCAGCCATTACAGAATCAAAATGATCTGTTCCTTTTGTTCGGTGTAAAGAAAATTTCTTTATTGGTAAGTACAGCGGGGCATTTATCAATAACCCCAAAATTGCCGGAATGAACAGAAGGATTCTTTTTACCAATGAAATATTGACAGTAAGCCGTTTCTTTTGTTGCTCACAATCTTGCTTTGGAATTTCAAAAACAAGTTGTTTAAGTTGTTTTTGCAGACTGTTGTTAAAGGATTGGTGTCGTAGTCCATCTGCTTCACTTTGCTCAATAATTTCCCTTGTTATTATCTCGCCGAAATTGATGAAAACGTTTTTCCCAAATAACCGGAATGAATTATAATTTATTCCAACCGGTAATACACGGAGGGGAATATTTTCTTCCCAGGCTTTTATAGCCAGGCGGGCAGTACCCTTTTTTAACGGGCGGAGGTGCCATTCATTGATACATTTTCCCTCACTGTAAATAGTAACAATGCCGTCTGCTTTGAATATATTGATACAGGCATCGAATGTTTTATAATTCTCTGAAAGATTTTCAACTCCCTCACTGGTCCGGTATACAGGTAATATTTTCAGCGAGGTCAAAAGCTTTATATAAAAAGGCTTCTTAAATACATCTCCTCTTGCCAGTGACCAAACAGGGTTTTCAAATATTGTATTAAGGATAACGGAATCTAAAAATGAATTGGGATGGTTGCAAGCTAATAATAAAGGGCCTTTTTCCTTCAGCATATCGGCCTTATTAAGGATGATTTTCCTGCAGAAGATTCGTATGCCGAACCGGGCTATTATTTTTATGAAGTGATATAGCAACGTTTGGTTTTAATAACTGACGGATGGTGTTTTTCCTGGTAAGCAATGGGATCTTTAATAGCCCATCGCAAGGAGCGCTAAATCAAGGATTTAGAATCAGCAACATAGTGAAAATTCTTCATCCAGGAAACAGGATTTAGCAGTTTTTTTAACCTATCTTTGCTGCCCCGAAAATAAAACCCTTCGGGACTATTTTATCATGTTTGAAAACATTATTAAAAAACAATTAAACGCTGATGCACAGGAGTCTGGTGCTGAAGTTTCAGCAACAGCTACAGCGACAACAACTGCACCTGTGGAGGCAGTAGTTACTGCTCATGATGATTTTGACTGGAGTGTCGACAAGCGCAATGTAACTTCTTACACAAAGGAGGAAAAGGCAAAGTATGACAAGGTGTATGAAAACACTTTTGTTCAGTTGAACGATGGCGAATTAATGAAAGGGACTGTTGTTGGTCTTACGAAAACAGATGTTGTGTTGAACATTGGTTTCAAAAGTGATGGTTTGATATCACTGAATGAATTCCGTGATATCCCTGCTCTTGCAGTTGGAGATGAAGTGGAAGTTATGATAGTAGAAAAAGAAGACAGGGAAGGGCATTTGAATCTGAGCCGTCGCCAGGCCCGCATCACCCGTGCATGGGAAAGAATCGTGGAAGTGCATAAGACCGGTGAAGTAATTACAGGTACTGTTACTTCAAAAACGAAAGGTGGTTTGATCGTGGATGTATTTGGTATGGAAACCTTCTTACCAGGTTCACAGATCGATGTTAAACCTGTAACAGATTACGATCAGTTTGTAGGAAAAACAATGGAGTTTAAAGTAGTTAAGATCAACGAAACTATTAAGAATGCTGTTGTTTCCCATAAGGCTCTTATCGAAAGCGATATTGAAGCACAGAGAGCTGAAATCATGAGTAAACTTGAAAAGGGCCAGGTGCTGGAAGGTACTGTGAAAAATATCACAGACTTCGGTGCGTTTATGGATCTGGGCGGACTTGATGGTCTGTTGTATATCACAGATATTTCCTGGGGTCGTATCTCTCATCCTTCAGAAGTGCTTAAACTTGACCAGAAGATCAATGTGGTGGTACTGGACTTTGATGATGAGAAAAAACGTATCAGCCTTGGTCTTAAACAATTGACTCCTCACCCCTGGGATGTATTAGGTGAAAACATTGCAGAGGGTAATGTAGTAAAGGGTAAAGTGGTTAATATCGAAGATTATGGTGCATTCCTTGAAATTCAGCCTGGAGTTGAAGGTCTTGTACACGTCTCAGAAATTACCTGGGCTAATACACCAATCAATGCGAAGGAATTCTTCAAGCTCGGTGATGAACATGAAGCCAAGATCGTTACACTGGATAAAGAAAGCCGCAAGATGAGTTTGTCCATCAAACAACTTTCTGCTGATCCATGGAATGATATCGAAACAAAATTTGCTGAAGGAAGCCGTCATACCGGTTTAGTGAAGAATATCACTAATTACGGAGTGTTTGTTGAACTGGCTCCCGGCATTGGCGGTATGATCCATATCAGTGATCTTAGCTGGTTGAAGCGTTTTAATCATCCGACTGAGTATACTAAAGTGGGATCTAACATTGATGTAGCAATCCTTGGTATTGATAAAGAAAACCGCAAACTTCAGTTAGGACATAAGCAACTGGAGGAAGATCCCTGGAATACATTGCAGGATACTTTCGCAATCGGAAGTCTGCATGAAGGTACAGTGATACGCAGAGATGATAAAGGTGCTACTGTTCAACTGCCTTATGGCCTGGAGGGATTCGCTCCTAACCGTCATTTGACGAAGGAGGATGGCAAAAGTATAGGGGCTGATGAAACTGCACAATTTATGGTTATTGAGTTTGACCGCAACGAGAAACGTATTGTGATATCTCATACCCGTATTTGGGAGCAGGGCAAGGTAGAAGAAGCAGAAACTGCAAAGAAAGAAGCAAGAGTAGAAGCAGACAAAACAAAGAAAGCTGTAAAGAATATCCAAAGCAAGGTTGAGAAAGCCACTTTAGGCGATTTGGGTGTTTTAGCTGATCTGAAGAAGAAAATGGAAGGTGGAGCAGAAGAGGGAAGTTCAGAAGAAGCGAAAGCTGAATAAGTTTATTTTATGTGTTTTAGAGGCTGTTCATTCATTGGGCAGCCTTTTTTACGTATAAAACCGTCTTTTTTTGATAAAAAATAAAGTTTTCGTAGAAATACTATAGAAGTTTTTTGTCAGGAAGCTTGCATATGCTAAAGCAGAATATTTTCTTTGTATTTCCATCCTTTTGAATAATACCAGTTGCTAATAGGGTTTTAAATACAGAATGATTATAGTAATCAACCAGAGGACTTTAACCACTTGCAGCTAACAGTTTTATTATCCATTATCCGGAAGAGCAGAAATTACGTACCTAAAATCTAAGACATGCTGCGAATCTATGTTACGGATATCCTGTCCAGGAGTTTGAAAAGAAAACTTTTTCTTCTATCCATAATTTTCCTGGGTTATTACTCTGTAAATGCAGCTATTACTGCAACAACTAAAATTCATTTTCTTAATCATGAAATGAAGTTAGACACTGGTGGAACTACATTGCCATTGCATAATTTTTCGCTTACCCTCTCACTCAAAGAAAATACTGTTTACCTGAAATGGTTAGCTGAGAATGAAATGAACACTCAGCGATTTGTAATTCAAAGAAGTTCAGATGGAGCGAATTACCAGGATATTGGTTATAAGAATCCAACTGGTCCATTAAATATTCTGACAGAATACCTTGCAACTGATGAGGTACTGAATTTTCCTTATAATATTGCCTATTACCGGATTAAAGCAGAGGATAACACTAATAAATTTGCTTACTCAAATATAGTGCCTGTCAGATTATCTAAAATATCAGGTATCCGTTTGTGGCCTGTTCCAATTACAAGTGATCTTAAAATTTCTTATAATGCTTCGGGTAATTCAATATTGGATATTAATGTATCTGATAATTTCGGTAAATCTATTGTACAATCGGTTTGCAATGTAAATAGAGGGTTGAACCAGGTTTCTGTAACTGGTGTTGCCGGGTTACCTTCTGGTATTTATATTGTAAGAATTTCAGACAGGAACACAAACGAGGTCTTTGTTCAAAAGGTTTTGAAGTAAATTTTAAAGGAATACTTTGTAGCCAAATGCATATGTATCATGATAAATAAATAGAGCCGGTATCCAGTAAGGAGCTGATATGATGTTCGGTATTTAAAGCATTGGTGATACTATTATCAGTAGATAAAAAAAATATTATATAAATAGTAAAAGGCTTTCCGTTGTTAAATTAATTTTATAAATTTGTATAGTCTTTAAGTATAGGGCACTTCTTTTGCCCCCACAGCTTGTCCCATTTCCTAAGAATTTCCTGCTTGAAAATCCCCTTTGAACCAAATTAGCAGTTGTTGGCAATTGGTGCGCAAACTGCAATGATAGGTTTTGAAATTTATTTCAAACCCCCTGAAAACAATTTTATTATAAAAATTTTGAGCATGAAAAGGAAAGCTTTACTTTCTCAGGCAGCATTGTCTGGTCTATTGAGAAAAATTCACAAATCAGTATTTATTGGTGTTTTTGTGCTGACCCTTACATTTAAGGGGTATGCTCACCACGTTGAAACATTTACTTACAACTGTGTTTCTCCGGGGCAAAACCTTCAGATTGATGCAGTAGTGGTCTTTGCCGGCCCTGATACCTGGTATCAATGGCAGTACAGGGATAATTCCGGAATATGGCAATGTTTTGTAAATGGTGTTAACGCCATTAATGGGGTAAATTTTACAGTGTCCGGTGCCACTTCTCAAAATGTAGAGGATGATGCTCCATTGCTCACCATTAATAGTGTTACTGCAGCGTTGGAGAATGTACAAGTAAGAGTATTAATGAGACCCGGGGCTTCACCATGTAATGCTCCTGCAGGAACCACCTATGGGGGAGATGATATGGGTATTTTTGAAACTAAGTATCTGCGTCTTCATGTTTATGGTAATGCGGCTATATGCCCTCCGAACGCCTATTTGTGTGATGATAATATGCTTTTTAATGCCCAAGGTTACTATGGAGGTTTTGAAAATAAGTTTTTTAATACCGGGACCAACACATATACCAACAATAACTTTGGTGAAGGAATTGCTTCCTCAGATTTTATTTTTGGTACAGGAGCTGGTCGTTACCAGGATATCAATAATCCATTTCCTGTTTCTATTGATTTTCCAAGAAATTTCCCTCCGCATACTGGTAATTTTCAAATGATTGTTCAGGGATCAGCTAATAGTAATGACAGAGCCTGGTATAAAACAGTAGCCGTCGCTGCAGGCACTAAATATGTGTTTAGTGTTTTTGCTGCAAGACTTGACGATAGTGATCCAATAATTACACTTAAAGTTAATGGGGTTACAATTCAAACATCTGATCTGTCAGTTCAGCCTGTAGGTAGCTGGATCCGCATTTCAGGGCAGTATAATTCTGCTTCAAATGGTGATGTTGTAATTAGTATTGGTGATAGCAGGGCAGGAGGATTAAATAATTATTCATTAGATGATATTTGTTTTCGTCAGTGTTTGAATTGTGGTACACTTCCATTGCACAATCTTAGTTTAACTGCATTTTTACAGGGAAGTAATGTCGGTTTGAAGTGGACTGCTGAAAATGAAATGAATACAAGCCAGTTTATAATTGAAAGAAGCACCGATGGTATTAATTTCACGGCTGTTGGCTCAAAAGCGGCAAGTGGACAAACAAATACCATTACAGAGTACCAGTCTTCCGATAATATTCAGGCAGTGTTTTCAGCCAGTATTTTATACTACAGACTTCGTGCTACAGATATTGATGGACGGTATAATTACTCAAATATCTCTATTGTGAGGTTAAGTAAGAAGGCAGGTGTGCAGGTTTGGCCTAGCCCATTCAAAGACAATATTAGTATTACCTATAATGCTTCTGCAAATTCGAGAATTGATGTGGCTATTGTTAATAGTGTAGGCAAAGTGATTAAACAAGGTAATTATAGTGTGAGCCAGGGTCTCAACCAGCTGTCAATAAACAATCTTGATGGACTAATGCCCGGTATTTACTTTATCAGGATCACGGATAAAAATTCCAGTGAAACATATATACAAAAGTTGACCAAATAGTTTGGACAATATTAATGAAAGCCCCTTCAAACAAGGGGCTTTTTTATTTGTATTCCTTTTTTGGTAAGCGATATTTTTTGCAGGATATGTCTTTTTACAAAATGGTATTTTAATCCATTACATTTCTTAATTTGTATACTGATTCGTTTGTCAAAACTAACACATGGCTTCGTTTATTGAACGACTTAAACATTTTAACCTGATCAGAAAGCTGGTGTATTTCCTTGTAGGCGCCATTTCATATCCCGGACTGGCTATTATTAACAAGCTTAAAATATCAGGTACCGAGAATCTCAAAAATCTGCCGAAGCAAAAGGTACTTTTTGTAAGTAATCATCAAACATATTTCGCTGATGTTATCACATTTCTCCATATTTTCTGCGCTGTAAAATGGGGAAAGCAGAATCGGTTAGGGGTACCATATTATTTGCTTAATCCGTTTACCCGGGTAAACTATGTGGCGGCCGAAGAGACTATGCGGGGTAGTTTTATCAGCCGGCTTTTTTTGCTGGCCGGCGGCTTAACTGTTAAAAGAACCTGGCGGGCAGAGGGAACGGAGGTAAGACGTGGTCTGGATCCATCGGATACAAGAAAAATTACAAGAGCATTGGAAAAAAACTGGGTGATTACTTTTCCGCAGGGAACTACAAAACCTTTTGCCCCGGGTAGAAAGGGAACAGCCTTGATCATTAAACAAGTACAACCAATAGTGATACCCGTTGTTATTGGTGGGTTCTGGCGGGCTTTCAATAAAAAAGGGCTGAGGTTCAAGAAAAAGGGAACTCTTTTGTCTGTTACATTTAAGGAACCACTTCAAATTGATTATACAGCCTCAACAGAAGTAATTTTAGCTCAGCTAATGGACTCCATAGAACAAAGTAAAAAATATATGCTTATGGGAAGGCATCATTGGCAAACAACGGATAAATAAACTATCAGTCCTTAATAAAAAGTGCCTTGAGCTCTACAGCATCATCGGGTTTCATCTTTCCTCCGAGTATTAGCCTTAGCTGTCTTCGCCTCAGGGCACCATCAAATAACTTTTTCTCTTCGTCTGTCTCTGTCACAAGTTGAGGAACAGGACGTGGCTTTCTGTTGGGATCCAGTGCCACGAATGTGTAATAGGCTTCGTTGCTTTTATATTTGTATTGCTGGGTAAAATCTTCGCCCCACACTTTCATGTGCACTTCCATGGAAGTATGGAAAGACCGGGTCACTTTGGCTTCTATATGAACGGCATTGCCGAGTTTGATCGGGTTTTCAAAAGAGATATTATCCACCGAAGCGGTAACTACAGGAGCATTACAATGTTTTTGCGCAGCCAATGCCGCTGCAATATCCATCCAGTACATCAGGCGGCCCCCCATCAGGTTACCAAATACATTCGTGTCATTCGGTAATACGATCTCCGTCATAATAATACGGCTTTCTGCTGCTTTTTTCCCTTCCATAATACGATTTGTGCAAAGATAGGCAGCCAGGGGCAGTTATAATTATGCCCTCATCAATTCTGGTTTTCGGTGCTGTGGGTTTTTCAGTAGGCGTTCGCATTTTTTCCAGAAACCGAAAAAGGAATTATAAAAACCTGTTACTTCCGGAAACATCCAATCCCTGGCTTCTTTTTGACCTGGGTAATGCGTAAAGGCCGGATGTTCTTTTGATACAATCGCCGGTACCTTGTTGATAAAAGGAATATCACTTATTTCCCCGGTGAATACCTGGATGCCTTCAATATTCTGTGCCAGCGAAATTATAAATGCGATCACTTTGTCACTGACCGGGAATTGTTTAAAATGGGAGGGTTCCAGTAATAGTATCCTGCTGACATTGATATCTTTTTTCCAAAGCGGATCCAGATTATATGAATTATAAAGCAGGATTGGCAGTGATGGATCAATGATAGGGGTAGTAGTAGCCGGTAGTGCTGTAGTTAGTTGAATGGCTGTTGTAGCCGTTAATTCGCCGGGCACATCCATCAACGGCAGTTCCTGGTAAGTTTTGTTAAGGTAAGAACAGGATTGCTGGCTGCGGGTGTATTTATTGATATTTTCCTGGTTGCAGAAATATTGTTTGGACGAAAAACTGCCGGCCACCCACTGCCAGCTACAGGTGTTGCTCGCAATATCACCGTCCAATAAATGATAATACATCCATTTCGAAGGCATTTCCCAATAGGCTTTCCCGATATTGCAGGCAATACTGGCTGTGTACATGCGGAGGTCATTATGCATATAACCCGTTTCATACAATTCATTGATCCCTTTATCAATAGCCTGGATACCGGTTTTTGCATTCATCAAAGCGGCAGGTATTTGCCGGTGCCGGGTCCCGGTATTAGACCGGCGTATATCATCAAACATATCATCGCCCAACTGTTGCCATACCCGCTGAAAATATTCTCTCCAGGCCAGTTCCTGGATAAATTTTTCTATCTGTTCTAGTGCGAATCCTTTTGCCAGCAGGATGTTCAATACCTGTTTGGTGCTGATCACACCTCTTGAAATATAGGGTGACAGGTAAGATACATGCCCGTCAATGAAATTTCTGTCGGCAGCATATTTTACCGGGTCTGTATGATCAAGTTGCACTAAAATTTCCTGGTAATCAGTGGGGAGATACATTCAGAATAGTTTGATTAATCAACAAATCATTGCTGATTTGGTTGTTATACTGATTTACGAAATCATATTGTTTCAGGATTTTATGGATTATATGTACTATTCTTTAACAAAGCAGCAAATTGACCGGATTATTGAAATGGCCTGGGAGGACAGAACGCCGTTTGAAGCAATTGAAATACAGTTTGGGTTAATAGAAGCACAAGTGATAAGCCTGATGCGTTCCAGTATGAAGGAAAGCAGTTTTAAACGATGGAGAAAAAGAGTAACAGGACGAAAAACAAAACACCTCCAAAAAAGAAGCGGGGAGGTAGTTCGTTTCCGGTGCAGCCGTCAGCGGATCATTTCGATGAACAAGATCAGCAAACGTTAAGTTGTTTTATTTTTCTTGCTGCGGCACTTGTCGCTGCAATATTTTACATCTTCCCAGTTCTTTTCCCATTTTTTTCGCCAGCTGAATGGCCGCTGGCAAACTATACAAATCTTAACTGGAAAGTCGGCTTTTTTTCGTTGCTTCATTTTTCAGTGTAGTGTCTAACTCTTGCAAAAATCGTTCGGCTGTTTCCAGGTGCCTGTTTCTTTTTTCTTCACTCATTTTATCAAACGTACCCACGAGCATTCCCAGTCTCGGGTTTTGTAAAAAAAAATTACGGTGCACATGTATGAAACGCCAGAAAAGACCATCCCATATTTCCTGCCAGGGGCCCTTATCCCAGTCGCCCATTTTCAGTAAATAATTACTGCCGCTGATGTAGGGTTTGGTCGTCATCAACCCCCCGTCAGCAAATTGTGTCATGCCATAAACATTAGGCACCATTACCCAATCATAACTGTCTATGTACATTTCCATAAACCATTTATACACTTCATCCGGGTTGAATTCGCAAAGCAGCATAAAATTTCCCATCACCATCAGCCGTTCGATATGGTGCGAATAGCCGGTTTGCAAAACTCTTTTAATAACTGTATCCACCGGGTGAATACCTGTTTCCCCTGTCCAGAAGGAGGCGGGTATCTTCCTGTTGAACCGCCAGTAATTGGTGGTTCGTTGCTTGCTGCCTTCCTTTTCATAAACGATGCGGATGAATTCTCTCCAACCCATTATCTGCCGTATAAATCCTTCCAGTGAATTCAACGGGATATCTTTTCCAGCAGCAGTTTGCAAAGCTTTATCAATTACCTGTTGTGACAGCAGCAGCCCGGTATTCAGCATTGGGGTAAGTACTGCATGATAAAGAAATGATTCGTCCTTCAGCATGGCATCTTCATAGATCCCGAATTTGCAGAAGCGGTGAAGTAAAAAATCATCCAGCCATTTTTCTGCAGCGGTATGTGTGACCGGGTAGATGAAGCTTTCGTCATTACCATAGTTACCCGGGAAATTGGCCTGGATATATTCTTTGGCTTCTTTGATAAAACGATTTTCACCGGGCATTTCAATTTCGGGCACTAATTCATTTTTGGGAAACTTCAACCTGTTCTCCGCATCAAAAGTCCATTTGCCACCCAATGGTTTTTTTGAAGCATCCAGCAGGATATTTCTTTTCTTTCGTTGCCAGGTGTAGAAATCAGTCTGGAAGTAGGATTTCTTTTTGGAAAAAAAATCTTCCACTTCGTAAAGCTGGTTAAGGAACCCGGGGTTGGGATACCGGATCAGTTTTATACCAGCTTCTTTAGCTGATGTTGCCATTCTTTTCTCCAGCCAGTTATCAATGGTATCGGTGTAATGAATTTCTGTAACGCCATCAGCAGCCAGTTCGGGCAGCAGTATACGTACATCTGACCTGGCGGCAGTACAATCAATATATTCAACCTGTATGTTTTTTGCAGCCAGGTAATTTTCATAATACTTCATTGATGCACGGTGAAAGATCAATTTCTGCTGATGAAATGTAAACTGCCGGAAGAAAAGGAATTCTTCAAGGACATATGCAGGCCTGTCCTTGCTGATAGCGGGATGTTGCTGGAATAACTGGTGAGGAAATATAAGTGTGATTGATTTCATTTTTAAAGTATGATCACCCAACAATTCAGGAAAAGATTTGTTGTCATTCAAATTCATTTTATGGAATCGGTAAAAGGAAAAAATATCCTTGTTGTTGGAGCTACAGGCAGTATAGGATCAAGGGCGGCTAAGCTACTGGCCGGTAGCGGAGCAAACCTGTTTCTCGCAGGCCGCAACCCGGAAAAACTGGTAGCAGTGGCTGATCAAACTTCAGTACCGGCGGAAAGAACTTTTTCCCTGGATATTTCAAAACCAGAAGAAGTACAGGTATTAAAAGAAAAATATTTTTCTGTTTACCCTTCCATTGATATTCTTATCAATGCCGCCGGTATAGGGATCATAAAAAATATGGAACAGTTAAGTGAAGTGGAATTTTTAAGAACACTGAATTACAATTTATACGGCCCGTTCCTGCTGGTTAAACAATTTTTACCAGCCATGAAAGAAGTTAAAAAGGGATTGATCATAAATATACCCGGAGTATTGGGAAAAGTGCCGATGGCCGGTGCCGCAGCATACAGTGCCAGTAAATATGGATTGGTGGGTATGATGCAGAGTATCCGGGAAGAGATCAAGCGGACGGATATCCGGATCACTAATCTTTTTATGGGTGGTGTGGATTCTTCGTTTTGGGATACAATTGATCTGCGGGTGCAACGGGATAAAATGATCCAGGCTGATGAAGCCGCCAAAGCTATCTGGTTCCTATGCCAGCAGCCGGCCAGCGGGGTGGTAAGTGAAATGGTATTACAGCCTTTTAATCACCAGGTTATTTGATAAAACTCATAAGTGTTAGTTAGCTTCTTTCGACTATTTTTGCGCATCTTACAATTGCCAAATGGAAAAGTCATATCCCGAAATCTCTTTCGACAATACAGAGTTTGCTTTTGAGTATAAAACCGACAAGCAATTAAAAAAAGCCAATTTCCTTTTTACTATGATGGGTAAACCATGGATAGTAAAACTTGGAACCAGGCTTGCACCATGGTCTGTTAGGGCGGGTTTGCCGGTAAAGGGCATTATCAGAAATACAATCTTCTCACAATTTGTGGGTGGCGAAACACTTGAACAGACGGCAGCTGTAGCAAAGATGCTTGGTAAATACAATGTGCAGGTAATATTAGATTATGGTGTTGAGGGCAAAGAAGGAGAAGAGAATTTTGATCATGCATGTGAAGAGTTTATCCGGGTAATTAATTATGCAGCGACACAGCCCAATATTCCTTTTATGAGTGTGAAAGTAACAGGATTTGCGAGATTCTCTTTACTGGAAAAAATGGATACCATGATGCATGCCAGTGAGGGTACACTTATGAAAAGATATTTGAAAGCAATCGAAGACCTGCCAAGAGAAGAGAAAGAAGAGTGGCAGCGAATCCGCTACCGGGTTATGAAAGTTTGTGAAGCGGCTTCCATAAATAAAATAGGAGTATCAATTGATGCAGAAGAAACATGGATTCAGGATCCTGTTGATGCATTGACGATTCTGATGATGGATTCATTCAATAAGGAAAGAGCTATAGTTTATAATACGTTGCAGCATTACCGGCACGACAGGTTAAAATTTCTTTATGATAGTCATGAAGCGGCAAAAGAAAGAAAATTTATTTTGGGTGCTAAGCTTGTCAGGGGGGCTTATATGGAAAAAGAAAGAAAAAGAGCTGCAGAAAAAGGCTATCCTTCACCAATACATGCGGATAAAACAGCAACCGACAACGATTATAATGCAGGAGTTAAATTCTGTATTGATAATATCGACAGGGTGGCATTGGTTGTAGCTTCACATAATGAATATAGCAACCTGTATGCCGCTCAGTTATTGCAGGAAAAGGGATTGCCCTTGAGTCACCCCCACGTCCATTGGAGCCAGCTTTACGGCATGAGTGACAACATTACTTTTAACCTGGCACATGCAGGTTGCAGTGTAAGTAAATACCTGCCGTTCGGCCCCATTAAAGATGTTATTCCATACCTGATGCGCCGTGCACAAGAAAACACTTCTGTGAAAGGGCAAACCGGGAGGGAACTGGCATTGATAAAAAAGGAATTGAAAAGACGCCATCCCTGAAGATTACAGCTTTAGAATCTTTTTAAGACGAACCAGGTACACTAATTCATTTGCGTTTATTTTTCTTACGCTTTCTGCAATATGCCTGGCGCTGTTAAATATTTTGACCCGACTTGCCTGGTCAATTTCCTTTTCATTTTCTGTAAAGAAATTTTCAAAGGAAGTAAAAGCATTTTCGGCACTTTCAAACTCATCTTCCATCGTTTCAAATTCAAACTCAATAAGGAATGCCCTGTCAGTGCCAAAGCGGTCGGTGCTGTGATCATGATGTTTCCATGCATATTGAATTTCATTATGCAGCACTTCTCTTTCTTCCGGCCTGATCCTTTTATCGGCTGCTGCTATCGAATAAAAGAGGTTACCCAACTCTTTGTATAATCTTTTAGTGTTTAGCATACTTAAAAGTAAGTATGACAGATCAACATATCAGCTGACGTAAATCAACTTTTCCGATGTTGTTTGTCAAATTAAATATGCCGGATGCTGCCTGATTGCCGGTTAGGGAGGATAAAGGAAGCTTAAAAACTACTGCCGGGTCATTTTTATCGTTTTTACAATTTCGGATAGTTCATCGATTACACTTTTTTTATTGCTTAGTAGAGCTATATGCATTACCAGGCCGGGGTTTAACTCTTCAGCGGGAACGATCTGTTCTTTAAGAAAAAAACTATGGCTGTCATCTTTAAAATATAACCAATCAATATTCTTTTCAAGAAAAATCCCTTTTGTTTTTTCTGATTTGTCTTCTGTTAGCCCATACTCTTTATAGAAGTGAGTAGGGTAGCGACCGGTATAGATTGTTAAACTGGTGTAGGTGGTGTCGGAAATATGTTTGAACTGGTTTATTTTAAAGACCGAAAAATCATATTTTTCATCAATAGTTACAAAATAATTCTTAGGTAGTTTGAAGCTGAATGTTCCGGTAGTACCGGGAATCTTAAAGGTCTCCTCCCTTGGTTCGAGTGATATCCTTCTGTTACCTTTTGAGATTGTTTTAAATATATTTTCTGTAAGCCTGATGTATTCATCCTTACTGTTTAAAGCCGGAGGATTGATATATGCATCAATACGGCAAACAGTATTGTCAGGAGTTTTTACCAGGAGGCTATTTACCAGGATAGCACTGGCAGAAGTATCGAAAAGAGTAGGAGTGGACAGTACTGTAATAATTGAATCAGCATTAGTAAGCTCCTTTCTTTGAAAATTAAAATCGGGTTCTTCCTGTTTTGAAATGTCTTCAAATAATTTATTACCGGTGAAGGAGAAAAGTTCCTGAGCAAATAAAACAAGCTTCATATTCCCGATGTCATAAATGATTCTTGTTTCTTTATTTTCGTTTGGATCTGCAGCCATTATATCTGCCACTCTTGGGCTTACAACTGCTGTAGCAGGAAAGTTGGCAAATATTTTTTCATTTAATATCGAGATCTTTTTTTCAAGTTTCGTAGTGTCCGAAATACTGTTTTGCGAAAAAACAGGCGGAAGGGTGAGAGAAAGCAGTGAGACAAAAAATAGGGTTACTATCAATTTCATGGCATAATTTTAATACTTGTCAAAGATACAGGCAAAGCCCGAATCGTTGCATTGACTGTTTTTAAACCTAACAGGCAAGTCTCATATATACCCTGTGCCGGGTATAAAAAACAGGTCCGGGTGGCTTATTTTGCAATAAAGGGCATTTATGCAAATATTTCAACGAATCCTGGTATTTCTGTTACTGCTTTTAGCATCTTGTAAAGGCAAGAATGTACCTGCAACATTGGACCAGGCTTTCCTGCGTTCTTTCCAACAGGGAGAGTTTGCCATCCTGGAAAAGTACTTGCCTACAAATGAGTTTTACAGGTCATTGGGGAAGGATGTTCCGGACAGGACTGATACAGAGATAGACTCTTTTCGAACCATCAATAGAAGAAAACTAGTTGACAACTGGAACAAGATCAGCGAAGGAATAAAGAAGAATGTAATTGACCCCGATAAGATATTCATAAAAGAAGCAGTCGTTTACAATCCATATTCACAGAGTATAATGCAGGCTATGGTGATTATCTATGAGTATAATGGAAAATTGTATGATGACCTGATACTGATCGTAAAGAAACAAAACGATAGGGAGTATTTATTGGAAATACCTAATCCTTTAAGTGCTTTTGAAATGAGAGACACTTCACTGGCAAACAGCTCGCAGGCAAAAGTTGCACTGGATTTGGAAAAACCAGCGTTTGCAACGGCTCTCCGGAACCAGGTAAAGGAGATGGTGGCGATGGCTAAAAGCGACAACCTCTCCGCATTCAGTACTTATATAGTTTATCGTGGTGATGACCAGGTGCGGAATTGGAAATCCCCGGTAAATATGAATGATGCTGCTGAAAATAAGATGACGGCAGACCTGATACAAAAGGTGAAACTGGTGATGAATGATTGCGAGGATTACAGTTTTGATAAGATCAGTGCCGAAAAAGAATCAGAAGGCTACTGGATTGTGCAACCGTTGAACTGTGGCCGGAGAATAGTTCGGTTTGCTTTCCTTAAAGTAAAAGATAGGTTGTTACTGGGGGATATAGATGTGGAAAATCCCGATTAGCAGTCTTTTTCAATCCACAGTTTCCCCACAGGCAGCAGTTTAATGTATATAGCTGCTGGCTTAAGTTGTACCTTGCAGGCATGCAACAATACCTTGATCTCCTCAGACACATTTCAGACACCGGAGTTCATAAAACGGACCGTACAGGCACCGGTACGCAGAGTGTTTTTGGCTACCAGATGCGGTTCGATCTGCAAAAAGGATTCCCTTTGGTGACAACAAAAAAGGTACACCTGAAAAGTATTATTTATGAGTTATTATGGTTCTTAAAGGGAGAAACTAATATAGCTTACCTGAAAGAACATGGGGTGAAGATCTGGGATGAATGGGCGGATGAGAATGGTGAACTTGGTCCGGTGTATGGTAAGCAATGGCGTAGCTGGGAAGGAAAGGACGGCAAAGTAGTTGACCAGATCTCTGATTTGATTACCCAAATAAAAAAGAACCCCGATAGTCGCCGCCTGATAGTTAGTGCATGGAATGTGGCTGATTTGCCCGATATGGCACTGATGCCCTGCCATAATATGTTCCAGTTTTATGTGGCTAATGGAAAACTAAGTTGTCAGCTATATCAAAGAAGTGCAGATGTTTTCTTAGGTGTTCCTTTCAACATTGCATCATATGCTTTATTGACCATGATGATCGCACAGGTTTGTGACCTCGAACCCGGCGAGTTTGTGCATACGTTCGGCGATGTACATATTTACAGCAACCATGTGGAGCAGGTAAAACTGCAATTAAGCCGTAAGCCTTTTCCGCTTCCGGCAATGAAACTTAACCCGGCAGTCAAAGATATTTTTACTTTCAATTTTGAAGATTTTACACTGGAAAATTATCAATGTCACCCTGCAATAAAGGCACCGGTGGCAGTATAGAACTATTGGTATCTTTACTTCTGACTAAAGCTCCCTGACTAATGATTATTTCTCTTGTTGTGGCCGCTGCTACTAATAATGCAATAGGGAAAGATGGAACAATGCCCTGGCATTTGCCTAATGATATGAAGCATTTTAAAAATGTGACATGGGGTATGCCGGTGGTTATGGGCAGGAAAACGTTTGAATCTTTAGGGAAAGCATTACCCGGACGAAAAAATATTGTTATTACACGACAGGTTGATTGGAGTGCAGTATCAACAGTACCGGTAAAAAGTATTGATGACGCCTTATTTGTTGCAAAAGAAACTGACGCCAAAGAAGTAATGGTGATTGGGGGAGGTGAAATTTACAGAGCCCTTTTTGACAAAGCCAAAAGAATATACCTGACCCGTGTGGAGGCAGAGCCGGATGCGGATACTTTTTTCCCTTCAATAGATCCTCAGCACTGGTACCTTGTTAGTCAACGAAATCATGAGGCCGATGAAAAAAATGCTTATAATTATTCTTTCCAGGTATGGGAGAGAATTGGATAATCAAAGAATTTTATTGCAGCAATGTACTCTGTTCCCCATTTAGCCATAAAATATCTCCGTTACTATTGCACCGCTTTGAATGGTAAAGGACATGGTATGCACTCTCCTTTTGTTTTTCAATTTATTATTAAGATACTGAATGATCAGCAGAAATATGATTCATATGAAACTGTTGAAAACCTGCGCCGCCAGTTATTAAAAGATTCGAGGATGTTTGTGGTAGAAGATTTTGGTGCAGGGTCGGCTTTTTTACGGAAGAATCAACGGAGTATTAAGTCGATAGCACGCAATGCAGCCAAGTCAAAGAAGTATGGCCAGTTGTTACACAGAATAATAAAGTATTACCAGCCACAAACTATTTTAGAATTAGGTACATCGCTGGGTATAACGACATCCTATCTTTCGCTGGCTAAACCAGATGCAAAGTTGATTACAATGGAAGGGGCGAAGGAGATTGCATCAGTGGCAAGGCAAAATTTTGAAAGATTATCATTAAGAAATATAGAAATGATAGAAGGGAATTTTGACCTGATGTTGCCCGGGTTGCTTGAAAAAATTCCTTTTATTGATTTTGCATTCATTGATGGAAATCACCGCCAGGAACCAACAGAACGATATTTTAATCAACTACTGCCTAAAATGCATCATGAATCTATTCTTGTCTTTGATGACATTCACTGGAGCAGTGAAATGGAGCAGGTATGGAAGACCATTAAAGACCATCCTTCAGTACGCTGTACCGTTGATCTTTTCTTTATAGGCGTTGTATTTTTCAGGGATGAATTCAGGGAAAAACAGCATTTCAGTATTCGTTTTTAGTAGTTGATAAATAACAGGCTGCTGCCTGAAGAAAATCAATTTTTCAGGCTGTGCCGCTCTCCCAAAAATCAATATCTTCACACCCAACAGAAAATTCAATTTTCTATCTTTAATCCAGATTTATTATGACGATTGGTGTTTTAAAAGAACCTGCCCATGAAACAAGAGTTTCAATGCTGGCTGAGTCAATATCTGCTCTTCAAAAAAAAGGTATCAGAACAATTGTTGAGGATGGAGCCGGAGAAAAGGCCTTTTGCAGTAATTCTGACTATGTAAACGCCGGCGCACAAATAAAAGACCGTAACAAAGTATTTGCTGATTCTGATATTATTCTGGCTATTCACCCTCCGGCAGAATCAGATGTTCAGTATCTTAAATCAAAAATTCTTATAGGGGTTTTCCAGCCTTTATATAGTACTGAATTAATGAAACAATGGGCAGTTGCCGGCTTAACCAGCTTTTCTCTTGATATGCTGCCCCGCACTACGAGAGCCCAGGCAATGGATATTTTGAGTTCACAGGCGAACATAGCAGGGTATAAGGCTGTATTAGTAGCAGCTAATTCTTATGGAAGATATTTCCCTATGTTCATGACTGCAGCGGGAAGCATTAAGCCGGCAAAAGTGCTGATACTGGGAGCTGGCGTAGCGGGATTACAGGCCATTGCTACCGCCAGACGTTTAGGAGCTGTGGTGGAGGTTTTTGATACAAGACCTGCAGTTAAAGAGGAAGTAATGAGCCTGGGAGCAAAATTCATTGAAGTGGGAGGCGCTGCAGATTCCAGTAAGGCAGGGGGATATGCAGTGGAACAAACAGAGGAGTACAGGCAAAAGCAGCAACAAAAAATTGCGGATAGCATGGCTAAGGCGGATATTGTTATTACCACGGCACAAATTCCGGGTAAAAAGGCTCCTATACTTATTACAGAGGAAATGTTGAAGACAATGAGAAATGGATCTGTTATTGTTGATCTGGCTGCAGTAACCGGCGGCAATACCCCCTTTACTAAGAATAACGAAATTACCTGGTATAATGGGATCAGCATTATTGGTAATTCATCGTTACAATCCACTATGCCGTCAGATGCCAGTAAAGTTTATGGGAAAAACGTCCTGAATTTTTTACATCTAATTACAGACAAAGACGGAAATCTGCATCTGAACTGGGAAGATGACCTTGTTAAAGGTTGTTGTATAACCCATAACGGAGTAGTAGTACATGAAAGGGTAAAAGGAAATTAAAATTATATATAAAACCTGCATATGGAAATAGTATTAAACTGGATTCATGCCAATGAGCAAATGATTTACATTCTGGTGCTTGTAATATTTCTTGGATTCGTGGTCATTGCGAGGGTTCCGGCTGTGCTGCATACACCATTGATGAGTCATGCCAATGCAATAAGTGGTGTCGTTATAATGGGGGCTATTATTGTTATGGGGCGGGCAGCCAATAATAATTATGTAGCCCTCATATTAGGGTTTATGGCAGTAGTATTAGGTACAATCAATGTTGTTGGAGGTTTTGTAGTGACAGACAGAATGCTGGAAATGTTTAAAAAGAAGAAATAACCGGATAAAAAGTTCAACATGGGAGAATCAATTTTAAGTATCATTTATATCATTGGTGCAGTAACCTTCATAATGGGATTGAAAATGATGTCGAACCCCGCATCTGCCCGCAGGGGCAATATAGTGGCTGGAATTGGCATGCTTGCAGCTATTTTGGGAACTATTTTTCTTTTTCGCAACAGTGACGGCAGCCCCCTCAAAAATCATATATGGATTTTTGGAGGCATCGCAACAGGAACTGTTATCGGTGTACTAGCAGCTAAAAGGATAAAGATGACCGCTATGCCGGAAATGGTTAGTTTATTTAATGGGCTGGGCGGTGCCTCTGCCACTTTGATTTCGGTTGTTGAATTCACACATCTTGCTGAACTCGGTTTTCCGCCCGATCAGGCCACACCCGGAATACTTGCTATCCTTTTTTCAGGTGTTATCCTAGGCAATATTACCTTTTCTGGGAGCCTGATTGCATGGGGCAAGCTGAGTGGTAAAGTAAAGGACTTTTCATTTAAAGGGCAGCATATAATAAACATCATATTATTGCTTACCAGCATTGGGTTGTCTGTTTATATTGGCGCCAATTTGTACTCCGGTGATACCATGTTACTGTTTTATGGGTTGTTTTTTCTGACAATCGTTTATGGAGTTTTTTTTGTAATGCCTATTGGCGGTGCGGATATGCCCGTAGTGATTTCTTTATTAAATTCTCTCAGTGGTTTGTCTGCAGCCTGTGGTGGTTTTCTTTATGACAATAAGGTTGTGTTTACCGGAGGTATTTTAGTTGGAGCGGCGGGAACAATCCTTACGGTACTGATGTGTAAGGCCATGAACCGTTCACTCACCAATGTGTTAATTGGCTCATTTGGGGGAGGAAGCACAGCTGTAGGAAGCAAACAGCAAGGGTCTTATAAGGAAATCACACTCAATGACTCCGCCGTTGTGATGAGCTTTGCTAATAAGGTGATGATTGTTCCAGGTTATGGCCTGGCTGTGGCACAGGCACAACACACATGCCATGAATTACAAAAAATGCTTGAAGCGAAAGGAGTTGAAGTGAAATATGCTATTCACCCTGTTGCCGGAAGAATGCCCGGGCATATGAACGTATTACTTGCGGAAGCGGATGTTAGTTATGACAAGCTGATTGAAATGGAACAGGCCAATGAAGAGTTCCCATCGGTTGATGTGGTGCTGATTCTTGGTGCTAATGATGTTGTGAATCCTGCCGCCAAAACAGACCCTTCCTCTCCTATATACGGAATGCCTATACTGGATGTGGGTCTTTCCAAAAACGTAATTGTAAATAAACGAAGCATGAAGCCCGGTTATGCAGGCATAGAAAACGATCTGTTCTTTCAACCCAAAACTTCTATGTTATTTGGTGATGCAAAGAAAGTATTGCAAGATTTGATTAGTGAAATAAAAAATCTATAGTACTAAAGTTTATCCAACCCTTAGAACGAATAATAAAGTTTCAATTCATTTTATTATGAGTAAGCTTTTTAAACCTGAGCAAATAAGTATCAGAGATCATCCAGAAATTACTGAGAGAATTATTCAAGCCAAAATAGCTGAAGACCCATCTATTATAGGACTTGGCGACCTCATATTAAAAGATATGGAACGGATGCAGCCAAGAGCTGGAAGACTTGATTTGCTTTTTCAAGACCCCGAAACTTACAGAAGATATGAAGTCGAAATACAACTCGGAAAGACGGACGAATCTCATGTTATCAGAACAATAGAGTATTGGGAAATAGAAAGAAAAAGATATCCTCAATATGACCATTGCGCTGTGATAATTGCTGAAGATATAACAAGTAGGTTTTTGAATGTAATAAGTCTTTTTAATGGATTTATTCCTCTTGTTGCTATTCAGATGAAAGCTTTTAAGTTCGGAGACGATATTGGACTTGTGTTTACAAAGGTATTGGATGAAATGCCACTTGGATTTGTTGACGAAGATGAGGAGAGAGAAGTTCAGCAAACCTCAACAAATAGAGATTTTTGGATAAAAAGAGCATCAAACGAAACAGTGCTTCTTGCTGATAAATTTTTGGAAATAATTAATGAAACTGAGGAATGCTATCAGTTCATTTATACAAAGAGTAATGTAAGAATTAGCCAGAATGGACAATTAGTGCCTTTTATAAGGCTGCGAATACGAAAAAGAAATCACTTTGTTTTAGTTCTTCTAACTACGAAATCTGAAAATATAGATTCATTAATAGAAAATAATGACCTTGATGATATGGGTTATAATGTCAAACTTTCCAGGTATCGTATAAGAATTAGCAATGAGGACTTATTAACAAAGAGAGATGTTTTAAAAGAACTGTTCCTGATGGCAAAAAAACAATATAGCGAGTGAAACAGGAATAAGGCTTTGATTTTATAAGAAGATTTAGTTTAGATTTGGGTGGTGCTACCTGAGAAGTTATTATCATCATTAAAAGACATTAAAGGTTTCAACAAAGAATCTTTTGAGAAAGTTCATGCTTCCGGTGTGCAGGTAACATCAGTAAGAATTAATCCATTCAAAATAACAGATATTTCCCGAATCCCCTCCTTGGGGGGTGGGGGGGCTGTTCCTTGGTCAGAATATGGCTATTACCTTGAATCCCGTCCATCATTTACTTTCGATCCCCTGTTTCATGCGGGTTGTTATTATGTGCAGGAAGCCAGCAGTATGTTTTTAGAGCAGGCGTTGAAGCAAACAGTTGATTTATCTAAACCTCTTAAAGTCCTTGA